>CAZCEZ010000010.1:37307-67367 GCA_964497795.1 uncultured Acidimicrobiaceae bacterium | reverse complement strand
CCACACCCCCAACGCCGGCGGCCTCGGCATGGTGGCCATCGGCGTGGGCGGAGCGGACGCCGTCGACGTGATGACGGGCTTCCCGTTCAACGTGCGCTGGCCCAAGCTCATCGGCGTCCACCTCACCGGCGAGCTGTCGGGCTGGTCCTCGGCCAAGGACGTCATCCTCAAGGTCGCCGAGATCCTCACCGTCAAGGGCGGGACCGGCGCCATCGTCGAGTACTTCGGACCGGGCGCGGACAGCCTCACCGCGACCGGCAAGGGCACGATCTGCAACATGGGCGCCGAGATCGGCGCCACCACGTCGCTGTTCCCGTTCGACCCGAACATGGCCGCGTACCTGAAGTCGACGGGCCGCGAGGCCATCGCCGACGCGGCGAACGCCGTCGCCGACGACCTGCGGGCCGACCCCGAGGTGCTGGCGAACCCCGGCGAGTTCTTCGACGAGGTCATCGAGATCGACCTGTCGGACCTGCAGCCCATGATCAACGGCCCGCACTCCCCCGACCGCGCCCACCTCGTGAGCGAGGTCGGCGACACGGCGAGGGCCGAGGGCTGGCCGGTCGAGATCTCCGCCGCGCTGATCGGGTCCTGCACCAACTCCTCCTACGAGGACATCACCCGTGCCGCGTCCGTGGCCCGCCAGGCCGCAGCCAAGGGCCTGCGGGCGAAGACGAAGCTGCTGGTCACCCCGGGCTCGGAGCAGGTCCGGGCGACGATCGAGCGCGACGGGCTCCTCGACGACCTCGAGGCCATCGGCGCCGAGGTGCTGGCCAACGCGTGCGGTCCCTGCATCGGGCAGTGGTCCCGCCCCGGCGTCGACCTCGACGAGCCGAACTCGATCGTCAACTCCTACAACCGGAACTTCCCCAAGCGGAACGACGGCTCGCCCAACACGCTCAGCTTCGTGACCTCGCCCGACACGGTCATCGCCATGGCGCTGGCCGGGCGGCTCGACTTCGACCCGCGCACCGACACCCTCACCAACGACGCGGGCGAGGAGGTCCGCCTCGACGAGCCGGTCGGCCTCGACCTGCCGCCCCAGGGATTCGATCCGGGCGAGGACACCTTCGTGGCCCCGCCGGCCGACGGCTCCCACGTCGAGGTCGTCGTCGACCCCTCCTCGGACCGCATCCAGCTCCTCGAGCCCTTCGAGCCCTGGAGCGGCGAGGACTACCTCGGCATGCCGGTGGCCGTGAAGGCCCAGGGCAAGTGCACCACCGACCACATCTCGATGGCCGGCCCCTGGCTGAAGTACCGCGGGCACCTGGAGAACATCTCCGGGAACCTGTACCTGGGCGCGGTCAACGCCTTCACGGGCGAGGCGGGCGAGGGTCGGTGCCCCGTCCACGGGACCACGGAGTCCTTCCCCGACATCTGCAAGCACCTCCACGAGGCGGGGACCCGCTGGGTCGCCGTCGGCGACGAGAACATGGGCGAGGGCTCGAGCCGCGAGCACGCCGCCATGGAGCCCCGGTTCCGCGGTGCGGCGGTCATCCTGGCCCGCTCCTTCGCCCGGATCCACGAGACGAACCTGAAGAAGCAGGGCATCCTCGCCCTGACCTTCGCCGACCCGGCCTCCTACGACCTCATCGGGGAGGAGTCCACGATCGACGTCGTCGGCCTCGCCGACCTCGCGCCCGACCGCCCGGTGACGGTGCGGGTCAACCAGCCCGACGGCTCCACGGACGAGTTCCAGGCGACCCACACCCTGTCGCCCGACCAGATCGAGTGGTTCAAGGCCGGCTCGGCCCTCAACATCATCCGGAAGCGGGGTGGCGGCGAGAACGCCGGGTAGTCGCAGGCGGTGCGCCGGGTCGGTCCGACCCGGCGCGCCGCGACGCGCGACCGGGTGGCACGCACCCGCTCGCGGCGGGTCGCCGGCGCCCGCTCAGGTGTCGGAGCCGGGGCGGCGCTCGACCTCGGCGGTCGGGTCGCCGTCGTAGCCCGGCGGGAAGGTCCGGGCCAGCTCCTCGGCCGTCGGCTCGCGGCGCTCCCGCGCCTCGGGCGGCAGCAGGTCGACGATGGCGGACATGATCCGCTCCGTGTCCGCGTTGGGCGACCGGTGCTTGAGGTCGACGGGCGGGCCGACGCGGGCCGTCACCAGGGGCGGGTCGGTGACGGCGAGCACGTTGGGCAGGCGCGCCGACCGGGGCCACACCTGCTCGGTCCCCCAGAGCCCGACGGGGATCACGGGCGCCTTGGTCATGGCGGCGAGCTTCGCCGCGCCCCAGCGACCCTTGAGCTCGGGGTCGAAGAACGCGGGGCCGCGCGGGATCGTGCCCTGGGGCATGAGCGCCACCATCTCCCCCGCCTCCACGGCCTCGGCTGCGGCGCGGAGCGGCTCGTCGGACCCGCTGCCCCGCTCGACGCGGATCCCGCCCATGGCCGAGGCGAGCTGGCCCACCACCGGTGCGTCGAACACCTCCTTCTTGCCCAGGAAGCGCACGGGCCGACCGCTGCGGGCCGTCACCAGGCCCATCGTCAGCGTGTCGAAGTAGGACCGGTGGTTGGCCACCACGATGCAGCCGCCCTCGGCGGGCAGGTGCTCGGTGCCGGAGATGTCGAAGCGGGCGTAGGGGATCAGCTCGGGGCGGGCCAGGGCCAGCAGGGCCTCGGCCGGCTCGATCGCCCCCAGCAGCTTGGGGACGCCGGGCGGCTTGTCCAGGTAGCGGATCGGCCAGCGGCGCAGCGTGGCCACGACCAGCAGCCGGGGGTCGGGGTTCACGGCGGTGGGGTGCTCCACCGTCGACAGCAGCGGCAGGTCGTAGAAGGAGTCGCTGTAGGCCCAGGAGGCCTCGAGGTCGACGCCGTGGTCGTCGCACCACTCCTCGACCGCGGCGAGCTTGCCGGGGCCCCAGACGAAGTGGCCGTCGATGGTGCCGTCGTAGTGGCCGTCGTCGTCGACCCCGTAGGTGGTGGCGACGCAGTCGTCGAGGCCCACGGCCTCGGCGAAGGGGGCGACGAGGTCCCGCGGCGAGGTGGTCGCGAGCACGCAGGGCCGCCCGGCGGCCCGGTGCTCCTCGATCAGCGACGGGACCCACGGCTCGAGCAGCGGCACGAGCATCTCCGCGGCGAGCTCGCCGGCGGCCCGGACGTCGTCCCGGGCCTGACCCCGGCTGAAGCGGGCGCCCTGGCGGGCCAGCAGCATCGAGGGGCGGTTCTCCCCGACGAGGTTGAACAGGTTGTAGAGCAGGTTCTCCCCCGGGACCGTCCGGGAGGAGAGCACGCCCGTGCTGCGCAGCGCCGAGGTGAGGATGGGGCCGCTCGCCCCGCGCAGCAGCGTGCGGTCGAGGTCGAAGATCGCAGCGGGGGTGGCCATGGGGCGAAGGTAGCGACCCGGGGGCGGTCCCGCCCGCACGGTCGGGGCGCCCGGGTCGCGAGGCGGCCGACGGCGGGGATCGGGTGGGGAGAACGAGGGGAGCCGGTCCAGGGGGGGACGGACCGGCTCCTCACCTCGTGTGGGGTGCTCGGGGGAACGGGGGGTTTCCCTCCGGCACACTGTGCGCTCGGTGGCCCTTGGGGGGACAGTGACCACCGGCGATGTGCTGATCATTAGACCAGCACCCGCGATATCTGTCCAACAGTTCTCACAGATAGCTACCATCTGGTAGCAAGATGGACCCGGGGCCCCGTCCGCGGACCCGCAGCAACCGTGCGCCCGGCCGGGCCGACCAGGAGGACCCCCGTGGACCTGAAGCAGCTGCACGCCCTCCTGGCCGTGGCCGAGCACGGGTCGTTCTCCGCCGCCGCCCGGGCCATCCACACGGTCCAGTCGAACGTGTCCACCCACATCGCCCGCCTCGAGCGCGAACTGGGCGCCGTCCTCGTGGACCGCTCCTCGGGAGGTCTGACCGAGGAGGGCGAGGCGGCCGTCGCCCGGGCGCGGCGGGTGCGGGCCGAGCTCGACGCCCTGTCCGCCGACGTGGCCGCGCTCCGCGACGAGGTGGCGGGCTCGGTCCGCGTCGGGGTCATCGGGTCGATCGGCCGCTGGCTCGTGCCCAGCCTGCTCACCCGGATGCGCGCCCGCCACCCGGGCGTCGAGGTCGTCGTGGTCGACGCCACCACGACGTCGCTGCTCCCCCAGGTCCTCGACGGCTCCCTCGACCTCGCGGTCGTCAACCTCCCGGTCGCCGAGCCCGACCTGGCCGCCGAGCCGCTCTTCGAGGAGGAGCGGATCCTGGTGGTGCCCGCCGACCACCCGCTCGCCGCCCGCGCCCGGACCTCGACCGAGCCGCTCGACATCGCCGAGCTTGACGGGCTCGAGCTGGTCACCGAGCCGCGGGGCACGGCCTTCCGCGACGAGCTCGACGACGCCACGGCGGCCGCAGGGGTGACGCTGGGCTCGGTGGCCGAGGTCGACGGCATGACGCTGGTCGCCTCGCTGGCCTTCGCCGGGTTCGGCCCGGCCATCCTCCCGACGACGGCCACGCTGGACGAGCCACCCGGCAGCTGGGTCCGGATCTCGGTGTCGGGTCTGCTCCACCGGGACGTCGGCCTCGTGCGCCGGCGGAGCGGTCGACTCGCCGCTCCCGGTCGAGCGCTGCGCGACGTCGTCCTCGAGCTGGTCGCCGACGAGGCGCCACGCCACCCCGGCGTCGACCTCCCTGCCGGGTGAGCCGGCGTCCGGCCCGCTCCGCTCGGGCGAGCGCGCCCGGAGACGACCGGGCGGGTGTCGCGCCCCTCGCGACCGCATAGTCTCCGACGGAGTCCGATCCGAGAGCGCACCACAAGGGGCACGACGCGTGGCCGAGTCCATCACGATCACCGACAACCGCACGGGCGAGTCCGTCGAGATCCCGATCGAGCACGGCGGCGTCAGCGCCGACTCGTTCCGCAAGCTCCTCCCGGGGATCTGGTTCGAGGACGTCGCCTTCACGACCACCGCGGCGACGCGCAGCGCCATCACCGAGATCGACGGCGACGCGGGCATCCTCCGCTACCGCGGCTACCCCATCGAGCAGCTGGCCGAGCAGTCGACGTACCTCGAGGTCGCCTACCTGCTGCTCTACGGCGAGCTGCCCACGAGCTCCCAGCTCGAGCAGTGGACGCACGACGTCACGTACCACACGTACATCCACGAGAACATGCGCAAGCGGTTCCTGGAGGGCTTCCACTACGACGCCCACCCCATGGGGATGCTGGTGTCCTCGGTCGCCGCGCTGTCGACCTTCTACGACAACGCCAAGAACATCGACGACCCGGCCGTGCGCTACAAGCAGGTGATCCGCCTGATCGGCAAGATGCCGACCCTGGCCGCCGCCGCCTACCGCTTCAGCGTCGGCATGCCCTTCGTGTACCCGGACAACAGCCTCGGCTTCTCCGCCAACTTCCTGTCGATGATGTGGAAGGTGGCCGAGCCCCGCTACGACGCCAACCCGGCGCTGGCCAAGGCCCTCGACATCCTCTTCATCCTCCACGCCGACCACGAGCAGAACTGCGGCACCACCGCGATGCGCGTCGTCGGCTCGGCCCACGCCGACCCCTACTCGGCCACCGCGGCGGCCGCCGCCGCCCTGTACGGGCCCCGGCACGGCGGCGCCAACGAGGCCGTCATCAAGATGCTCAACCAGATCGGCTCGATCGACAACGTCGACGCCTTCGTCGAGTCGGTCAAGCGGGGCGAGGGCAAGCTCCAGGGCTTCGGCCACCGCGTGTACAAGAACTACGACCCCCGGGCCAAGATCATCAAGCAGGCGGCCGACGACGTCTTCGAGGTCACGGGGAAGAACCCGCTGCTGGACATCGCGCTGAAGCTGGAGGAGGTCGCCCTCTCCGACGACTACTTCATCTCCCGCAAGCTGTACCCGAACGTCGACTTCTACTCGGGCCTCATCTACCAGGCGATGGGCTTCCCTGTGGAGATGTTCACGGTGCTCTTCGCCATCCCCCGCACGTCGGGCTGGCTGGCCCACTGGTGGGAGCTCCTCGAGCAGGAGCAGCGGATCGCCCGGCCGCGCCAGCTCTACACCGGCGCCGGCGAGCGGGACTACGTGCCCATCGGCCAGCGCGGCTGATCGCCGGCCGGCGGACGACCCGGGAGGAGCCCCGTGCACGCAGCGACGATCGTCGGCGACGGCGAGGACCGCCGTCTGGACTGGCTCGAGCACCCCGACCCCGAGCCCGGGGTCGGTGAGGTGCTCGTCCGGGTCCGTGCCGCCGGCATCAACTCGGCCGACCGGCTGCAGGTCATGGGGTTCTACCCGGCGCCGCCGGGCAGCCCGCCCGACATCCCGGGACTCGAGCTGGCCGGCGAGGTGGTCGGCACGGGCGCCGGGGTGACCGCTTTCGCCGAGGGCGATCGGGTGATGGCCGTGGTCGGCGGCGGCGGCATGGCCGAGCTGGCCGTGGTCCACGAGCGGCACCTGCTCCCCGTGCCCGACGCCCTCGACTGGGCTGCGGCCGGCGGCTTCGCCGAGACCTTCACCACCGCCCACGACGCGCTCTTCTCCCAGATCGGCCTGGCCATGGGCGAGCGCGTGTGCGTCCACGGCGCCGCCGGCGGTGTCGGGACCAGCGCCGTGCAGCTCGCCGCCGCAGCGGGTGCGCGGGTCACCGCGACGGTGCGCAACGTCGCGCACCACGAGGCCGTCGCCGCCCTGGGCGCGGACGTGGTCGTCGAGCCCGCCGCCTTCGTCGAGGCCGGGCCCTACGACGCCATCCTCGAGCTGGTCGGGGCACCCAACTGGCCGGGCAACGTGCAGGCGCTCGACACCTGGGGCCGCATCGTGGTCATCGGCGTCGGCGCCGGGCCGAAGGTCGAGCTCTCGCTGCTCGACCTCATGGCCAAGCGGGCCACGGTCCGGGCCTCGACGCTGCGCGCCCGCCCCCTCGAGGAGAAGGCCAACGCCGCGCAGGCGATGATCCGCCACGTGCTCCCCCTCGTCGAGGCGGGCCGGGTCACGGTCCCGGTCGAGGCCACCTTCCCGCTCCGGGACGCGGCCGCGGCCTTCGACCGCTTCGCCGAGGGCGGCAAGCTCGGCAAGATCGTCCTGATCGCCTGAGCGACCGGGCCGGGCCGCGCCGAGCGTCCCCGGTGCCGGCCCGGCGTGGTTCCATGGCGACATGGCCGCCGCACCGTCGACCGAGCGCTCCGCCGCCACGCCCCTCGCCTGGCTGGCCGCCCTGGGACGCGGGATGCTGGCCGACGGCCCGCTGGCGATCGCCGTGTTCGACGCCGGGCTGCACCACGTGGCCGTGTCGCCGCTGCTGGAGGACATGAACGGCCGCCCCGCAGCCGAGCTGCTCGGCCGCACGCCCGTGGAGGTCCACGGCGAGGCCGTCCGCCCCGCCCAGGACCAGTACGCACGGGTCCTGGCGACGGGCGAGCCGGTCACGGGCCAGGCCTTCGCCGCCGCCCTGGCCAGCGACCCGGACCACGAGCGGCACTGGCTGCTCGACGTGGTCCGGATCGACGCCGACGGCACCGGTCCCGGCGTCGCCGTGCTCGTGCGGGAGGTCACCGAGCAGGTCGAGGCCGAGCGGGCCCGGGACGACCTGCTCGCCGAGCTCCGTCGCCGAGCCGATCACGACGCCCTGACCGGGCTCCCCAACCGGGACGCCCTGGCCCGCACCTTCGCCCGGGACCCGGCCGCGTGGACGAGCGTCGTCTTCCTCGACCTCGACGGCTTCAAGGCCGTGAACGACCACCTGGGGCACGCGGCGGGGGACGCGCTGCTCGTCCGGATCGCCACCGCCATGCGCGGCGCGCTGGACGACGACGAGCTGCTCGCCCGCGTCGGCGGCGACGAGTTCGTCGCCCTGACCCACCGCGACGGGCGCCAGCTCGCCGCCCGGCTCCGCCGCGCCGTCGCCGCGACCCGCTCCGGCGTCCCCGGCTCCACCCTCTCCGCGTCGTGCGGCGTGGCCGACGTCGGCGTCGGCGAGGCGCTGTCCGAGGCGGTGTCGCGCGCCGACGCCGCCATGTTCGTCGAGAAGGGTCGCATGGCCGACAGGGACTGACCCCCGGCCCGACCACGCCCGCACCGCCCGGTCGGGCTCCCTGCGGGATCGACTGTCGGGCGGCGCCCGACCCGGCCTAGCGTCGACCCATGGACTTCTCCTGGACGCCGGAGCTGCTCGCCCTCTCCGAGGAGGCCCACGAGGTGGGCCGCAAGGCCACCGAGGGCCGCCCCTTCCACGAGGACTCCTGGATCGCGCAGTCCGACCGGGAGTTCGGTCGGGAGCTGGCCGCCCGCGGCTGGCTGGGCATGACATGGCCGACCGAGTGGGGCGGCGGCGGGCGCAGCGCCCTCGAGCGCTTCGTCGTGTTCGAGGCCCTGATCGCCGAGGGCGCCCCGATCGCCACGATCTGGTTCGCGGACCGCCAGATGGGCCCGACGCTGCTGGAGTACGGCACCGACGAGCAGCGTCAGCGCTGGATCCCGGGGATCCTGTCGGGCGAGTCGATGTGGTGCATCGGCATGTCCGAGCCGGACAACGGCTCCGACGTGGCCGGTCTGCGCACCTCGGCGGTGCGGGACGGCGACGAGTGGGTCGTGAACGGCCAGAAGATCTGGAACTCCGGCGGCGCCGACGCCGACTGGATCTACCTCGTCGCCCGGACCGATCCCGACGCCCCCAAGCACAAGGGGCTGTCGGAGTTCATCGTGGACATGTCCTCGCCCGGCATCACCGTCAAGCCGATCCGGGACATGACCGACGACGACCACTTCTGCGAGATCTACTTCGACGACGTGCGGGTCCCGGTCGAGAACCTGGTCGGCGAGGAGAACAACTCGTTCCGCCAGATCATGCGACAGATGGAGCACGAGCGGGGCGGGATCGACCGCTACGTGTCGAACAAGCGCCTGTTCGACGACGTGCTCGCCGTGGCCGACACCGCCGATCCCCTGCTGCGCCAGGAGATCGCCGAGATCGAGACCATGTACCGCATCGGTCGCCTGCTCGTGCTGCGCGAGACCCTGCACCAGGCGCCCAAGGGGTTCTCCGCCGCGACCAAGTGCATCGGCACCGAGTTCGAGGAGCGGGTCGCCTACTTCTGCGGCCGCGTCCTCGGCGCGCAGGCCACCGTGGCCGAGCCCGGCCTCGCCCACCGCGTCTCCAGGAACATCGCCTACGCGCCGAGCTACAAGCTGGCCGGCGGCACGGTCGAGATCCTCCGGAACATCCTCGGCGACCGCGTGCTCGGCCTGCCCCGGGAGCCCCGCTAGCCCGAGCTCAGAGCCGTCGGACGTCCGGGGCCGGTGGGCGCTCGGGCGCCAGCGCGACGCGCAGCTCGACCACCGCGGCGCCCGTCGACGACACGATCACGGGGTCGCAGACCAGCTCGACGATGGCCGGGGCCGCGTCGACGATCGCGCACAATGAACGGACCAGCTGGCGGAGGTGACCGAGGCCCGCGTCGTCGAGCAGCTCGTGGAGGCCGGCGTCGACGACGAGCTCGTCGACGGCGAGGTCGGTGACGGGCAGGACCCGCCGGGTGCTGTCCAGGTAGCGGCCCGCGCCGCCGCCGGGACCGACCTGGACGACGGGACCGACGACGGGGTGGGTGCGGATGGCGACCCGCACGTCGACCCCGGGGTCGACCATGGGCTGCAGGACCATCGGCCAGGCGTCGTCGCCCATCCCGGCCTCGATGGCCGCGGCCGCCTCGGCCACGGCGTCGACGTCGGGCAGGTCCAGGGCGACACCGGAGGACTGGGTCAGCGCGCCCGACTCGTGGCGATCGGCCTTCAGGGCGAGGCGCCCGGCGGCCAGCACCTCCGCGACGGACCCGTCGGCCGGCGCCGTCGCGCCGTCGCGCCCACCGGCCCCGGCGGCGGCGAGCACGGAGGCGAGCGCCGCCGGCCCGTCGAGGGCGATCACGGGCACCGGCGAGACCCCACCGAGGGCCAGCACACGACGCGCGGTGGCCGGGTCGAGGGCGCCGGGGCCCCGCTCGGCGAGCAGCGCCTGCACCACCCCGTCGACGGCGTCGGGGTCGGGGGCGGCGAGCACCTCGCCGCGGGTCTCCTGGGCCAACCAGAGCCCGTGGCGCACGTAGCGGGCCAGGGCGAGGGCCGCGTCGTCGGGGAAGTCGAACAGGGGCACGCCGCCGTCGGTCACCGGCGGGTGCTCCCCGTACAGGCAGGCCACGAGGGGGACGTCGGGGTGCTCGGCGGCGATCCGGTCGAGCACCTCGGGCATCCGGTCCTCCCCCGGCCGCTGGGGGGCGTGGGCCACCAGGACGGCGTCGACGCCCGGGTCGACGGCGACCGCGCCGAGCACCTCGAGGTACGCCTCGGGGCTCGCGTCGAAGGGCAGGTCGACGGGCACGGGCCGGCTCCGCAGGCGATGGCGGTCCACGACCTCGCCCGTCGCCTCGCCCAGGCGGGCGAGCTCGAGGCCCGCGTGCAGGCACGCATCGGCGGCCATGGCACCGGACCCGCCCGAGTTCCCCACGACGGCGACGCGGGGCCCGCGGGGCACGGGCTGGGTGGAGGCCACGAGGCCGGCGTCGAGCAGGGCCCGCACCGTCGGGACGCGGACCACGCCGGTCTGGCGGAGGAGGGCGTCGACGGTGGCGTCGTCGAGCCACCCGTCGCGGTCCACGTCCGGGTCGGCGTCGAGGTCGAGGACGGCACCGGCCCGGACGGCGAACACGGGCATGCGGGCGGCCACCCGCCGGACGTTGCGCCCGAAGCGCCGCGGGTTGCCGAAGGACTCGAGGTAGAGCAGCACGACGTCGGTGCGGTCGTCGTCGAGCCAGTACAGGAGCAGGTCGTTGCCCGAGAGGTCGGCCTTGTTCCCGACGGCGACGAAGGACGAGATGCCCAGGCCGACGCGGTGGGCCTGGTCGAGGATGACCCCGCCGAGGGTGCCCGACTGGCTCAGCAGCCCGGTCCGCCCGGGCAGCACGTCGATCTCGGCGAACGTCGCATGCATGGACACCGCGGGGTCGGTGTTCACCACGCCGAGGCAGTTCGGGCCGAGCACGCGGATGCCGTAGCGCCGTGCGGTGTCGAGCACGCGGGCCTGCTCCTCGGCCCCCTCCGGGCCTGCCTCGGCGAAGCCGGCCGAGATGACGACGACGGCCCTGACGCGGGCGCGGCCGCAGGCGGCGACCACGTCGGCGACCTCGGGAGCCGGCACGCACACGACGGCGACGTCGACGTCGTCGGGCACGTCACCGATCGTGGGCCAGGCCCGCACCCCGGCGACCGAGCTCGCCTCGGGGTGGACCGGGTGGACGGGACCGTGGAAGCCACCGTCGAGCAGGTTCCGCAGGACCCGGTGCCCGATGCCGTCCGGGGCGCGGCCGGCGCCGACCACGGCGACGCAGCGGGGTTCGAGGAGCCGGACGACGGACTGGCGCTCGGCCCGGGCGGCGCGCTCGGCCATGGCGTGGGCCGCCTCCTCGGTCGGCTCGATGTCGAGGGTGACCTCGACGACGCCGTCGGCGAACTCGGCCGAGGTCCGGAACCCGGCGGCCCGGAACACCCGGGTCATCCGCTGGTTCGCAGGGAGCACGTGCGCCTCGAACCGGGTGATGCCCACCTCCCGGGCGTGGGCGGCGAGGTACTCGAGCAGCAGCGTGGCGATGCCCCGGCCGCCCATCCGGTCGTCGGTGAAGAACGCGACCTCGGCGACGGGCGCGGCGCCGTAGCGGTCGTAGCGTGCGACCCCGACCAGCTCGTCGTCCCGGGTCGCGACGAAGGCCATGCGGTCGACGCCGTCCACGGTGGTGAGGTGGGCGACCTCGGACGAGGACAGGTGCGGCCTCGGGCTGAAGAACCGGAAGTACACCGACTCCCGGGACTGGCGCTCGTGGAAGTCGACCAGGCCGTCCCCGTCGGTCGGGGCGATCGGGCGCACCCGCACGGTGGTGCCGTCGGAGAGGACGACGTCGTTGGTCCACCGATCGGCCTGGTCGTCGACACGGGGATCCGCCATGCCGGCGAGCCTAGGAGCGGACCCGGCGGCGTCGTGGGCGAGGCCGCGGCGCACGACGACGGTCCGGCGCCGGTGCGCGGACCGGCCGGCGGTGACCCGGAACCCCCGGGGGGTCGATGTCGGCTCGGCTGCGGCATCGGCCGCTCCGACGGTTAGCGTCGTGACTGCCCGATTCGCGCCCACCGGCGAGGATGCTGGGAGGGACCCGCACATGCGCCGCCGCACCATCCACATGCTGACCGCCTCCGCTGTCGCGCTCGCTGCGCTCGCGCTGCCGCTGCGCGCCGTCGACGCCGAGGCCGTCGGCGCCACGATCGACAAGACCGGCTGGTGGAGCCAGCTGACCGCCACCATCGCCACGCCGGCCGGCCCCATCGCCGCTCCGGCACCCCAGGTCCCGGAGGGCTCCCTGACCACGGCGAGCAACCCGGGCGAGCCGACGGCCATCGCCGCCGTCGGGATCGTGCCGGATGCGCCGGCCGGCTCCACGGTGCTGTCGGCGAGCCTGACCCTCGTCGAGGACGACACCCCCACGGGCGTCGGCGAGGACATCGCCGCCATCGCCGCGTGCCCGATCACCGAGTTCTGGGTCGGCGGCGAGAACTCCGAGTGGGACCAGCGCCCGACCTTCGACTGCTCGCTCGCCGCCGCGATCGGCGAGCGCGACGCCGATGCCGGCACCTGGACCTTCGACCTGACCGAGATCGGGGCCCTGTGGCTGGACGCCACCTCGGGCGTGCGCCCCGACGGCGTCGCCCTCGTGCCCGACCCCGAGGCCGACCCCAGCGGCTACCAGGTCATCTGGGAGGGCGACTCCATCGACGTCGCCTTCTCCGCCGTCGAACCCGAGGGCTCCGACGAAGACCCCTTCGCCTTCGCCCCGACGACGCCGACGACGCCGACCCCGACGTCGTCGGGCTCGGGTGGCGGGGGGAGCTCCTTCACGCCCCCGCCCGCCAACCGCCCCGTGGCCACGACGCCCACGACGGCACCGGCTCCCGCTGCGCCGCCGACCACCGTGGCCGAGACGACCGCCGAGCCGATCGACGAGCAGGCGGCGCCCCAGCCCATCTCCACCTCCCGCGCCGGCGACATCCTCGGCAACCTCCCCGCCGCGGTCCTGCTGCTGTTCCCCCTCGCCGGGCTCGTCCTCCTCGCCATGTCGTACTGGCTGGGCGTGGGGCAGCCGGCCACCGCCACCGTCGAACGACGTGGCGGCGTCAGCCGGGCCCTCGAGGCCCGCGCCCGCGCCGCCCAGGAGCGATGACCATGACCACCTCACCCTCCCGTCCGCGCCTCGTGCACCTCGCCGTGCTCGCCATCGCCCTCCTCGTGCTCGCTGCGTGCGGCCAGAAGGCCGACGTCGCCCAGGTGAGCGCCTCGGCGGGTGGCGGCGGCGGCTTCGACACCGGGGGCGGCGACCTCTCCGGTGGCGGCGGCACCGGCGGCTTCGACGACCTGGGCGACACGCCGACGACGGTCGGCGGGGGCTCGTCGGGTTCGACCGGGGGCGGCTCGACCGGCTCCGGCGGCTCGGGTGGCTCCGGCGGCTCGGGTGGCTCCACGGGCGGCGGCGGAACCAGCGGCGGCGGCGAGTCGACCGGTGGTGGCGGCGGTGCCGGCGGCGGCGGTGGCGACACCGGCGGCGACCAGGCCACGGGCACGCCCCCTCCCGGCGACCGGACCGGCATCGGCGAGGACGTCATCCGCATCGGCGTGCACGCGCCCGTGACCGGCGCGGCGCCCATCCCCCAGACCTCCTTCGAGGAGGGCATCGACCTGTACTGGAAGTTCGTGCAGGCCTCCGAGGGCGGCCTGTTCGGCAAGCGGGTCGAGGTCGTCTTCGAGGACGACCAGTTCGACCCCCGCACGGCCGTCTCGGTCTGCAAGAAGATGGTCGAGCAGGACAAGGTCTTCCTGCTCGTGGGCGGCGGCGGCGCCGACCAGATCACGGCGTGCGCCAACTACGCGAACTCCGTCGGCGTCCCGTACCTGTCGGGCGGCGTCAACGAGAAGGGCCTCACCGGGGTCCGGGCGTACTTCGCCCTGTCCCAGAGCTACGCCCAGCAGTCCGTGCCGATCGTCCAGCTGATCCAGCGGGACTTCGGGAAGGTGCCCGTGGGCGTGGCCGTGGCCGAGTCGGGGTCCTTCGACGACGCCTACGCCTCGATCAAGCAGGCCCTGTCGGGCGCCGGCTTCGACATCGTCTACGACCAGCGCATCCCGTCCTCGGCCAACCAGGGCGACGCCCTGTCGATCGCGGCGGCGATGTCGTCGTCGGGGGCCGAGGTCATCTACTTCCTGTCGAGCCCGACCACGTTCCTGAACGTGGCCGCCCAGACCGCCGGCCAGAACTACTACCCGCAGTGGATCGGACCCGGCCTCTCGTCGGGCCTGAACACGGTCACCGAGATCGGGTGCCAGGCGCGCAACTCGATCGACGACGCGATCTTCTTCTCGCCCTTCCCCCAGCTCGACGTGATCGACTCCTTCGACCCGAACTACCGGGCGACGGCCTCCTCGGAGGGCGTGGACGCCGACGACCTCGGCATCGCCCTGTGGGGCCTGAACAAGACCCTGCACCAGATGTTCCTCGCCGCCGGCCCGCAGGTGTCCCGCCAGAGCTTCGTGCAGACGCTCGAGGGCGGCGCGACGTTCGAGACGAACGTCTTCCCCGCGGTGTCCTACTCGGCCCAGAACCACCTCGGCGCCACGACGAGCCACGTGCTCCAGGCCGACTGCGCGTCGAACTCCTACGAGACCATCGCCACCTTCGTGTCGGGGTTCTAGGACGTGCTCGCCGCCCTCGGATCGGGAGCCGTGCTGGCCGTCAGCGGCACGGACCTGCTGAACGCCACCGTCATCGGCGTGGTGTTCGGCGCCGTCTACTCCCTCACCGCCATCGGCCTCGTCCTCATCTACCGGTCCTCGGGCATCTTCAACTTCGCCCAGGCCGAGTTCGGCACGGTCGCCGTCTACGGCACCTGGTACACGTCGAACTACGGGATCCCGATCCCCTTCGTCGGCAGCATCGACGTGCCCTACGGGGTGGCCGCCGTCATCGGCGTCCTCTCGGGCGTGGCGGTGGCCCTGGTCACCGAGCGGTTCGTGATCCGCCCGCTGTCCCAGGGCCCGAAGGTGACGCTGCTCGTGGCGACGGCGGGCATCGCCCTGCTCGCCATCGGCGTGCAGTTCTGGCGCACCGCCGAGAACGCCGGCAAGTTCCTGGACCCCCTCACCCAGTGGGACGGCATCCGCCTCGGCGTCGACATCTCCGGCCAGCGGATCCTGACCCTGGTCGTGCTCGTGATCGCCGTGGTCGCGCTCACGCTGTTCCTGCGCTCGCCCTACGGCCTGGCCATCCTCGCCGCCTCCCAGGACGCCGACGCCGCCGAGCTCATCGGCCTCGACACCCGGCGGATCTCGATGCTGGTGTGGGGCCTGGCCGGGCTCCTCGGCGCGGTCGGCGGCATCATGCTCACCGGGGGCACGCCCTTCGGCCCCGGCACGATCACCTCCGCAGCCCTGATCCCCGGCTTCACCGCCGCCGTGATCGGCGGTCTGTCCAGCCTCCCGGGCGCCGTCGTCGGCGGCATGACCATCGGCCTGCTCCAGTCCTTCGGGTCGCTGTCCACCTTCGACGCCGTCCCCGGGGCCTCGGCCATCACCGTGTTCCTCGTCCTGCTCCTCGTGCTGCTGTTCAAGCCCGAGGGCCTCCTCGGAGGGACGTCGTGACCGCCACCGAGCCGACCGCCGCCGGACCGACCGGGTCGGGGACGACCGGGTCGGGCCAGGACGCGGTGCCCGACGAGGTCGTCGCGCCCGTCGACGACGGCGAGGCCGCCGACCGCCCGCGCCTGCGGGTCACGCCGTTGCGGGCGCTCGTCGTGCTGGCGCTCGTGTGGCTGGTGCTGCTGTACCCGGCGAACATCCTGTCGCCCTTCACCGTGGGCACCGGCGACGTGAACAAGGCCTCCGAGGCGGTCGTGTTCGCCATGATCGGCCTGAGCCTCAACGTGCTGATCGGCTACGCCGGCCAGGTGTCCCTCGGGCACGCGGCCTTCGTCGGGATCGGCGCCTTCACCTCGGCCTACGTGGTCACCGACCTGTCCCAGGAGGTGATCCTCGGCGTCTTCGTGGCCGCCCTGGTCGGCGGCATCCAGGCCGCGCTGCTCGGGCTGATCTCCCTGCGCCTCACGGGCCTGTACTTCGCGCTGGTCACGCTCGTGTACCAGGAGATGGCCCGGGAGAGCTTCTTCAACATCGAGTCGCTCACCGGCGGTACGGCGGGCAACGCCGCGCCCCGCCCGACGGGCTTCGAGTCCGACTACCGCTACTACTACTTCTGCCTGCTGTTCCTGGTCGGCGTGCTGTTCCTGGACTGGCGGCTGCTCAAGTCGAAGGCCGGCCGGGCGCTGCTCGCGCTGCGGGAGAACCCCCGCGTCGCCCAGACGTGGGGCGTGGACACCAAGGCGTACACGCTCATCGGCTTCACCATCGCCGGCCTCATGTCCGGGCTCGCCGGTGGCCTGCTCGCCCACCGCGACCTCGTCGTGGTGGCCCGCCCCTTCACGTTCAACCTCGCGCTCACCTTCGTGCTGATGACCACGATCGGCGGCCTCAGGAACCGCGTCGGCGTGGTCCTCGGCTCGGCCTTCTTCGCCTTCCTGCGCAACGGCGTGATCATCGACGCGCTGCGCATCGAGGAGCCGCTGCGCTCCATCGACCTCACCGCCGAGCTCGCCCCGCTGCTCGTCGGTCCGATCCTGCTCCTGCTGGTGGTGACCCGCCTCCCGGGTGGCTTCGGCCAGCTGGCCAAGCCGGTCACCCACTGGCTCGCCGGCGGGCGCTTCCGCTGGCACCCCGCCGAGAAGGAGGTCGTGATCAACGATGTCCGAGCATGAGACCGCGCCCGACGGGGCCGACGAGGACCGCACGATGCTGGAGACCCTCGACGTCTCCATCCGCTTCGGCGGCGTGCAGGCGCTCCTCGACGTGAACCTCCGCGCCGACCGCTGGGAGATCGTCGGGATCATCGGTCCCAACGGCGCCGGCAAGACCACGCTGTTCAACTGCATCACCGGCTTCTACGCCCCGACGTCGGGTCGGGTCCGCTACCGCGGCGAGGACGTCACCGACCTGCCCGTCCACGAGCGGGCGACGCGGGGCATGGGCCGCACGTTCCAGAACGTCGGCCTGGTGAAGGGCTCCACGGCGGGCGAGAACATCAAGACCGCCCAGCACCTGAGCGTGGGCTACGGGGCCTTCGCCGGCTGGTTCGGCGCCCCGACCACGTTCGAGGTCGAGCGGGGCATCGAGGCCCGCGCCCGGGAGATCCTCGACGTCATGGACCTCGGCCACCTGTGGGGCACGCGGGTCCAGGGCCTGCCCTACGGCATCCAGAAGCGCCTGGAGATCGCCGCCGTGCTGGCCACCGACCCGGACATGCTGCTGCTCGACGAGCCCGGTTCGGGGCTCGGGCCCGAGGAGGCCGAGGCGCTCGGCGACTTCCTGCTCGAGATCCGGGAGCGCTTCCAGCTCACCATCGTCATGATCGACCACCACGTGCCGCTCGTGACCAGGGTGTCGGACTACATGTACTGCCTGAACTTCGGCCAGGTGCTGGCCGAGGGCCAGCCCGACGACGTCCGCAACCACCCCGACGTGGTGCGCGCCTACCTGGGCGAGGACCCGGACGCGAAGCCGGGCTCGGCCGCCTTCGCCGCGGAGCGCGTCTGATGCCGGTGCTCGAGCTGCACGACGTCACCGTCGGCTACGACTTCGAGGTCCTCCACGGGATCAGCTTCTCCGTCGAGGAGGGCGAGACCGCCGTGCTGTTCGGCCTGAACGGCGCCGGGAAGACGACCACGGTCACCACCATCGCCGGCATGCGAGCCCCCTGGTCGGGGCGCATCGTCTTCGACGGCGAGGACATCTCGGGCCGCAGCCCGGCCAGCCTGGTCGAGGCGGGGCTGTCGCTGTCCCCCGAGGGCCGGCGCCTGTTCCCCCGCCTCACCGTGGAGGAGAACCTCCGCATGGGCAACTGGGTCCGTCGGGGCGACGCCGGCGTGTTCGAGCGCCAGCGCGACCTCGTCTTCGAGTACTTCCCCCGGATCGCGGAGCGCGCCGACCAGGTGGCGGGCACCCTCTCGGGCGGCGAGCAGCAGATGCTGGCGATCGGCCGGGCCCTCATGTCGGCGCCCCGCCTGCTGCTCATCGACGAGGCCAGCCTCGGCCTGTCCCCGGCGCTCGCCCTCGTCGTGTTCGAGGTCGTCAAGCGCATCTGCGAGGACGGCACAACCGTCGTCATCGTGGAGCAGAACGTGGGCGTGCTCCCCTACGCGGACCGCGCACTCATCATGGAGCAGGGCACGATCGTCTACGAGGGCGTGGGCGAAGAGATCGAAGCGGCCGACCTGCGGGCCACCTACCTCGGGAGTTGACACCGATGAAGCAGTTCCTCTCCGACCTGGGCTCCAAGCTCGGCGTCGGCCTGTGCGGGTTCGGCCTCCTGCTCGTGTTCCTCGGCTGGAACGGCGCAGCGAGCGTCGACCGCGTGCCGTCGCAGTTCCCGTACCTGATCTCGGGCGGCGTCGCCGGCCTGTGCCTGGTCGTCATCGGCGTCGGCCTGATCATCGTCCAGAACCAGCGGGCCGACCGCGCCGAGCTGCAGGCGACCCTGCGGGAGCTGCAGGCCGCACTCCGGGGCGACGACCCGCTCGCCACCGAGTTCACGCCGCCGCCGAAGCGGCCGACGCCCGAAGGGTTCCGCATGGACGCCGCATCGGGCCCGGCCGTGGAGATCGCCGACGACGACGACCGCTCCTGGTCCGAGGAGCCCACGGCCGTCCACGACGTCGTCGACGTCCCGGGCGACGAGGCACCCGCCGCCGCTCGCCGCGGGCGACGCCGCCAGCTGCGCGCCGACTGAGCCGGCCCGCGCCCCGGGTCGCCGCCGGTAGCGTCGGCCCATGCGGCGCCTGGTCACCCTCCTGGTCGCCTCGACGCTCGCCGTCGCAGGCTGCGCCCTGTCCGAGGACCTCAGCTTCGACGACGTCGTGGGCGCCGACGAGGGCCCGTCGCGCACCGAGCCCACGGCGCCGCCCGGCGACGTGCTCGAGGACCCCGACGAGATCGTCGCCGTCGCCCTCGACGACGTCGCCGCGTTCTGGGCCGAGGCGCTGCCCGAGACCTACGGCATCGAGCTCGAGCCCCTGCGGGGTGGGACCCTCGCCTACGGACCGACCGGTCCCCTGCCCGAGTGCGGCGACGTCGCCCTCTCCTACGAGGACGTGGCCGAGAACGCGCTCTACTGCCCCTCCGACGACCTCATCGCCTGGGACCGGGTGGCCCTCATCCCCGACCTGGCCCGTCGCTTCGGCCCGCTGACCGTGGGCCTCGTGATGGCCCACGAGTACGGCCACGCCATCCAGGCCCGGGGCGACGTCGTCGGCACCACGATCACCCTGGAGCTGCAGGCCGACTGCTTCGCCGGCGCCTGGGTGGCCGACGTCGACGACCGCGCCCCGACCTTCGCGACCACCGCCGACGCGCTCGACCAGGCCCTCGCCGGGCTCCTCGAGCTCCGGGACACCGTGGGCATCGGCGCCCGGGACCCCGACGCCCACGGCTCGGGGTTCGACCGCATCTCGGCGTTCCAGGACGGCTTCGAGCAGGGCCTCGGGGTGTGCGTCGACTACGAGGAGCGCCCGCCCGAGGTCGTCGCCATCCCGTTCACCTCGCTGCCCGACGCCCGCAGCGGCGGGAACCTCCCCCTCGCCGACCTCGTCCCACCGCTCGTGACCGACCTCGAGTCGTTCTTCGACCAGCTGCTCGCCGAGCGGGGCCGCCGATGGGACCCCGTCGAGGGCGGGATCGAGCTGGTCGACCCCGCCGTCGACGTCGTCGACTGCGGCGGCGACCGCGTGGCCGGCGACGACCTGGCGCTCGCGTCGTTCTGGTGCTCGGCCGACGACACCCTGTACCTCGACGGCGTCGACCTCGTCCCCTCCCTCGACGAGATCGGTGACTTCGCGTTCGGCGGCGAGCTGGCCCGGCTGTACGCCTTCGTGGCCCAGGACCAGCTCGGCCTCGACGGCGACGCCCGGGCCAGCGGCCTCCACGCCGACTGCCTCACCGGCGCGTTCTCGGCCGCCGAGTTCCTCCAGGCCGTGCCCGACCAGCGGCTGCTGCTCTCCCCCGGCGACCTCGACGAGGTCGTCCAAGCCTTCCTCGCCTTCGGCGGCGTCGACGAGGCCTCCGCGTTCGAGCGGACCCGGGCGTTCCGGGCCGGCTTCCTCGGCGGGGACCCGGCCTGCGACGACTTCCTGTCCTGAGCGGGCGTCGACCCGGCCCCGCAGCCGGCTCAGTAGCCGCGCTCGACCCGCACGCGGCGGCTCTGGCGCCACACCCAGGCACCGATCCCGCCGACGCCGGCGAGGATCCCCACGAACAGCGCGGTCTGGAGCGCCCCGCCCCGGTCGCCGGCGTCCTGGGGCGCCACGCCCTGGTTGGGCTTGGGGATGATGTCCGGCGTCGGCGGCACCGAGGTCGTGGAGGCGGGCTCGTCGAGGTCGTGGTCGGCGGGTGCCGACGGGGCGGCGCCGACCGGGAGCGCGGCCGTCGGGCCGGTCAGCACGCCGAACGCCAGGGCGAGTGCTCCGAGGGCACGCCGGTACCGGTGGCGTGCGGCTCGGGGGCGGGAGGGGCGGGTGCTGCTCGGAGCCACGGCTCCATGCTCGGGCAGCGGGGGCTCGGCACGCCAGTCGTCGGCAGCGGCCCGGACGCGACACGGACCGGCGTGGTGCGCCGGTCCGTCTCGCTCGTGGTGGTGGTGCGGCCGATCAGCGATCGGCACGCGTCACTTCGCCAGCTTGGGCGCCGGCGACTCGTTGTTGACGACCTTCTTGAAGCCCGCCCCGATGGTGACCTTGGGGACCTTCTTGGCCTTGGTCTTGATGGTCTCGCCGGTCTGGGGGTTCCGGGCGGTGCCGGCCTTGCGGGCGCCACGCTCGAACTTCAGGAAGCCCGTCCAGGAGATCGGCTCCTTGCCGGCCTTCGTGACGGCCAGGACGACCTCCTCGAACCCGTTCAGGACCTTGGTGGCGGTGGCCTTGTCGACGCCGGACTGCTTGGCGACCTGCTCGATGAGCTCGCTCTTGTTCATTGCTCCTCCTCGGGAGGGGTATCGGTGACGGACCGCAGTCTGGCCAACGTCGCCGTCGCGAGCGCGGATCCCCCTTGTGTGGCCTGGGATCCGGCGCTCCCCCGCCCGCGGCCTCAGATCGCGGCGATGCCGCGCAGCGCCGTCACCGGTCCGCCGACGGCCACGTCCACGCAGGCCAGGACGGCGTCGCGACCCTCGGCCACGTCGAGCGCCACGGCGCACACCTCGTGGACGCCGGGCGCGATGACCCGCCGGACGTCGAAGCCGTGGTCGGGTCCGTAGGCGGGGTGGCTCCGGGCCACGTCGTCGCGGGCCAGGTCGGCCTCGGTGGTCGAGGTCCGACCGTCGACGGAGATGACGACGTCGACGGGGGCCGAGGTCTGGGGGTCGACGGCCCAGCCGAGGATCCGGACGGTGAAGGCACCGGCCTGCACGACGTCCACCTCGCCGAAGGGGTCGGTGGGTGCGTCGAGGACGCCGCAGTCCCGATCGAGGGCGCCGCCGCCGCCGTCGAGGAGCGTCACGCAGGCCTCGAGGCGACCGCCGGGTGCGGCCACGACCAGGTCGAAGGGCGTGCCGGCAGGGTGCTGGGAGACGGCCCCGCCGACCTCGAGGCGGAGGCGACCGCCGGCGGGGACGCCGGAGGCCACGCCGCGGACGCCGATGCGCCCGGCGGCGTACCGGAGGTCGCGGACCTCTACCCGGGGCTCCGCGGGCGCCGGGGCGGGCGCGGCCACGCCGGCGTTGTCGGCGATCCCGTCACGATCGCCGCTGCGGTAGCTGGCGTGGTCGAACCGGGACGAGTGCATGACCTGCACCTCGCCGCGGTGGACGTCGTCGTAGTGGGCGAGGCCCATCGTGTGGCCGAGCTCGTGGGCGATGGTGTTGGCGATGTCGTGGTCCGAGCGCGACAGGAGCCTCGGGTTGACCCAGATCCGCCCGGAGTGGACCGTCCCCTCGACCATGGTCGGGCCTCCGCAGGCGAGCCACGAGCCCGAGCAGGGCGACGACTCCGACACGACGATGTCGATCTGGCCCTGGTTCGGCGAGTGGCGGTCCACGGTCCCCGGGGCCACGGCGACCTGCTGGCCGGCGTCGCGGATGCCTCCCGCGGCGCGCTCGGCGTAGGGGCGCACCTGCTCGATGCCCGGTGATGCGGTGAGGCGGATCGTGTAGGCGTCGAGGAGGTCGGGGTCGCCGAAGGTGGCGTAGCCGTCGTGCACCGTGCGCTCGTTCGAGCCGGAGGCACCGGCCTTGGCCTCCGTGCGGTCCTCGCCGGCCCGGGGCGCGAGCACGACGGCGTCGCCGTCACGGGCGACCACGTCGAGCAGACCCAGCCCGGCGTCGACCACACCGGTGACGACACCGTCGTCGTCGGCAACGAGGTCCTCGACCAGGGCGGCGGGGTCGGCCTCGGCGCGGGTGCCGGCCGTGGCGAGCGCGCCGAGCGCGACCGCCAGGACGGCGAGGAGTCCCACGAGGCTCCGGGGACGCCGGAGGACGGGATCGGTGGGACGGGCGCGACGGCCCGTCGGGGTGGTCGTCTGCATGATGGCTGGCTCCTGGCCGACGACCGAGTGGCACCTGGTCCGGTGCCAAAGTGGCTGGGGTCGTCCGCTCCATCCCGAAGGTACCGACTCGCGGCACCCCATGTGCGCGCTCGCGAGCGTTCTGCTCGCGCCGGATCACCCCAGAGCGCGCGATCCGTGCGCCTTGGAGCGGTTCGTCGACACGTTGCCCACTCTTCGTGACATCTGTTCCCGCCGGGTGGTCGGCTCGGTGGTGGACCGACCCTCCGGCGCGGTCAGCGAGGGGCGGCCCGCCGACGGCGGACGCCCAGGGCGACGCCCGCAGCGACGGCCACGGCAGCCACGAGGGCGCCGGGGCCGAGCGAGTCGCCCCAGTCGGTCCCGACGAGCTCGTCTGGGGCCACCACGCTGAAGGCGTGGGCCTGCTCCTGGCGGGCGCCATCGGCTGCGACGAAGCGGTAGGCCACCTCGTAGCGTCCCGGCTCGTCGATCAGGATCGGTGTGGTCGCCACCAGCCCGTCGTCGTCGAGCGCGGTGCCGACGACCTCGACCGGACCGCCGGGGCCGTCCACCGACACCTCGGGCGCCGACGCGAGCGGGTCGAGGAAGCGCAGGACGACCTCGGTGACGGGTGCCGGCACGGTCTCCCCCGGCCCGGGCACGGCCCCCAGCAGCGTGGTGTGCGCAGCGGCCGGCGTCGACGCGAGCAGGACGGCGCCCAGCAGCAGGACGAGCGCGCCGGACCGGAGCCAGCTGCGCGCTCCTGCGCCACCCCACCCGACCACCGGACGCCACCGTCGACCACCCACGTCCCGCAGCGTAGGGACGACGACGACCCCCGACCCCCTCGGCCGCCGGTTCCGCCGGGTCGCGCCCTTCGTCCGCGCGCAGCGGAGGGGTCGTCACCGGTCTGTAATCAACGGTTCCATAAAGGTGGCGGCGGCGCGGCCGAGGGAGGACCTCTGCGGGCAGGGAGGCTCGCGCCCCGGGCCCGGTCCCGGGGCCGTCGAGGAGAGGGAGCGACCATGGACGGTCTCAGCGGGACGTTGCGCACGGGAGCTGCCGCGATCGGGCTGCTCGCCCTGGGTGCCGGGGCGGTCGTCGCCGTCGGCGGCGGGGACCCGGTGCCGACGTCGGCCGCCGAGGTCGGCTTCGCCCTCGAACCGCTCCCCGAGCCCGTCCCGGGTGTCCTCGACGACGGTCGCTCCCACTTCGTGCTCCACGTGCCCGACGGGGCGCCCGCACCCGAGGACGGGCCGGCGCCGACCGACGCCGCACCAGCGCTCGCGCCGCCGGCCCCCGGTGACGGCGTCCCGCCCACGATCGACATGGGCGACCTGGCCGAGCTCGGCGAGCGCGTCGAGCACCTGGAGGGCGACGGCGACCGCGACCTGGTCGCCGTGCTCCTCGACGGCACCCGGATCGCGATCCGGGGCGGTGCGCCGGGCGCGCCGACCGCCGACGTCGCCGCCGACGAGCCGCCCGCCGGGCTGGCCGCGCTGGCCGCCGACGCCGCCACGCACGACCTCGAGCCGATCGGCGGCGGGTGGTGGCGGGTGGCCTCCGACCTCGACGCCGACGCCTTCGCGGCGCGCGCCGCCGAGCTCGGGCTCGACGCCACCGAGGACGTGCCCGTCCACGCGTCCTCCGACGACGAGCACGCACCGCTCCTGTGGGGGCTCGACAACCCGGGCGGCACGGATCTCGGCGGGGTCGTGGGCGTCGAGGACGTCGACGTCGACGGCACCGAGGCCCGCAGCGCGGAGCGGGGCGACGGCGTCGTGGTGGCCGTCATCGACTCCGGGGCGCCCACCGACCACCCCGACCTCCCCGACTTCTGGGTCAACGTCGACGAGGACTGCACGAACGGCGTCGACGACGACGGCAACGGCTACGTCGACGACTGCCGCGGCTGGGACTTCTTCAACCGGGACAACACCCCCGACGACCGCGGCGTCGACAACGGGCACGGCACGCACGTCACCGGGACGATCGCCGCCGTGCCCGACAACCGGATCGGTGTGGCGGGTCTGGCCCCCGGCGTGACGATCATGAACCTGAAGGCGCTGCAGGACGGCTCCACCTGGACGGCGTCCATCGCCGAGGCGATCCGCTACGCCGTCGACAACGGCGCCTCGGTCATCAACGCGTCCTTCGGCTCCAGCGGCGCGACGCGCGCCCAGGTGCCCGGGCTCGAGGCCGCCGTGCAGCACGCGCTCGACCACGGGGTGCTGATCGTGGCGGCCTCGGGGAACAGCGGGCAGGACCTGGGGACGACGCCCACGTTCCCCGCCGCCTTCCCGCACGAGAACGTCATCTCGGTCGGGGCGATGCGGGCCGACGGCACCGCCCCGTCCTGGTCGAACCGGGGCGACCTGGAGGTCGACCTCCACGCCCCCGGCCACTACATCCTGTCGACCGTGCCCGGCGGCTACAGCGCCAAGCAGGGCACCTCCATGGCCGCGCCCCACGTCACGGCCGCCGTCGCGCTCGTGCAGGCCCAGGACCCGGGGGCCGGCGTGGCCGAGGTGCGCCGGGCGATCCTGGACTCGGTGGACCGACGCGTCGGCCTGCTCGGGCTGAGCGCGACCGGCGGCAGCCTGAACGCGGCGCGGGCCCTGGGCGTCGAGGCCGGGACCGAGGGGGCACCCTTCGAGGTGACCATCGCCGGAGTGGACTCCCTGGCCGCGGGCGTGTCCCGCCGCCTGGCCGTGACCTCCACCGTGCGGGACGCGACCGTTGCCGGGAGCCGCCCCGTCGTGGTCCGCGCCACCGTGCTGACCGCGATCGAGGGCGTCTCCTACGGCCTGCCCGACCTGCCCGTGGCCGTGGACGGCACGTCGGTCGTCACCGACGACCACGCCCAGGTGGTCCTCTCGGCACCGATGCCCGCCGGCGACCCCCGGCTCCTGCGCGGCCTCACCGCCACCCTCGAGCTGACCCTGCCCGAGGGCGTGTACGCCTTCGTGGTGGAGCTCGTCGACGCCGACGACCCCGACGCCGCCTACGGCCCCGCCGCCGCCGTGTTCGCCCAGGTCGGCCCGGCGGCCACCGGACCGACCCCGCCCGACGGGGGCGACGGTTCGGGTGATCCGGGTGCCCCGGTGCCCGGCGACCCCGGGGCGGACGGCGGCCTGCCCGGTGACCCGGGCAGCGGCGGGCCCGTGCCCGACGGCGGCACAGGAGGCGACCCGACCACCGGCGATGCCCCGACCACCGGCGGCGCGCCGGGTGGCGGCACGACGGGTGGCGGCACCACCGGTGGCGGCACGACCGGCGGCACGACGCCGCGGGTCCGCTGCATCACGATCGACTCGGTGAACTGCACCGGGACGGGCGGGTCGACGCCCACGACGACGGGCCCGACGACGGGGTCGCCGGTGACGGGCGCACCGGGCGGGGCCCTCCCCACGGTCACGACCGTGCCGGGCGGCGGCTCGACGCCCGGCACCCCGCCGGCCGCAGCCCCCGCACCGGCCCCGACGCCCGCACCGATCGGCCCCGGGCCCGTCTCCCGGGCCGGCATGACGCTGCTGAAGATCTCCCCGACCTGGGGCCGCCCCGACGGCGGGAGCGTCCTGGTGATCCACGGCCGCAACCTGCCGGACTCGCCGTTCGTCCTGATCGGCGGACGCCCGGCCCGGGTCACCCGGGCGAACCCGTCCTCGCTGCTCGTCGTCGTGCCCTCCGCCCCCGAGGGGACCTACGACATCACCGTGATCGACGGCGACGGGTACCGGGTCACCCTCCGCCTCGCGTTCACCTACGCCCCGACCAAGCCCCGGCCGGGCGAGCCCCGCACCCCCGGACCGGCGCTCCCGCTCCCGGGGACGGGCGACCCCGGCTCCGTGGGCGACCCCGGCACCGGGGACCCCGGGACCGGCACCGGTGACCCCGCGACCGGCGGCCCCGGCACGGGTGACCCCGCGATCGGCGACCCCGTCACGGGCGACCCCGGCACGACTGGCGATCCTGGAACCGGCGACCCCGGCACCGGCGACCCCGGTCCGGGCGACCCCGGCACCGTCGAGCCGGCGCCGACGACGACCCTGCCGACGCCCGCGGGCCGGCCCCGCATCGTCCTCAGCGACGCGATGAGCCGGGACCACGGCGGACTCGTCGCCCGCCGGGTGGTGGCCAACGACCCGCTTGACGTCGGGGCCGGCGAGTGGGCGGCACGCGCCTGCGCCCGACCGGTGTGCGGCGGCGAGCTGCACAGCTGGTCGGGCTGATCGGGTCGGGGCCGGAGGCCGGGGCGGCGCGCACCTGCCACCCCGAGCCGGCGGTGTCGGCGGTCTCCCGACCGCCGACACCGCCGCCGGCTCAGTTCACGGCCCGCTCCCGGCCCTCCCAGTACGGGGCACGGAGCTTGAACTTCTGCAGCTTGCCCGTGGCCGTCCGAGCGAGCTCGTCGCGCACCTCCACCGAGGTCGGGCACTTGTAGTGCGCGAGGCGGCTCCGGCAGTGCTCGATGAGGGCCGCCTCGTCGGCGGTCGCGCCCGGCCCGAGCACGACGAGGGCCTTGACCGTCTCGCCCCAGCGCTCGTCGGGCACGCCGATCACCGCGACCTCGGCCACGTCCGGGTGGGAGAAGAGGCAGTCCTCGACCTCGATGGACGACACGTTCTCGCCGCCGGAGATGATCACGTCCTTCTTCCGGTCCGAGATGGTGAGGTACGACTCGTCGTCGATCGTGCCGCCGTCGCCGGTGTGGAACCAGCCCCCCTCGAGCGCGGCGGCGCTCGCGTCGGGCTGCTCCCAGTAGCCCTCGAGGACCACGTTCGAGCGGGCCAGCACCTCGCCGGCGTCGCTGATCCGCAGCTGCACGCCGAGCGCGGGTGCGCCGGCCCGGCTGAGCCGCTGCGCCCGCTCCGAGGGTGCGAGGTCGTCGTACTCGGCCCGACCGCGGTTGATGGTCAGCAGCGGCGACGTCTCGGTGAGCCCGTAGATCTGCACGAACTCCCAGCCCAGGTCCCGCTCGACCGCCTCGATCGTGGCCGTGGGCGGCGGCGCGCCGGCCATCACCCACCGCACCGTGCCGCGACCCGGCACCTCGTCGAGCGACGTCGCCGCGTCCAGCACGATCGACCCGACGGCGGGGGCTCCGCAGAGGAGCGTGATGCCGTGCTCGGCGACCCGCCGGAGGATCTCGCCGCCGTCGACCTGGCGGAGCACGACGTGCTTCCCGCCCATCGCCGTGACCCCGTAGACCATGCCCCAGCCGTTGCAGTGGAACATGGGCAGGGTGTGCAGGTACACGTCCCGGTCCGACACGCCCATGTGCCAGCCGAACGTGGCGGCGTTGAGCCACAGGTTGCGGTGGGTGAGCTGCACGCCCTTGGGGCGGGCCGTGGTGCCGCTCGTGTAGTTGATGGTGGCGGTCGCGTCCTCGTCGGCCTCCCAGTGGGCCGGCTCGTGCTCGCCGTCGGGGAACAGGACGGCGTCGCTCTCGGCGCCGAGCACGAAGCGGTGCTCGCACTCGACGTCGGCGAGGTCGTCGGCGAGCGCGGGGTCGATCAGCAGGACGCGGGCCCCGGAGTGCTGGACGATGTACCGGATCTCCTCCGCGTTGAGGCGGAAGTTGATCGGCACGAGCACCCGCCCGTACGCGCTCACCCCGAAGAAGGAGGTGAGCAGGCGCGCCGAGTTGTGGCTCACGACGGCGACCCGGTCGCCCTGGGCGATGCCGAGCCGCTCGAGGGCGACGGCCTGGGCCCGGGCCCGCCGGGCCATCTCGGCGTAGGTCACGGTGCCCCACGACTCGGCCGGCTGGTCGGGCTCGTCGACGAAGGCGATCCGATCGCCGTAGACGGCCTCGGCGCGGTCGATGTGGTCGCGGACGGTCAGTGGGACCCGCACGATCTGCTCCCCCCTGGGTGGCTCGTTCGGTGGTGGTGGCCGCACCGTAGCCACGCACCGGCCCATGGGGTGGCGGGCCCGGGGTGGCGGGCCCGGTGTGGCGGGGCTCAACCCGGAGGAACCGGAGCCGATCGGTGGGGAGCACGACGGGACCAGGAGGTCACCATGCGAGTCGAGTCCAGGGGTCGGGGCCACGGAGCCGCACCAGCACACCAGGCCGCACCGGCGCCCGGGGCCGAGGCCGCCCCGCCGCCCCCTCCCCCCGTGGAGGCGTCGGCACCGGCCGAGGTCGGAGGCGACGACGGGTCCCGCACCGGGCCCAAGGGCGTGCTGGCCAAGATCGGCGGCGACCACTTCAACGACGTCGCCGCCATGCGCCTGCGCCTGAACCACGCGGACGCCATCGCCGCCGCCGGCATCGAGCTGCCCGAGCTCGACGGCAGCGACGTCCACGGCCAGGGGTTCCGACGGGCCGTCGAGGCCTACGAGGCTGCCCGGATCGCCGACGAGGCCGTGCCGATCGCCGACGAGGCCGTGCCGGTCGACGACGCCGTGCCCGCGGAGGAGACCGTCCCCACCGACGACGCCACCCCCGGTGCCGGCATCGACGTGCCGACCGTGGTCGAGGACCCGCTCGTCCTGCCCGACCTCGTCGTCGACGACGACCTCACGCCGATCGAGGAGCTCCTCGAGGGCATCGCCGACGGCGAGCCGTCAACCGGGCCGGCCACCGAACAGGCGCCGACCGGGGCCTGATCTGCGGTCGGTCGGGCGCCGTCCCGGCGCTCAGGTCCGGACCCGTCGCTCCGCGCCCTCCAGGCCCGGCGGCCGGCCGAGCACCGCGCCGAGGGCGCGGACGGTGGCCCGACACGTGGCGCGCTCGGCCAGCGACGGCCGCTCGATGCCCCACAGGTCGGTGGCCCACGGCGGGAGGCACGCCATCGCGCCCCGGAACAGGATCGGGTACGCGGCGCGCGCCGCGGCCGGCAAGGGCGGGTCGGCGAGGAAGTCCAGGGCCCTGCGGGCCTGCTCCCCCACGGCCAGGTTCCGTCGGTGCTCCTGCAGGTGCGCGTCCAGCTCGACCCACGACGTCGGCGGGGTCGGATCGCCGAGGGCCCGGGCGATCGTGCCGACCTCGTCCACGTAGGCGTCGAGGCCGGCCTCGTCCTCGGGCTCCGCGGCGTAGCGGCGGTTGGCCGCTGCGAACGCACCGAACTCGGACACGTGGACCCAGTCGAGCAGCTCGGGGTCCGCAGCGGCGTAGGGCCGACCGTCGGGGGCGGCACCCACCACCGACCGGTGGACGGCACGCACCGCGGCGCACGCCGCCTCCGCCTCGGCCGTGGTCCCGTAGGCCGTCGCCCCGACGAAGGACGCCGTCCGGCGCAGACGCCCCAGCGGGTCTCGGGCGAAGTCCGAGTGGTCCGTGACCCCGGCCATGGCCAGGGGGTGCAGGGCCTGGAGGGCGAGGGCGGCGATGCCGCCCACGAACATCGCGGTGTCGGCGTGGACCCGCCACACCGCGGACCCGGGACCGAACCAGCCGGCGTCGCCCCGGTCCCGGTCGGCCGGAGCCGGGTCGACCGGGTCCCGGTCGACCGGACCGCGGAA
>CAZCEZ010000010.1:0-37207 GCA_964497795.1 uncultured Acidimicrobiaceae bacterium | reverse complement strand
GGTCCCGGTCGGCCGGAGCCGGGTCGACCGGGTCCCGGTCGACCGGACCGCGGAACAGCCCGGTCAGACCGGACCGGACCACGGCCCGGGCCACGGGGACGGCGGCCCGTCCGGCCGCACCCGCCCCGGCGCCGAGGAGCAGCTCCGTCGGCGTCGGCCGGGGTGGCACCCACGGACCACGCCCGGGACCGGCTCGGTCGGGGTCGGGCGAGGCGGCGACGGCCGGTGTCGGAGCCATGCCGGGACGGTACCGGCGGCGGCCGACGACCCGACCGCACCCGACCGGACCGGCGGACCCCGGCGACGGGGGGTGGCCGTGCGGCACGATGGGCCGATGGCGACGGCGACCCGAACCCCGCTCCAGGCCGCACGGGACCTCGGTCCGGCGCTGCGGGACCGCAGCGAGGAGATCGAGGCCCTGCGCCGGCTGCCCGACGACGTCGTCGCCGCCCTCCGCGACGCCGGCATGCTCCGGCTGTGGGTGCCGGCGTCGCTGGGCGGGCCGGAGGCCCATCCCCTGGACCTCGTGGCCGCGGTCCGGGAGCTCGCCCGCCACGACACGGGCGCGGCCTGGTGCGCGTTCATCGCCTCGTCGACGTCGCTGTGCGCGGGTCTGCTCCCCCGCCACCACGCCGAGGACCTCTTCGGCCACCCCGGGGCTGTCGCCGGTGGCTTCGCCGCGCCGGTCGGTCGGGCCCGCCCGGTCGAGGGGGGCCTGTCGGTGACCGGTCGCTGGCAGTGGGGGTCGGGCACGCAGCACTGCACCGTCGTGGGCGGCGGGACCCTGCTGGTCGACGACCGGGGCGAGGTTGCGCCCCGTGCCGACGGCCTCCTCGCCCCCTTCGTGTTCCTCGATCCCGACGACGTCACCTTCCTCGACACCTGGGACTCCCTCGGGGTCCGGGGCTCGGGCTCGACCGACTACGAGGCGAGCGGCGCCTTCGTCCCCGAGGGCCGATGGGTCGAGCTGACCCGCCCCGTTCCGGTCGAGGACGGGCCGCTGTACCGGTTGTCGTTCTTCGGGCTCCTCGGCTCGGGGATCGCGGCGACGGCGCTCGGCGTGCTGGACCGGGCCATCGAGGAGCTGGTCGACCTGGCCGTGGTCAAGGTCCCCCAGGGCTCGGGCAAGCCGCTCGCGGCCCGTCCCGCCACCCAGCTCGACCTGGCCCGGGCCGAGGCGACGGCCCGGTCGGCGGCGGCGTTCCTCGACGACGCCCTCGGCTCGGCCTTCGACGTCGCTGACGCCGGCGACCCGGTCGACGTCGAGCACCGCCGCCTCATCCGCCTCGCCGTCACCGACGCCACCCAGCGGGCGTGCGACGCCGTGGTCCGACTCCACCGGGTCGCGGGCGGCGAGGCCGTGTACCGGCGATCGCCGCTCGAGCGGCTCCTGCGGGACGCCTCGACGGTGTCCCAGCACGCGATGGCCGCCGAGCGCACCTACGAGCTGGCCGGTCGGCTCGCCCTCGGCCTGGACACGGACACCGCGACGCTGTGACGACGGCACCCCCTGCGCCTCGCCGCTACCTCGGCGGGATGGCCGACAGCAGCCGATGGGACGCCGTCGAGCTGCGCGACGGGGACGTGATCGTGTCGACGCCGTCGAAGTCGGGCACGACCTGGACCCAGGTGATCGTCGACCTCCTCCTCCACGGCACCGACCCCGCGGCCCACGGGATCGCCGAGCCGCTCCAGGTCCGCTCGCCGTGGGTCGACATGCGCACCCAGCCCCTCGACGAGCTCGTCGCACGCCTCGGCGCCCAGACCCACCGTCGGATCATGAAGACCCACACGCCCCTCGACGGCGTCCCGATCCGGGCCGGGGTCACGATGCTGTGCACGTTCCGGCACCCCTTCGACGTCGTGCTGTCGGACCGCGACCACTCGGCCAACGCCGAGCGCGCCCGGGTCCGCGAGGTGCTCCTCGCCGCCGGCGCGGATCCGGACGACCCGGCGCTCGCCGGCCCGGAGCCCCCGGAGGACCCCGCCGAGCACCTGCGCTGGTTCCTCGACGCGGCGTCGCCTCCACGGGGCAGCGGCCCCGACACGCTCGCCGACCTCGCCAACCAGGTGCTCGCGGCGTGGGAGCGTCGCGACGACCCCGACGTCCACCTCCTCCACTACGAGGACCTGTGGGACGACCTCGACGGCTCGATGCGGGCGATCGCCGCCGTGCTCGGGGTCGACCCCGACCCGTCGACCTGGGCGGACCTGGTCGAGGCGGCCACCCTCGACGCCATGCGGGCCCGGGCCTCCGACGTCGTGCCCGAGGCCCACCGGGGGTTCTGGCGCTCCGACGTCGGCTTCCTGGCCCACGGCGGCCGCCGGGACTGGTCCCACCTGGTCGACGACGACGTGGTCGACCACCTCCGGAACCGGACCACCGAGCTCGTCGGCGCCGACGCCGCCGACTGGCTGCTCCGGGACCGACCGCCCGCCGCGGGACGGGGTCAGAGGTAGCCGAGGCGCCGGGCCTGGTCGGTCAGCTCCTCCCGGAAGCGGGGGTGGGCCACGGAGATCAGGGCGCTCGCCCGCTCGCGCAGCGAGCGCCCCCGCAGCTCCGCGACGCCGAACTCGGTGACCACGTGGTCGATGGTGTTCTTCAGCGTGGTGACGACGGACCCGAGGGGCAGCTGGGCCGAGATCCGGGACTTCGTGCCGTCGGAGGTCGTGGAGCGCAGCACGATGAAGCCCTGCCCGCCGTCGGAGTACTGGGCGCCACGGGCGAAGTCGGTCTGCCCACCCGAGCCCGACCAGTAGCGGCCGTCGATGGTCTCCGAGGCGGCCTGGCCGAGGAAGTCGATCTCGGTTGTCGCGTTCACCGACACGAAGTCGGCGTGCTGGCCGATCACCCGCGGGTCGTTGACCCAGTCCACGGGGAGGAGCTCCAGCGCCGTGTTCTCGTCCATGAAGTCGTACAGCGCCCGGGTGCCGAGCGCGAACGTGGCGACCATCTTGGTGGGCCGCCGCCGCTTCCGGACGCCGTTCAGCACGCCGGACTCGACGAGGGGGATGACCCCGTCGGTGAGCAGCTCGGTGTGCAGGCCCAGGTCGCGGTGGTCGCCCAGGGCGGCGAGGATCGCGTCGGGGATCGAGCCGATGCCGATCTGGATGGTGGCGCCGTCGGGGATGCGCTCGGCGACGTGGGCGGCGATGGTCCGGTCGACGTCGCCGGGTTCGCTCGGCGGCACCTCGACGAGGGGCCGGTCGCTCTCGACCCATCCGGCGACCTGGGACACGTGGACCTGGTTCCGACCGAACGTGCGGGGCATGTGGGGCGTCGACTCGAGGAAGAACGGGACGCGACCGATGAGCCCGGCCACGTAGTCGGCGTTCGTGCCGAGGCTGAAGCTGCCGTGGCGGTCCACGGGTGACGCGGCGGCGAGCACGATGCGGGGGCCGTCGAGGTCGTCGAGCAGCCGCGGCACCTCCGAGAAGTGGCACGGCACCAGGTCGAGGCCGCCGTCGTGGAAGGCCGGCCGCGTCACGTGGGACAGGAAGTAGGCGCGGTAGTCGAGCCGGCCTCGGTCCGCGCCGTGCAGGAACGGACGGTCGTGGAGGCCGTGCATCTGGTGGACGGTGACCCCCTCGAGCGCACCGGCGTGGGCCTGGAGCACGTCGAGCAGCATCGTCGGCTCGCCGTTGGCCAGCGGGACGATGACGTGGGTGCCGGGCCCGACGTGGTCGAGCACGGCGGTCGGATCCGGCGACGGGAGCGGGAGCTGCACCGCACCAGGGTGCCCGGCGGACCGGTGCGGTGGCACCGACACCGGTCGCGCGCCGATCCGGCGGCGGAGGCGTCAGTAGGTCCGCAGGTCCCCGGTGACCTCGTCGATCGCCTCGGCCAGGTCGGGGCCGATGGCCAGTGCCGTCACGGTCGGCACACCCGCGAACTCCGTCTTGCCCGAGTCGGTGATCAGCTCGGCCCGCAGCCCCTTCGCCCGGGCCGCGGCGTGCAGGTCGCGCAGCTCGTCCTCGGTCTGGACCTGGAGGGTGATCTTGCGGTTCGAGGTCGTGAGCCACACCGACGCGACTACGTCGAGCTCGAGCTCGGCCCGGCGGCCGCTGCCGTCGAGGCCGTCGCGGACCAGGCGGGCCAGCCAGGCGTTGGAGGCGTGGCTCCCCTGGGCGATCTCCTTGCCCCGCCGCATCCTGAGGTCGCGGCGGATCACGATCACCTGCTTGACGTCGGCGGGTCCGGGCGTGGGCGTCGGCACCGCACCATCGTGCCGGGTCCCTGCGCTGCTCCCACCAGCCGGCGTCCGCCTCGACGTCGTCCCGCCGGCGTCAGGGTCGGCGGAGCTCGCGCAGGATCGCGTCGAGCGGCTGGGCTCGCCCGAGGAGGTAGCCCTGGCCGGTCCGGCAGCCGAGGCCGCGGAGGAGGTCCTCCTGGCCGGCCGTCTCGATCCCCTCGGCGACCCACTCGAGCCCGAGCACGCCGGCGACGGCGGCGATGCTGGCCACGAGGTCGGTGCTCGACGCGCTCAACCGCTGGACGAAGGACTGGTCGACCTTCACGCTGTCGAGGGGCAGCTCGTGGAGGGCGGCCAGGGACGACTGCCCGGTGCCGAAGTCGTCGAGGGCGATGCGCATGCCGGACCCGCGGAGGCGGGCCAGCTGGTCCTCGGCCCGTCGGAGGTCCTGCACGGTCACCCGCTCGGTGAGCTCGAGGCAGAGCAGACCAGGGTCGACGCCGGCCGAGGCGACCGCGTCGAGGACCCGGTCGCAGAACCCGGGGTCCTGGAACTGCTCGTCGCAGACGTTGATCCAGATCTGGATGGGCGACCCGGCCTCGGCGAGGGTGCGGGCGGCGGCGACGGCATCGGCGAAGATCCGCCAGCTGATCTCGGCGACCACACCGGCCGCGACGGCGTCGTCGATGAAGGTGCTGGCCTCGAGGAGGCCGTGCTCGGGGTGCTGGCAGCGGGCGAGGGCCTCGACGGCCAGGATCCCGTGGTCGTCCAGGGACCGGATGGGCTGGAAGTGCGCGGTGAACCGCTCCGACTCGACCGACTCACGCAGCTCGACCTCGGCGCGCAGGCGCCGGTCGGCGGCGGAGCGGAGGGCCGGGTCGAACACCTGGATCGCCTGCCGGGTGGCCTTGGCCCGGTACATGGCGGTGTCGGCGTCGCGGAGCACGTCCTCGGGGACGACGACGTCGGCTGGCAGGAGGGGCACCACCCCGATGCTGACGTCGAGGTAGATGGTCTGGCCGCCCCGCAGTCGCATGGGCTCGCGGATCGCCCGCCTGACGTCGGCAGCGAGGTCGAGGGCGTCCTCGGGGTCGACGAGGTCCTCGGCGAGGACGGCGAACTCGTCGCCGCCGAAGCGGGCGAAGGTGTCCCCGGGCCGGACGTGGTCGCCGAGACGGCCGGCGACGAGGCGCAGGGCCTCGTCGCCGACGTGGTGGCCGAGGCTGTCGTTGACGTGCTTGAAGCGATCGAGGTCGCAGAAGAGCACGGCGGCGAGCCGACGCCGGTCCTCGGGCGCGGCGACCAGCTCGGTGACGCGCTGCAGGAAGAGCGCCCGGTTGGCGATCCCGGTCAGCTCGTCGTGCACGGCAGCGTGCCGGAGCGAGTGCTCCAGGGCCTTCAGGTCGGTGACGTCGGTCAGGGAGCCGGCGAGGCGCCGGGGCCGGCCGGGCGACTCCTCGGTGGCCACGGCGGAGGCCGATGCCCAGACCCACCGGCCGTCGTCCCGGCGGAGCCGGTGCACGATCCGGAGGCGGGCGGACTCGCCTGCGAGGTGGCGGCGGATCTCGGCGTGGACCGTGGGCCGGTCCTCGGGGTGGATCCGGTCGAACCACCGCTGCGACGACCCGTTCGTGGGCGACCCGACGGCACCGACGATCTCGAGCCAGCGCTCCGACACCTCGAGCTCGTCGGCCTCGACGTGCCAGTCCCAGAGCCCGGTGTGTGCCCCGCGCGCAGCGAGCGCGTACCGCTCGTGCACGGTGGCGGCGGCGACGCGCTCGAGGGTCTCGCGGGTGACGTCGCGCACCCCGACCACGGCGAGCCCGTCGTCGAGGACGCGACCGGCGCTGGCCTCGATGATGATCGGGCCCGTCGGGCTGGCGACCTCGATCTCGACCGCGGTGCCCGTCGGGGGCCGGCCGAGGACGACGCCGACGAGCCCGCTCGTGGCGCGACCGAGCGCCCGGGAGGCCTGCTCGTTCGCCCAGACGATCGTGCCCCCGCCGTCGACGACCACAGCGCCGAACGGGGAGGCGTCGAGGCCCGGTGCGAGGTGGGCGACGTCGGGGACGTCGACCACCTCGGACGGGACGAGGGCCACGACGGGTCGGACCGACGGATCGACCGGCATGGCCGGTGCGAAGCCGCCGGTCCGCTCACGCACGGTCGGAGCCCCGGCTGGCGAAGGGGTCGGGCCCGAGGACCTCGTGCGGGTTCGGGACGTCGGTGAGGTCGCCGAGGAACCGCACCTCGGGTGGTGGCGAGTGGCGGATGACGGTCGGGGTCGCGATGATCGACGCCTCGAGGGCGCTGTCGGGGTCCTCGACCACGTCGACCACGCGGATCGCGAACTCGTGGCCGGCCAGGTGCGCCTCGCACAGCGCCCGCAGCCCCGACTCGGCCTGCTCGCTGCGCACGGTGCGCCCGGCGACGAAGAGGGTGAAGGAGCGAGCGGGACCGTCGGCCGAGGACTCGATCACGGACGCTCGCTCGTACCGCGGGCGCCCAGCATGGCGCTCCGCTGGCTCCCGAGGAGGGCGATCTGGGACTCGATGGAGCGGAGGTCGCTCTCGAGCTCGGTCAGCTCGGCACGTCGGGCTGCCTCGTGGGTGGCCTGCTCGGACGCGAAGCGCACGCGGGCCACCTCGAGGCGGTCGTGCTGTCGGGCGAGCTGCTCCTCGAGCTCCGCCCGGAGGGCCTCGTCGGTGTTCACCTGGGCGATGCGAGCCGAGCCCGTGAGGACCGCGCCGGGGCCGACGTAGGGGGTCACGAGGTGGATGCCGTCGTCGGACATCACGAACTCGCGGATCTGGTTCGAGTGCCGGGTGCCGCGGGACTTGAGCACGTACAGCCCCCGGTTGCGCTCGCCCTGGTGCTCGAGGTTCCGGACGAGGAGCCAGGTGTCGACCAAGGAGGAGAGCGGGCTGCCGGCGTCGGCGGACTCCGGGCCGTCGGCGAGCGACGTCATGAAGAGGGTGATCCCCCGGGCCTTGAGCTGGTCGACGAGGACCATCAGCATCGTGCGGACGGCCGAGGTCCGCCCGGCGGTCTCGAAGTTCGAGATCGGGTCGAGCACGACGACCGACGGCTCGTGGCGGCGGACGGCGGACAGGATCCGGGCCGAGTGCGCCTCGACGCCGAGGCCCCGGGCGCGGACCGACTCGACGAGGGCGAGACCGGAGTCGATCGCCTGGGCGAGGTCGACGCCGATCGAGCGCATGTTCCGCACGAGCTGCTGCGACGACTCCTCGAAGGACAGGTACAGGGAGCGCTCGCCGGCCCTGCTGGCTGCGGCGACCACGTTCACGGCGATGCTCGTCTTGCCCGTGCCCGCCGAGCCGGAGATGAGGACCGAGGAGCCGCGGTAGACCCCGCCGCCCAGCATCTCGTCGAGGTCGGGGATGCCGGTGGTGGTGCGCTCGTCGAGCGCGTCGACGTCGAGGGAGTCCTCGCCCAGCGTCAGGACCGACATGCCCTGGTCGTCGATCAGGAACGGCAGCTCGTCGGTGACGTGGCCCGAGCCGCGGTACTTGAGCACCCGGAGGTAGCGGGTGGCGATCCGGTCGTCGAGGGAGTGGCGGAGCGTGATCACGCAGTCCGACAGGTACGCCTCGTGGCCGTTGCGGGTGATCGATCCGCGCCCGGGGGCCGCGGTCACGACGGACGTGACGCCGAGGCCACCGAGCCAGTCGAGCAGCGCCTTCACGCGACGGCGCATGCCCGCGGGGTCGTGCAGGTGGTCGAACACGGCGTCGATCGGGTCGATGACGACCCGCGTGGCGTCGACGCGCCGCACGAGCGCGCCGAGCTGGGCCTGCAGTCCTCCGAGGTCGACCTCGCCGACGGCGACGGGCAGCTCGCCGTCGACGTCGAAGCGCATGGTGTGGAGGACGAGCGAGCCCTCGTCGACGAGGGCTGCGAGGTCGAGGCCGAGGGAGCGCGCGTCGGCGACCAGGTCGTCGACGGTCTCCTCGAAGCCGACGAAGACCCCGGGCTCGCCTGCGGCGACGCCCTCCACGAGGAAGCTGAGCGCGGCGAGGGTCTTGCCGCAGCCGGGTCCCCCGACGAGCAGCGTGGTCCGCTCGCGCGGAAGGCCGCCGCCGAGCACCTCGTCGAACCCGGTCACACCGGTCGCGCACCTTGCCCCAGCAGTCATGGCTCCCCTTCCGACGTCGACCCGGAGTGTACGACCCACCTCGCAGATCTCGGCGGCCGGAGCAGAATCGGAAGTCGGCGGGGCGAAACCCGATCCCGGGCGGACCTCCGCCCGTGCGATGGTGGCCGCGTGCAGGCCTACGCCGGAGCGCTCTCGGACGCGGAGATCCGCGCGCACGACAGACCGCGGGATCTGGCGCCGCACGCCGTGTGGCGCGCGGCGCTCGACGAGCTCGTCGCGCCGCTCCCGACCTCGCCCGCCGTCGTCGACGTCGGCATCGGCACCGGGGCCTACGGCGGGCGGCTCGCGGCGCGGGGCATCGACGTGGTCGGGGTCGACGTCAACGCCTCGATGCTGCGCACGGCGCTCGCGGGCTGGCCGGGCCTCCACGGTCGGGTGGTGCGCGGCGATGCCACCCGACTCCCCATCGCCTCGTCGTCCGCCGATCTCGTGGTCGTCGCCCAGGTGCTGCACCTCGTCCCCGCCTGGACGGCCGTGGTCGACGAGATCCGCCGGGTGCTGCGACCTGGTGGGACGGTCGCAGCATCCGGAGGCGGGGGTACGGGACGCTCGGGCATCGGTCGCGCCTTCCGCGAGGCCCTCGGCGACCACCCCGCGCTCCCCGGCGCGTCGTCCCACGAGGAGATCGCCCGGGCCTTCGTCGCGCGGGGCTTCGAGACCACCGGACCGATCCGGATCGAGGCCGAGGCCGATCAGACCCGGCGGGAGTTCATCGATCGGCTGGAGCACAACGTCTTCGCCTGGCACCCCGACGTCGACGCCGCCCGACGGGCACGGGCCGCCGAGCGGACGAGGTCCGTGGTGAGGTCGTGGGGCGTCGACCTCGACGAGGCGGTGCCCATGCCGACCGGCGTCGCGTTCGCTCGCTTCCTGCTGCCCTGACACCGGTTCGCGGTGGCGCACCGGCGCGACCGGGCAGGTCCACGACGTGCAGCCGATCCACGATCGCGTGGGTGGTCACCCCTGCGGCGCCGCCGCACCCCTGGCCCGCGCGACCTCCCGCACCCGTGGCCACAGGCGCACGAGGGCGTCCTGCACCGTTGCGCCCCGGAGTGCTGCGACCGTCCCGTCGGCCTCGACCTCCTCGGCGAGATCGATGACGGGGCCCTCGCCATGGTGCCGGAGCTCCTCAGCGACGTGGTCGACGAGGCCCGGCCCGAGACGGGACAGGAGGGTGGCGAAGGTGCCGATCTCGTCGTGTCGGGGGCCCTCGCTGGGCACCGCACCGCGGCGGGCGAGGCGCTGGTTCAGCGAGCTGAAGTCACCGCAGCCGTCCCACAGCGGATCCGCGCCGGCGATGCGCACGTGGGCGATCGGCCCCATGCGGATGGCGGCTGCGCACTGCAGGCATGGCTGCAGGGTGGTGGAGAGGACCAGGCGACGTGGCGAGCGGAACGGAAGTCGGGCGAGAGCGTTCATCTCGGCGTGCGCCAGGCTCGACCCGGCGATCTCGCCCGGTGGTGCGCTCCGATCCGCGACGCGGTTGCGGCTCGCCGCCACGATCCCGCCGGTCTCGTCGACGATCACCGCGCCCACACCGATGTTGCCGGTCGTCACCGCGTCCCAGGCCTGCCGGAACGCCTCCTGCCACGCGCCGTCGAGACCCTCCCAGCACGCGACGGGCCCGACGGCTCTCCTGTCCCCCTGCACGGCGATCCACCCTAGGCATCGTCGTCGCTACCGTTCTGGGCGATGGGGGCAGGGGTTCGCAGTCTGCAGACCACCTACACGACCCTGACGGGGTCGCCGTCGGGTCGTTCGGTGACCAAGACCCGTGACCGCGCCGACGACGCCCGTCGTCGGTTCCGCTACGAGCTGCGGATCAACCAGCTCCTGCGCGACAAGCCACCACCGGTGAGGACCCCGCTGCTGCTGGAGCACGACGTGACGCGCCGCAGCCTCACCTTCGAGGCCGTTCCGGGCGAGCCGCTCGGCCCGAAGTACCCGCACGACCTGGGCCTGGGCGAGGTCGACGAGATGCTCGAGCTGGCCGAGTGCGTCCGCGGCTTCGATCCGCGACGCCGCCGGTGGTTCCGGCGGCTCGACACCGGGCGCCGCCTCGCGCTCGCGCACCGTCACGGGCTGCTCACCTCGGAGCAGACGACGCTGCTCCAGCAGCTCGCCCGGCGGGTGCACGTGCGCCACCGGTTCTGCCACGGCGACATCACCGCCCGGAACGTCCTGCGCGACGAGGCCGACGGCGCCTGCGTGCTGATCGACTGGGAGTGGGCCGGGCTCCACCCCGCCGGCTACGACCACGCGTTCCTGTGGTTCAGCCTGGTCGACACACCCGGTGGTCGCGACCGGGTCGAGGCAGCCGGATGCGGCGTGGCGGAGGAGAGCTTCCTGCTGTCGGCGCTGCTCGTGCAGCTCTGGCACCTGCAGTGGTTCACGCCGCAGGCGTTCCGCGAGGCGCACCTGGCCACCCGGGACGAGCTCCTCCAGCGACTCGGAGCGTGAGCGCCCGGGCCGGTCCGATCCGGTGCCGGGTGGACCGGGCGCGGGGATCGGGCAGCCTGGGCCCGTGGACAGCAACGAGCCGGTGCACCTCGACATCAGGCGCGACGAGGGTGTGACGATCAGCTTCGCCGACGGCCACGTCGCACGGATCGGGCTGGTGGAGCTGCGGCAGGGCTGTCCGTGCGCGACGTGCCGAGCGCTGCGGGAGCGAGGCGAGGAGGCGTGGCCACGACCGGGGGCACCCACGCCGCTGCGCATCACCGATGCCCAGCTCCACGGTGCCTACGCGCTGCAGGTCACGTGGAACGACGGTCACCGGACCGGGCTGTACCCGTTCGAGGCGCTGCGACGCTGGAGCGCTGCGGGGCCACCGCGCTGGGACTGATCCCACTCCGGCTGTGACGGGCGTCCTTGCCCGATCTTGACCCGCGGGTCAAGATCCGTTCGTTCTCGTTGTCTGGGGCTCGGAGGACGACCGTGAAGAGGATCGTGTCGAAGGTGGCGGTCCACCTCCGAGTGCTCCCACGGGCGCGCCGGAAGCGGCTCGATCTCGTGGAGCGGATGATGCGCCGACCGCTGCTGCTCGCCGGGATCGGCGCGTACGAGATCGGGTTGTTCGCCTCCAACCGGGCCGAGGAACGGCTCAAGCTGCTGGCCCAGCTCCGGGTCTCGAGCCTGATCGGGTGCCCGTTCTGACTCGACATCGGCTCTGCCGTGGGCAGGGCAGCCGGGCTGACGGATCGCGAGATCGTCGATGTGTCGGCGTTCGAGGAGAGCGATGCCTACAGCGACCTGGACGAGCTCGTCCTCGGGCTGGCAACGGCCATGACCGAGACGCCTGCCGAGGTCCCGGACGAACTGCGCCAGGCGCTGCTCGAGCGCCTCGGGCCCACGGCGCTCGCCGAGGTCGCCGCCACGATCGCCTGGGAGAACCACCGGTCGCGGCTGAACCGGGCCCTGGACGTGCGTCCCGCCGGCTTCAGCGCCGGCGCCGTGTGCGCGCTCCCTGCGCACGGATCCGGATCGGGTCACCGGGCTCCGGCCGACAGGCGATCTCGATGAGCACCCCACCGCCAGCCCAGGCCTCGGACCCGGGCACCGACGCCGACGGGCCGACCGTTCGGCCAGGGGACTCGCTGGCCGCACTCCGGATCCGCTTCCGAGAGGCGAACGGCATCACCGACACCCGACGCCTCGTCGAGTGGTTCCGGCTGGGACCGATCCCCTTCCCGATCCCGAACCCACCGGCCCGGCAACGAGCGCTCCGGACCCACGACCTGCACCACCTCGTCACCGGCTACCCGACCGACCTGGCCGGCGAGTTCCAGATCTCGGCTTGGGAGTGCGGCGCAGGACTGCACACGGAACCCCTCGCCTGGGTCTTCTGCACCGCCGGCACGTCGGGCGGGATGCTCCGGTACCCGACTCGGACCGTCCGCGCCTACGCCCGCGGCCGACGCTGCCGCAGCCTGTTCGGCCAGGACCTCGCAGACGTCGACGGCTCGACGCTCGACGATGCGCGGGCGTGGTGCCGCACCGCCTCCACGACCGTCGACGCCCGGCCCGCGCTGCGGAACTGGATCGGAGCCGCTGGCTGGGCCTCGCTCGGGCTCGTCGTCCTGGTGATGCCCCCGCTGGCGTGGATCCTGGCGAGGATGGCCACGGCCCCGCCGCCCTTCCCCCCGGTCCCGAACGGAACCGGGACCGAGAACGACGAGACCCCAGGTCGATGACCTGGGGTCTCGTTCCGAGTGGGCCGTAAGGGATTCGAACCCCTGACCCCCTGCGCGTCATGCAGGTGCTCTAGCCAACTGAGCTAACGGCCCTCGGGCCGGGGCACTGTAGCGCCTCGTCCGGGCGCGCGCCGCATCCCGAGCCACCGGATCCGTCGACGCACCGGAGGACACCTGCGGGCATCGGGACCGACGGAACCGGAGACCGCAACCGATTGGACCGAATCCGGCCACAGGCGTCCCATCGCTGCGCACTTCGCGCAACATCCGAGGGGTTCACCACCGGGATCGGGGACCGACTGTGGTAGAACGCCGCTCCGTGCCGGAGAGCATCGACGACCTCGACCGCCGCCTCCTGCAGGCGCTCGCCGACCAGCCCCGCGCGGGGGTGATGGAGCTGGCGCGCCAGCTCGAGGTGGCCCGCGGCACCGTCCAGGCCCGGCTCGACAAGCTCCAGAAGCGCGGGGTGGTCACCGGGTTCGGGCCCGACGTCGACCTGCGGGCCCTCGGCTACGACGTGCTCGCCTTCGTCACCCTCGAGATCGCGCAGGGCGCCCTCGGATCCGTGGTCGAGCACCTCGCCACGATCCCCGAGGTGCTCGAGGTCCACACCACGACCGGTCCGGGCGACATCCTGTGCCGCGTCGTGGCCCCGACCAACGCCGACCTCCAGCCGCTCATCGGCCGGATGCTCGGCTCGGGCGGGGTCGAGCGGACCACGACCCAGATCGCGCTGACCGAGCAGATCCCCCACCGGATCCTGCCGCTGGTGGCCAGCGCCGTCGACGACGACTGAACCGCAGCCGGACGGACCAGGACCGGAGCGACGGCTAGCGTCGCCCCGTGGACCGGACCGCGCTGCTCCTCGCCCACCAGGGCGGCTGGGACGAGATCGCGTTCGTCCTCGCGCCCCTCGCCGTCTTCGCCGCGCTGCTCGCCGTCGCCCGACGCCGCGTCGGCCAGCTCGAGCGGCCGGACGGGGACGAGGACGGCGACGCCCCGCCGGCCGACCCCGATGCACGGGACGGCGTCCCGGGCCCGGGCCGCACCGACCGGTGAGCAGCGCCGTCGTCGACGGGCGCACCGTCGACGCCGTCACGCTCGACGTGGGGGGCGTCTTCGTCGTGCCCCACCACGGCCGCCTGGCCGCGGCGCTCGACGCCGCCGGCGTCGAGGCGCCCCGCGACCGCTTCTGGGATGCCCACTACCTCGCCATGCACGCCGTCGACGTGGCCCAGAGCCCGGCGGAGACCTTCGGTGAGTACGTGCCCGCCTTCTGCCACCACCTGGACCTCGGGCCCGAGGCCCGCCGGCGGGCGGCCGAGGCGCTCGCCCCGCTGTTCGGCCCGTCGGGCCTGTGGGCCGAGCCGATCCCCGAGTCGGTGGCCGCCATCGCCGACCTCCACGACGCCGGCCTGCCACTGGCGATCGTGTCCAACGCCGACGGCACCGTCGACCGGATCCTCGCCGGGGCCGGCGTGTGCCAGGTCGGGCCGGGTCCGCTCGTGCCGGTCGCGACCATCGTCGACTCCGGCGCGCTCGGCGTCGCGAAGCCCGATCCGGCCACCTTCGCACCGGCGCTGGAGGCGCTGGGCACCGACCCGGCCCGCACCGCCCACGTCGGCGACTCGGTGCACTACGACGTCCGCGGCGCCGAGGCGGCCGGCATGATCGGCGTGCACTTCGACCCGCGCCGGCTGTGCCGGGCCGACGACCACCCCCACGTCGCATCCCTGCGCGACCTGCTCGGCTGATCGCCCCGCCCGTCGCCGGACTGCAGCCGACGACGGTCCGCCTCAGGTGACGACGGCGACGACGGCCACGGCGTGGCACGCGGCCGCGACGACGGTGTGGACGTGCCACACCTCGTGGAACCCGAACCGGGCCGGATCGGGGTCGGGCCAGCGGGTGGCCAGCACGACGGCTCCCAGGGTGTAGACGACCCCGCCGGCCACGATCGCGGCGAGCTCCACCGCCGACAGCGTCGACACCAGCCGCGGCAGCATGAGCACGGCCATCCAGCCGAGCACGAGGTAGGCGGTGATGGCCACGCCGCGCACCTCGAACAGCCCGAGGGCCGCCGCCCCGACGCCGAGCGCGACCGCACCCCAGGAGGCCGCCAGGACCACGGTCCGGGCCCAGCCGTCGAGCACCACCAGCGCGAAGGGGGTGTAGGTGCCGGCCACGGCGACGAGGATCGCCACGTGGTCGGCCCGCTTCATGATCAGGGCGCCCCGGTCGGACCAGTCGATCCGGTGGTAGGCGCCGCTGGTCGTGAACAGGACGGTGAGCCCGAGCCCGAAGGCCACGGCGCCGATGCGGGCCGTGCCGGGGTCGGCGACCACGGCGAGGACGACGGTGCCGAGGGCGGCGACGGGCGCGACGACGGCGTGGAGCAGGCCGCGGCCGGTGGGGCGCTGCCCCTCGGCGCGCTCCCGCAGCACGCGGACGTCGTGGGGTCGGACCCGGGCCACGGCGATCGACGCTACCGAGGTTCCGGCGTCGCCACCGGCTCGCGCACGAGGGCGGCGAGGACGACTGCGGCGACGGCGAGGGCGGGGAGCGAGGCGGCGACGACGCCACCGATGCCGACACCCTCGAACAGGGCGGTCCCCGCGACGGCGGCCACGGTGCGGGCCAGGGTGAGGGCGGCGACGGCGAGCGCGAGGGAGCCGGCCCGGCGCTCCGGGTCGACCTCCACGACCATGGGGAGCGCCGACACGAAGGCCAGCTCGAAGCCCAGCCCGACGGCGAGGGCGGCCAGGACCGCGAGGACCGCCGAGTCGCCGACGAGGGCGAGCGCGGCGACGGCGGGCACCAGGACGGCGATCCCGAGCCCGACGGTCCGCCGCTTGCCGATCCGGTCGGTGAGCAGGGCCGACCCGAGCGCCCCGACCACCTCCCCGACGCCGAGCAGCACGACCACCAGGCTGATCGTCGTCTCGGTCATGCCCAGGTCCGTCTCGAAGAAGGCCCCCTCGCTCACGAAGACCAGTGCGGCGCCGAGCGAGGTCGCGAACACCACGGCGTGGAGCCAGGTGGGGCGGGCGCGGCCGACGGCCCGCGACGAGGCGGGGCCTCCGGCGGCCGGAGCAGCGGGCGCGAGCGTGGCCCGCACGACGGGGACCGAGGCCAGCAGCAGCACGACGGAGGCGGCGTAGGGGCCCCGCCAGGAGGTCACGGCGGCGAGGAGGCCGGCGACGGGCACGCCCACGAGGAACGAGCCGGCCCAGGCGAGCTCGCCGATCCCGTTGACCCGGCCGCGGCGGGCGAAGGGCACCTCGTCGCCGATCCAGGCGCCGAAGGACACGTCGTAGAGGTAGCGGCCGACGGCGACGACGAACAGGGACGCACCGAAGGCCACGACGTGGGGGGCGAGGGCGACGCCGAGGCAGCCGACCGAGCTGACCACCAGGCCGTCGACCATCCCCCGGCGCCGACCGATCCGGTCGAGGCGACGACCGACCAGGGGTGCGACGAGGCCGGCGATCTCGCCGCAGGCCAGGCCGAGACCGGCCGTGGCCAGGCTCGTGCCGAGCCCGTCGGCGATCTCGGGGAGGAACGGGTAGGCGAACCGGATCGACACCGTGCCCACGAGGCGCAGGGCGAACAGGCGCACGAAGGCGACCCGGAAGCGGACCGGTGGCCCGTCGTGGTCCGGCACGGACCGGACCGTAGGCCACGGTCCGCGCTGCCCCGACGGCGCAGGGCGCACGCCCGACCGGTGGAGGATCACGTCACCGCCGGCCGGGCACCGGCGTCGGCCCGCCGTCACCGGCCGGACACGACGCCGAAACGAGGTCCGGGCACGCTCGTCGACGTCGGCCCGCCCGGGCCGGCACCGTCCTCGGGGGCGGGTCCGGGTCTTCAGGCGCCCGGATCCGCTCCCGCGCACGACCGGGGCGCGACCCGGCCGGCGGGTCGGGGTCCCGGGACGGACCGACGGTGGTGCGGCTCGACGCGACGCTCAGGCCGCCCAGCGGCAGGTCCAGGGCTGCCAGCCCTGCGTGTCGTACAGGTGCTTGGCGAAGACGCTGTTCCAGTACGGGTCGTAGACCGCCGACCACGGCTGGCCGGTGACCCGCTCGAAGTCGGCCTGGTGCACGGCGTTGATCTGGAACAGGCCGTGGTCGTTCGTGCGGCTGACCGCGTTCGGGTCCATCGAGGACTCGCAGTCGGCGATGCGCGTGGCCTCCCCGGCGTTGTCGGGGAACAGGACGGCGATCGCCTCGTTGGGCGTGCACGCCCCGCCGAGGAGTCCGGCGGCGCCGAGGGCGAGGGCCAGCCGGGCGGCGCGGAGGCGACCGGGGCGGGCGCGACGGGAGGTGGTGGGGGTGCTGGACACGGTGCGTCCTCCAAGGGGGCGCTCGGTGGGGAGGCGACGCGCTGCGCATCCCGGGGTCTCGGCCCCGGGCGCCGCGCTCGTGCGTCGCGCGCATCCCCAGCGGGTTGCGTTGGATGACTTTTCTACACGGTTTCGCAACGGAAACGAAACGTTCGCAACGTGAACGTCGTCACCCGGTGGTGGCGACGGCGCGACGCACCCAGCGGCCCGACGCGACCCGGGGCGCGTCCGACCGAGGTCGGCGGACGGGTCGGGCACCCACCCCGACGGCGCGGGGTGGCGGGGCGACTAGGGGGCCGTGGCCCCGCCGGCGGGACCGTCGTCCTCTGCCGGTGCGAGCGGGTCGACGTCGGACGACTCGGCGTAGAGCATCGACAGCACCTCGCAGGCCTCCGCCTCGGCTCGGGCCTCCTGGGCGGCGGCCCAGTCCCCCATCTGCTCGTTCGCGATGGCGAGCCGGCGGTGCCGTGCGGCACGCCTGCGCAGCTCGAGGAGCGCCTCGGGGTCGGGTCGCAGCTCCATGGCCCTCCTGTCTATCGGCGCCCCGGGCCCCTGCGACCGTCGGGTGCGGACCATCGGGACGTGCACGACCGATGTCGGCGGCGGCGGTCGTCGCCTGCGGCGGGCCCGACGGCCGCGGCCCGGGGTCGCCGTCGGGTCATGCCCGGGTGCGGCGCGACCCCCAGTGGGCCGCGGCACCGGCCCGCTGGAACCGGTCGGGGCGGTCGTCGGGGCCGAGCACGTCGGTGGCCAGCCACAGCCGCTTCAGGTGCCGGACCGCCCCGGTCGCGGGGTCGTCGGCGTAGCGCCGACGCCCGTGGAGCACGTGGTAGTTGTTGATCCACTGCACGTCACCGGGAGCGAAGCGCATCTCGACCTGCAGCTCGGGTCGGGCGACGATCGCGTCGAGGGCGTCCATGGCCTCGCGCTGCACGTCGGTGATCGGCGGGGCGTCGGCGTGGCGCTGGGACGCCTCGATGAAGGGGCGGATGTAGCGGACGAAGAGCCGGTCGCCGTGCCGGGTGAACACCGGGACCGTGTAGTACGGCCGGGCGCCGTCGGCCTGCTCGCCACGGAAGTCGTAGGGCAGCGGCTCGTAGAGGGCCGCGCACAGGTCGGGGCGGGTGCGGGCGAGCTCGTTGTGGGCGGCCAGGACGTCGGCGATCACGCTCTCGCCGCCGGACACGCCCGGGTGCAGGCACAGCAGGCCGACCAGGTCGGATCCGTCGGAGTGGAACGTGAGCGGGGCGCCGCCGATCTCGTTGCCCCGGGCCGTCGGGTCGTCGGGGGCCTTGCCCTGGTCGCGCACGTCGCCCAGCAGGTGCCCCCTGGCGTTCTGGGGCCACGGGTCACCCAGGTGCAGGCCCATCCCCCAGTACACCCAGGAGGCGCCCTCGTACCCGAGCTCGTCGACCGGGATGCCGGTGATGCGGGCGAACCCCCGCCCGTCCACCAGCTCCCGCTCCAGCTCGAGCAGGCGGGCGGCGAGCGACGGCAGCGGGAAGTCGTCCCGGGTCACGTCGAGCAGGTCGTCGTGGCGGCACCGGGCCACCTCCAGGGCGGCGACGAGCTCGGCCACCTCCGCATCGTCAAGGGCCCAGGTCCAGGCGGACGGGTCCTCCAGGCCGAGTGCGGACCACTCGGCGTGCTCCTCCAGCGGCTCGACGGCTGCGGCCTCGACGGCGCTCATCGGCTCCCCCTCGTGTCCTCCGGCCGCTCCGCGACCGGGTCTGCGGTGCGCCCGACCCTAGGCCCGGACGCGGCGGGCGTGCCGGGGCCCGGTCCACCGGTCGCGGAGGACCGTGCTCAGCGGTCGCGGAGGACCGTGCTCAGCGGTCGCGGAGGACCGTGCTCAGCGGTCGCGGAGGACCGTGCTCAGCGGTCCTCGAGGAGGGCGACGCGCAGCGGCTGGCTGGTCTCGTCGGTCTTGACCGCGAGCAGGAACCCGGCCACGACCATCGACAGCAGGCCACCGACGACCATGGAGGCGTCGGCGAGCACGGCACCGGCGACGAGCACGGCGAAGGAGGCGAGACCGGCGTAGACGAGCGAGCGGGGGGTCATGGTGGGGCTCCGGGGAGGCTGGGGGCGGGACGCAGCCCTCCTACCCCCCACCACGGACGACCATGCCCCATCGGGGACGCATCTCCGGATGGATCTCGATGCGACGATCTGGATGGAGGCAGCGCCGGGAATCGAACCCGGGTAGAGGGATTTGCAGTCCCTTGCCTAAGCCACTCGGCCACGCTGCCAGGAGCCCGGCACCCTAGCGCCTCGTCCCCGCCGGACCCACCGGGCCCCGAGGGCCCCGCCTCCCCGGCGGGACGATCGGGCGGCCGCCGGGCCGCCCGATGGAGGTCGAGCGGCCGCCGGTAGCGTCTCGTCCGATGGCCCGCTCGCCCGCACCGCCGGGACCTCCCCCGCCGCACTACCGGCCACCGGGAGCCGTCGGCCCGACCGGTTCCCCGGTGCGGGGCGCCGGCAGCCTCCGCCTCGGCAGCGCGCCGGCGGCGCACCCGCCCCCGGACGGCGGGATCGGCCCCCTGGCCGCCACCGGCGTGGCCGTCGGGACCCTGCTGCTCGGCCTGGTGGTCGGGTTCTTCCTCGGACGTGGCTTCGACGACGACGGCGCGGCCGCCCTCCCCGAGCCGACCGTGCGGATCGAGCCGACGCCGACGACCACCCCTCCCCCCGGGGACACCATCCCCCAGGCCCCGCCCGGTGGGTCGCCCCGGGACCCGGCCACGTCGGCGCCACCCGCCACCGACCTCGCTCCCGCCACGATCGGGGCCTTCGACGACCCCGTGCCCGTCGGGCAGGCCTACATCCTCGGCCTCTACGAGATCACCGTGGTCGGCGCGACCCGTGACGCGACGCCGGTCCTGTCCGACCACGACCCGACCAACCCGCCGCCCCCGACGGGCGACCGGCACGTGCTCGTCGAGCTCGAGGTCCGGTTCACCGACGCGACCGGCCTCGGCAACCCCGGGGCCATCCCGTTCTTCGTCGACGACGGCACCGCCCGCTGGTTCTCCTACGACGCCACCTGCGGCCGGGTCCCCGACGACCTGGCCGACGCCGGCCTCCTCGAGGCCGGCGAGGTGGCCCGGGGCCAGGTGTGCTTCACCGTGCCCGACGACGCCGTCGCCGACCTCCGCTTCGCCACCGAGGGCTTCGCCGGACCGCTGTACTTCGCCCTGCCGGCCTGATCGGCGACCCGGCCAGGAGCCGCGCGCTCGGCTGCGCGCCGCCTCGCCCCCATGGGCTTGGATGGTCGCCATGGAGAAGCGGAAGCTCGGACGAACCGGCCACCAGTCGAGCGTGGCCATCCTCGGCGGCGCCGCCTTCGCCCGGGCCACGCCCGAGCAGACCGAGAAGACCTTCGAGGAGGCCCTGTTCGAGGGCGTCAACCACCTCGACGTGGCCCCCTCCTACGGCGACGCGGAGGTCAACTGCGGCCCACTCGTCGAGGAGCACCGGGAGCGGCTGTTCCTCGGCTGCAAGACGCACCGCCGCAACCCGGACGGCGTCCGGGCCCAGATGACCGAGAGCCTCGAGCGGCTGCGCACCGACCACTTCGACCTGTACCAGATCCACGGCGTGACCGACCGCGACGACCTCGAGACCCGGGTCGACGCGATCGAGGTCGCCCTCGCCGCCCGCGACGAGGGCACGACCCGGTTCGTGGGGATCACCGGGCACGACCTGGGCACCGCCGCGGCGCAGCTCGAGGCCTGCAGGCGCTGGGACCTCGACACCGTCATGTTCCCGCTCAGCCCGCGGCTGTGGAGCGAGCCGGACTACCGGGCCGACGTCGAGGCCCTCCTGTCCCACTGCCGCACCTACGACGTCGGCGTGCAGGTGATCAAGGCGGTGTCGTGGCGCCCGTGGGGCGACCGGGCGCCCTCGGCGGACACCTGGTACGAGCCCCACGTCGACGACGCCGCCATCACACGCGGCGTGCAGTTCGCCCTCTCCACCCCCGGCGTCCACTGCATCGCCACCCCCGGCGACCGGACCCTGGCCCCACGGGTCATCGCCGCTGCGTCCCGGTCCGGGTTCGTGACCTCGTCCCGGCGCAAGGCGATGATCGCCGAGGCCCGGGACGAGCCCCTGATCTTCCCCCTCGCCACCCACGCCCGCAGCCGCGACTGACCACACCCGCAGGCACCACTGGGGGGCGGGGCGGCCCCGGCCCGGATCCCGTCGGCACCGGGGGACGGCGGTAACCTCTGCCGCCATGGAGATCGCCGTCGTCTACGCCAGCAGAACGGGCAACACCCGCCGCGCCGCCGAGCTGATCGGCACGGCGATCGAGGAGCGCGGCCACACCGTGTCGGTCCAGTCGGTCGACGGCCTCGACTACAAGTCGCTGGCCGACGCCGACCTGGTCGTGCTCGGCACCTGGGTCTCGGGCCACTTCGTGATCGGCCAGAAGCCCGGCGACGCCCGGCGCCTCGCCAAGGTCCCCAAGCTCACCGGCAAGCCCGTGGCGCTGTTCCTCACCTACGCCCTCAACCCCGGCTCGGCCCTCGGCAAGTTCGAGAAGGCCATGGAGCGCCAGGGCGCCGAGGTCCTCGGCGGCTTCGCGTGGAAGCGCTCGGACCTGCCGGCGGGGGTCGAGGGCTTCGTCGACGGCGTCCTGGACGCGGTCGCCAAGCCCTCCGCGGCGTGACCGACCCCGCCTGGTTCACCCGGGCACTGGCGCGCACGCCGGAGGAGCGCACCGTCGACAGCGACGGCTGCGCCATCCACTACCTGGCCTGGGGCCAGCTGAACCGCCCGGGCCTCGTCTTCGTGCACGGTGGGGCGGCCCACGCCCACTGGTGGAGCCACCTGGTCCCGCTCCTGGCCGACGCGTACCGCGTGGTCGCCGTCGACCTGTCCGGGCACGGCGACAGCGACCGCCGGACCGACGGCGACTACCGGCTCGCGAACTGGGCGGCCGAGGTCATGGCCGTGGCCGACGACGCCGGCTTCTCCGGTCCCCCGGTCGTGGTCGGCCACTCGATGGGCGGCTTCGTGACCATCGGGACGGCGGCGACCTACGGCGCCGACCTCGCCGGCATCGTGATCGTCGACTCCCCCGTGAGCGCACCCGATCCCGAGCTGGAGGCGGCACGGCAGGGCAACATCTTCGGGCCGCTGCGGGTCTACCCGGACGTCGACACGGCCCTGTCCCGCTTCCGGACCGTGCCCGAGCAGGAGCACTACCTGCCCTACGTGCTCGACCACGTGGCCCGCACCAGCCTGCGCGAGGTGGAGGGCGGGGTGTCGTGGAAGTACGACCCCGCGATCTTCGTCCCGCCCCGTAGCGAGGCCCGCGAGCTGCTGGCCCGCATCACGTGCCGGGTCGCGCTCCTCCGAGCCGAGCACGGGCTCGTCACCGACGAGATCGGGGCCTACATGTACGACCGGCTCGGGCGCGTCGCCCCGGTCATCGAGCTGCCCGACTCCGGCCACCACCCGATGCTCGACCAGCCGCTCGTGCTGCTCACCGCCGTCCGGACGCTGCTGGCCGACTGGGAGCACTCCTCCCCGCTCACGCCCCGCTGAGCGCACGGGCCGGGCGCCCGATCAGTACAGGTTCTTCTCGTAGTCGCGCTCGAGGGCGGCCTTCGCCGCCGCGCTGGAGTCGGCGACCCTCGCCGCCCGGGCCGCGAGCTTGATCGCCCCGGCGGCGAGGCCCTTCGTGCGGTTCGACTCCACGTGGTCGGTCCACATCTGGGTCGCCAGGGGCAGGTCCTCGCGGGCGACGTGGTGCGCTGCGTTCCACAGGTCGGCGGCGCGGAGCCCCTCGGACACCTCGAGGTGCACCCGGTCCAGCTCCACGACCAGGGCCACGTTCGGCTCCCGCCCACGCACGGCCATGCCGGCCAGGAGCGACGGGTCACGGGAGATCCGGGCCCGCCCGGCGAGCTCGAGGGTCCGGTCGTCGCCGGGGCGCAGGGCGAGGACGACCACGGCGGGGTCCTCGAGCACGTTGTGGAACGTGTCGGTCCGCCGGTTGCCCTTCCGGTCGGGGATGGCGATCGTGGTGTCGTCGAGCACCTGGACGAACCCGCCGGGATCGCCCTTGGGGCTGGCGTCCGCGTTCCCGTCGGCGTCGCAGGACCCGATCACGAGGAACGGTGCGTCGGCCAGGAACTCCACGGCGGCGGCGTCGAGCGCGGCCTCGGTCGACGTCGCCGGCGACGGGCCCGCCGTCGCCGGTTCGTCCCACAGCCCCGAGCGGATCACCGCCTTGCCGCAGTGGACGAGCGCCTCGGTCACCTCGAGGTGCGACGAGAAGGTGCCGTTGACCCGGAGCGTCTCCCGCCAGCCGGGCGTCAGGAGGCACGCGCCCACCGGCGTGCCGGGCGCGACGCCGTCGGGCGCGTCGATGGCCAGCGACGTCGGCGAGTCCCAGGCGAACCCGGGCGCACCCCCGACGAGGTGGGCGCGGAGCCCGTGACCCTCCCGGTGGGCGACCACGGCGGCCGTCGACCGGTCGATCACGGCGCGGCAGTGGTCGTCGAGCCGGTCGATCGACTTCATCATGATCGGCAGCGGTCGCTCCCCGACCACCGACTCCAGCGCCTGCACGTCCTCGATCTCGCTCATCGTCAACCTGCTCGTGGGATCGTCGTCCACGGCACGCTCCCACGAGCCCGGACGGCGCGCAAACCGGACCGGCTCGGCGAGGGGGAGGAACCCGGTCGGGGCCGGCGTAGCGTCGGCAGGGTCCCGAACCCCCGAACGAGAGCGACATCCCCCATGGCCAAGGCCAAGAAGCCCGTCACCCGCTGGTCCGACGGTTCCGTCGCCGTCGAGGACCTCGCGCCGAGGGAGCGCCTCGCCCACGAGATCGTGTCCACCCACGGTGACCTCCTCCCCTCGGTGGTGAAGATCATGGAGGCCGACCTCACCGAGGAGCAGGGGCTCGTCGCGCTCACCGCCTTCCGGGACTCGATCGGCGCGGCCGGTGACCCGAACCGGGACCCCCGCGTCGCCATCGAGAACGCGGCGGGCTGACGTCGGAGCACCCCGGCGAGCGACCGTCGGACGGTCGCGTCCGGACGCCGGAGGACGCCTCCGGAGCCCGGACGCGACCGGACCCCCTCCGAGGAGGGGGTCCGAGTGGAGCGGGCGACCGGGATCGAACCGGCGACCTCAACCTTGGCAAGGTTGCGCTCTAGCCAGCTGAGCTACGCCCGCAGGGAGCGGTCACCATAGCAGCGCTTCGCCGCCGCGTGGAATCCACCGGCGGGTCGATCGCGTCGCGGTCAGTCCTTCGGGCGGAGGTCGATCCGGAGGGTGAGGATCCCGTCCTCGAGGGTCCCCTCGGCGTCGGCGATGATCGCGTAGTCCTGGAAGTCGACCTTGGCCTGCTCGATGAAGCGGGTCCGCTCCTCCCCCGCCACGGGGGGCAGGTTGCGCTTCTTGACCGCAGCGGCGCGGTCGGCGAAGCGGGCGATCATCGCGTCGACGTCGAGGTTGTCGGCCATGGCAAGACCCTAGCCACGGCACGCGGCCCGCCCGGGTGCCGTCCCCCGTGTCGGTGCCGGGCTCAGGTGTTGCGGAAGACCGTGGTCAGGTCCTGGTCGCCCTCGGCGACGGGCTCGGGCCGGGTGCGGATCCAGAAGCGCACGGTCCAGGCCGCGATGAGGCCCGCCACGACCACGAGGCCACCGACGATCAGCCACAGGGACGCCTCCTCGCTCAGCCCGTCGTCGGCGGCGACGCCCACGACCGTCGTGGAGGTCGTGGTGGTCGACTCCGACCCCTCGGTGCCGTCACCGGCCACGAGCACGTCGCGCCCCGTGGTCGTGGTGGCCTCGCTGGTCGTCGAGGTGGACTCGTCCTCGTCGTCGTCTGAGGAGTCCCGCGCCGTCGTGGTCGTGGCCCGCTGCACGACCGTCGTGGTCGCACGCGGGGACGTGGTCGTCGTCGTCGAGGAGCCGAGCGGCACCGTGATCCCCGGTTCGTCCGGGTCGGTCGTGGTCGTCGTCGAGCCGTCCTGGTCGGTGGTCGTCGTCGACGTCGTCGAGGTCGTCGAGGTCGCCTCGGTCGTCGACGTCGTGGTGCTCGACGTGGTCGTCGTCGGCTCGATGATCTGGCCGAGCGCGCCGGTGGCGCCGAGCGGCACGACGACGGCCAGGACGGCGGTTGCGACGACGAGGCGCAGGCGCGCTGCCCGTCGTGACGGGGAGGGGGCGGGTCCCGGCACGGCGGTCGAATCTACGCCCGTGCGCAGCCGCGGCACGACCTGCGGGGCGCACGGCCCGGTCGGGTCAGCGCTGGTGCGACGGACACCGGTAGGTGGTCCGCCCGCCGACGGTCAGGCGCTCGAGGGGTGCCCCGTCGGCCGGGCAGGCGCCGCCGGGGACCCGGCCGGGCTGCAGGTCGCCCGTGTGGCTCCCGCCCCGCCGGCCGAGCTCGGCGACGGTGCTGCGCACGGTCCGGGCCAGCAGCGCGACCTCGTCGTCGGCGAGGCGGTCGCAGGGCCTGGCCGGGTCGATGCCGGCTCGCCACAGGGACTCGTCGACGAGCAGGTTGCCGAGCCCGGCGACGCGGGACTGGTCGAGGAGGCGGGCCTTCAGCGCGGTGCGTGACGGCGTGCCGGACGCGCTCCGCAGCGCCCGGCGCAGCTGGGGCGCGGTGATGGATGCGGCGTCCGGGCCGAGCCGGGTCTCGTCGGGGTCGACCTCGAGGCCGCCGAGCCGGCGGGGGTCCCGGACGACGAGCGTGCCGCCGCCGGCGAAGGCGACCACGATCCGGTCCCAGGCCGGGTCGTCGCCCGACGCGCCGTACTCGAGCTCGGTGATGGCTGCCGCCCCGTCGACGAGGAGGCGGCCCGTCATCCCGAACCGCAGGCCCACCGTCGGACCGGGCCCGGACGCCACGGTCGTGCGCAGCAGGAGCAGCTTGCCGGTCCGCTCGGCCGACGTGACGGTGGCACCCACGACCTCGGCCCGGACCGCGTCGGGGTCGGCGCCCCGCAGGCCGAGCGGGTCGAGGACCGGGAGGGCGGCGATCCGGCGACCCACGACGGCCTCGGCCTGGGTGCGGTAGGTCTCGACCTCCAGCAGCTCGGGCACGGGCGCTCCGCCGGGTCGGTCAGCCGTCGAGCGCGGCGACGAGGTCGTCGACGACGTCGTCGACGTGCTCGAGGCCCACCGAGATGCGCAGCAGCCCCTCGGGGATGCCCATGGCGGCGCGCTCGTCCGGGGTGAGCGTGGCCGCCGACATCGACGCCGGGTGGGTCACGAGCGTCTCGGTGCCCCCCAGGGACAGGGCGGGCGTGGCCACCTCGACCCGCTCGACGAGGCCCACGCCGGCGTCGTAGCCGCCGGCCAGGTCGACGACGACGACCGACCCGCCGGAGCGCATCTGGCGGCGGGCCAGCTCGGCCTGGGGGTGCCCGGCCAGGCCCGGGTAGCGGACCTCGGACACCGCGGGGTGGGCGTCGAGGCGCTCGGCGAGGGCCTGCGCGGTCTCGCACTGCTGGCGCTGGCGCGCGTGGAGCGTGCGCAGGCCACGCAGGCCCAGCCACGCGTCGAAGGGCGAGGCCACCGCGCCGTGGATGACGTGGTGGCCCCACAGCACGTCGATCAGCTCGCGCTCGCCGGTCACCACGCCGAGCAGGGCGTCGTTGTGGCCTGCGATGCCCTTCGTGGCGGAGTGGAACACGAGGTCGACGCCGTGCTCGTGGGGGTTCTGGACCGCCGGCGTCGCCATGGTCGAGTCGACGACCGTGAAGGGCCCGGCGATGCCGCCGAGTACGTCGAGGTCGACCAGGCCCATGGACGGGTTGGCCGGCGTCTCGCACCACACGAGCTGGGTGGGTGCCGCGGCCACCGCGTCGCGCAGCGCGACCGGGTCGAACGCGTCGACCCGGTCGACGGTGATCCCGAAGCGGGCGCAGGTGTTGTCGAACATCTTCGACGTCACCGAGAACATGGAGTCCTGGGCGACGATCCGGTCGCCGGGCGAGCACAGCCCCAGGACGATCGTGGCCGCACCGCCCATGCCGGACCCGAACGCGATGCCGGCCTCGGCGCCCTCGACGTCGGCGACGGCGTCGGCGAACGCCTGGACGGTGGGCGTCCCGTTCCGGGCGTAGAACTCGGTGGTCCGGGGCGTGGTCGCCATCCGGGCGCTGGCCTCGAGGTCACGCAGCTCGTAGGTCGTGGACGGCCAGATCGGGCTGGCGAGCGAGCCGTGGTTCGGGCCGCGCCCGCCGCTGACGGCGCGGGTCTCGCGGCGCGGACCGGGTCGGCCGGGGTCGTCGGTCGTGGCGTCGGGGTCGACGGTCATCGGGTGCTCCGGTGATCGGGGGGTTCGGGGGGCGGTCAGGGTGCGGCGGGCGGCGGTGCGACCGCCGTCGCCGCGACGGGGTCGGCGAGGAAGTCGGTGACGAGCGCGCCGACGGCCTCGTGCTCGATGAGGAAGGCGTCGTGGCCGTGCGGGCTGTCGAGCTCGGCGTACGCGGCGGCGACGCCGGCGGCAGCGGCGCGGCGGGCCAGCTCGGCCGACTGGTGGGCCGGGTAGAGGATGTCGCTCGACACGCCGACGGCGAGGAGGGGGCAGCGGACGCGGGCCAGTGCGGCGTCGGTCCCGCCACGGCCGCGCCCCACGTCGTGGAGGTCCATGGCCTTGGTGAGCACGAGGTAGGAGTTCGCGTCGAAGCGGCGGACGAGCTTGTCGCCGTGGTGCTCCAGGTAGCGCTCGACCTGGAACCGCTGCCACAGGTGGAACCCGTCGATCGACTCGACCAGCTCGCGCCCGAAGCGGTCGGTGAAGACGTCGTCGGAGCGGAACGTGATCTGGGACACCATGCGGGCCAGCGCCAGGCCCTCGTGGGGGCCCTCGCCGGGAGCGGCGTCGTAGAAGTCGCCGTCCCGCCAGGCCGGGTCCATGCGGATGATGCGGCGGCCGGTCGACCACCAGGCGATCTGCTGGGCCGACGCGGCGACGCAGGATGCCAGCACCACGAGGCCGCCGACCCGCTCCGGGAACATCACGCCCCACTCGAGGGCCTGCATCCCGCCCATCGACCCGCCGATCACGACCTTCCAGCGTCGGATCCCGAGGTGGTCGGCCACCGCCGCCTGGGCCCGCACCATGTCGCGGATCGACACGACCGGGAACCGCCCGCCCCACGGCCGCCCGTCGTCGGGGTGGGGCGAGGCCGGGCCGGTCGACCCCTGGCAGCCGCCGAGGACGTTGACGCACACGACGAAGTCGCGGTCGGTGTCGACGGCGCGGCCCGGCCCCACGAGCCCGTCCCACCACCCAGGCGCCGGATGGGCGTCGGAGGACGGTCCGACGACGTGGCTGTCGCCGGTGAGCGCGTGGCAGACCAGGACGGCGTTCCCCCGGTCGGCGTCGAGCCGGCCGACGGTCTCGTAGGCCACCTCGGCACCCCGGAGCTGCCCACCGCCCTCGAGGGCGAAGGGACGCCCGGGGCTGAGCGGCACGAAGCGCCGGTCCCCGACGGGGTCGCCGGGGCGCCAGGCACCGGTCGCGGGCAGCGTGCTCGGGTGGGCGCGCCGGCCCAGGTCGGCGAGGGGCCGGCTCGGGTCCGTGACGCCCGACAGCGGCCCGCCACGGGCGCCGGTCGCGGCCCGGCGGTCCTCGGCTCCCGTGCGGCGCTCGCCGGCGCGGGGCGCGGCGAGGGCCTCGTCGCCCGTGTCGTCGTCGGTCTGGTCCACGTCTCGCTCACCCCCCTCGGGGAGGGTCGGACACCCACGTGCTCGGGGGGACCCCGGACGACTTGGTTGCCCCGGAGGGCCACATCCCCACCCCGGAGGGAGGGAGGCACCTTGGGTGTCCGATCCCAGGTTGCCGGACCCGCGGGTGCGGGCCGCTCTCGATGCTGGCCGGCAGCATAGGGGTCGCGCCCGTCGCCCTGTCGAACCCTCCCCGACCCGGCGGGACTCCCAGCCGGTTGTGAGGTCCCTCCCAGGTCCCTGCGGTTCACTGGGCCCATGGCCGACCCCCAGGACGCCGCGCACGACGAGGTCCGCGTCCTCGTCGTCGACGACGAGACCTACATCCGGGACCTGGTGTCCTCGGCGCTGCGCATCGCCGGCATGGTGCCCACCACGGTCGCGGACGGCGACGCCGCGCTCGCCGCCGTCCGGCGGGACCGACCCGACCTGGTGGTGCTCGACGTGGGCCTGCCCGGCACCGACGGCTACGAGGTCTGCCGGCGCCTGCGCGACGAGGGCGACCAGACCCCCGTGGTGTTCCTCACGGCCCGGGACGCCAAGGAGGACATGCTCCAGGGCTTCACCAAGGGCGGCGACGACTACGTCACCAAGCCCTTCAGCATCGACGAGCTCGTCGCCCGCATCCGGGCCGTGCTGCGCCGGTCCCGGGCCTCGGCCCCCGCCACGGCGGCCGCGACGGGCGCCCGCTTCGCCTACGCCGACCTCGAGCTCGACGAGACCGCGATGCGCGTGACCCGGGCCGGGCAGCCCGTGAACCTGTCCCCGACCGAGTTCAAGCTGCTCCGCTTCCTCCTCGCCCACGCCGAGCAGGTCGTGTCCAAGTCCCAGATCCTCGACCACGTCTGGGAGTACGACTTCGACGGCAACGCGAGCGTGGTCGAGAACTACATCTCGTACCTTCGCAAGAAGATCGACGACCGGGATCCGAAGCTGCTCCACACCGTGCGGGGCTTCGGCTACGTGCTGCGGAGCGAGCCGTGACCGGGCCGGGGGTGCGACGGTGATCCGTCGCCGCATCGTCGCCGCCGTCAGCCTCGTCGCCGCTGTCGCCGTGCTCGCCGGCGGCTGGCTGGTCCTGTTCGCGCTCGAGGCGCGCCTGGTCGACAACCTGGACCGCGACTTCCGCCAGGGCCGGCTGTCCGACGAGCTGCGCGACGCCGTCGTCGCCATCACCGGCGACGGCCCCCGGCCCCGCGGCGGGTTCGACCCCGTCCAGAGCGTCGCCGTGGTCCGCTACGACCCTCGGGGCACGATCGTGGGTTCGCTGCCCAGCGGACCGCGCGCCGATCCCGACCCGCTACCCGACGCGGCCGGCGTCGCCCCCGACGACGGGCTCACCACGGTCGGCAGCGCCGGGCCCCGGTTCCGGGTCGCGGCCTTCGCCACGCCGACCGGGGGCACGGTCGTGGTCGGCGTCCCCATGGACACGATCGACGAGACCCTCCGCGACGCCCGGCGGATCCTGGTCGTCTTCGGCGTGGGGGCGGTGGCCACGATCGCGTCGCTGTCGTGGGTGCTGACCCGGCGGGCCATGGCACCCGTGGAGGGCATGATCGCGACCGCCGACCGGATCGCGGCGGGCGAGCTGTCGGAGCGGACCGCCGTCGACGACCCCGGCACCGAGGTCGGCCGCCTCGGCGCCGCCCTCGACGCCATGCTCGACCGGATCGAGTCCGCCGTGGACGAGCGGGCCGCGTCGGAGGAGCGGATGCGGCGCTTCGTCGCCGAGGCGTCCCACGAGCTGCGCACGCCGCTGACGTCGGTGCGGGGCTACGCCGAGCTGTACCGCAGGGGTGCCGACGACCCCGAGGCCGTGGCCACCTCGATGGCCCGCATCGAGGCCGAGGCCGAGCGGATGCACCGACTCGTCGAGGACCTCCTCGCCCTCGCCCGCCTCGATCGCGAGGCGGCGCCGGAGCGGCGCACCGTGGACCTGGCCCGCGTCGCCGGGGAGTCCGTGGACGCCGCCCGGGTCGTCGACCCGACCCGCACGTGGGACCTCGACGTCCGGGACCCCGCCGGGCTCGGCACGACCGCCGAGGTCGACGGCGACCAGGTCCGTCGCGTCGTCGACAACCTCCTGGCCAACGCCCGCGTCCACACGCCCACGGGCACGACCGTGACCACGACGGTCCGGACCGCACCCGACGCGGTGGTCGTCGTCGTGGCCGACGACGGTCCCGGCATCGCGCCCGCCGACGCCGACCGCGTCTTCGACCGCTTCTGGCGCGCCACCCGGACCGACCAGAACCTGGTGCCCGGGGCGGGCCTCGGGCTCGCCATCGTCGCGTCGATCGTGGGCTCGCACGGCGGCGACGTGTCCCTCGACGCCTCCGACGCCGGCGGCGCCCGCGTCACCGTGACCCTCCCCCGGACCCCCGGCCCCTCCGCCGGGGACTGAGCGCCCGGCCGGTCACCCCCGCTGCGGGAGCCGGTCGGCCCACCAGGCCAGACCGACGGGGTCGGCGACGCCCAGCGCGGCGTCGGCGGCCGCGCCGATCCGGACCAGGTCGTCCCGGCTCGGCACCGTCCCACCCGCGGCCCCGCGGGCGTGCAGCGCGGCCAGCTCGGCGGCGACGGCGTCGCCCGCCGGGCCGCCGGGCACGGGGAGCCCGCCGAGCAGCGCGGGCGTGGGCCGGCACGCATCCCGGGACAGGCCGGTGCCCGCCGCCGCCCGCGCCACGCGGACCGAGGCCGACGGGGCGGCCAGCGCGGCGAGCAGGTGCCAGAGGTCGGCCGGGTCGTGCGGGACCACGACGAGGGCGGGCACCGAGGCCACCAGCTCGCCGTCCGCGTCGGCGACCGCCTCGAGCACCCGGGTCTGGGTGGCCACGAGCACGGTCGGTCCGCCCTGGCGGGACACCCAGGCCGCCGACCGCCCCGCGAGCCGGGTCGGGTCGACGCGGGGGTCCGACCAGCGGCGACGGTCGAAGCGCTGCTCGACGTCGCGGACGACGAGCGGGTCGATGGCGCCCACGGTCACGAGCCGGAGCCCGTCGCCGCCCTCGGACACGGCCCCGGTCAGGCCGTAGTACTCGTCGCGGAAGCCGGCCCGGACGGTGGCGAGGTCCCGGACGCGGACCACGCCGGGCGGGGGCTCGGCGGGACGGGCGGGGACGCCCCGCTGGTCGGCGAGCGCATCGGCCCACGACCCGTCGCCGGGCTCGGGCACCTCGACCCCGGCTCGCACGAGCACCGGGACGCACGCGTCGACTGCGGCGGCCGCGAAGGCGCCGTCGACCACGACCAGCGACTCGACGCGGGCCACCCGGGCGACGGCGTCTCGCACGCCGGCCGCGTCGCGGGCGGCGACCACGCTCTGGGGCTGGAGCAGCGCGACCCGCCCCCCGGGCACCACGGCCCGGGCCGCCGCCACCAGGAACAGCCCGGCCTCGTCGGTGTAGGCCCGGTCCACGGACGCATCCCCGGCCCGGACACGTCGACGGGCGCGGCGCACGTCGTCGGGTGCGGTCCGGTCCCGGAGCGCCCCGAGGAACGGCGGGTTGCCGACCACGGCCGCGCACGCGGGCCACTCGGCGTCCAGGGCGTCGCCGACCACGAGCGCGTCGTCCACCACCACGTCCAGGCCCCGTCGGGCGCCCCACCACCACAGCGCCGCCTCGGCGACGGCCACCGCCACCGGGTCGAGGTCGATGCCGGCGAGGCAGCCGAGGGCGTCGGCCGGCGCGACCCCTCCGGCCACGAGGTGGTCGGCGACGGCGAGCAGGACGGCGCCGCCCCCGCACGAGGGGTCGAGGACCGCCGAGGTCGGGGCCCCCGAGGCGTCGCGCAGCTCGGCCGGGAGGCCGTCGAGGGCCAGGGCCGCCAGCCGCCGGGCCAGGTCGGGTGGCGTGTACCAGGCCCCCGACGCGGTGCGGGCCTCGGCGGAGAGCATCGCCTCCCGGGCCGGGCCGAGGCAGCCGGGTCCGTCGAGGCGCACGGCCGGGCCCGCCGCCCGAGCACCGTCGTCGCGGACCGCGAGCAGGCGGAGCCCGGCCGGCGGCGTCCGGCCCTCGGCTCGCACGGCGGCGACGAACGCGTCGGCGAGCGGGGCGGGCGGGGACGGCACGCCGCCCATGCTCGCCCCGGCGTGGCCGGCGGGCGCGGACCCGCCCCTAGGGTTTCCGGCCATGGGACGACGGGCCGAGTGGATCGTGCACGGCGAGGAGGCGATCTACTCCTCCCCGTGGGTGCGGCTGTCGATGGTCGACGTCGAGAAGCCCGACGGCACCCGCATCCCCCACCACGTCGTCCGGTCGACCGCGGACGCCGCGGGCGTCGTCGTCGAGCGCGACGGCCTCGTGCTGCTCATCCACCGCCACCGGTTCACCACCGGCACCTGGGGGTGGGAGGTCCCGGCCGGGAGGGTCGACCCGGGCGAGGCACCGGCCGAGGCCGGGCGGCGCGAGGTCGAGGAGGAGACGGGCTGGCGACCGGGGCCGGTGACGGCGATGTTCTCGTCGGCGCCGATGAACGGCACCTGCGACCAGCGCTTCCACCTGTTCCACGCCACGGGCGCCGAGCACGTCGGCGACCCGACCGACCCGAACGAGGCCGACCGGATCGAGTGGTTCGACCGGGACGGCGTCCGGGCCCTGCTGCGCGACGGCGAGGTCCTCGACGGGATGTCGGTGTCCGGCCTGGCCTGGTGGCTGGCCGGACTCCACGCCTGAGCGTCGCGGGACGGGCCCGGCGACGCCCGGGAGGTCGGCTCAGACGGTGGCGAAGGGGTCCCAGCCGGCCAGGTCGGCCAGGCGGGGATCGTTCGAGAACATCTCGACCATCGGGTGGTCGTCGAGACCGAGGCGGCGCTGCAGGAGCTTCACCGTCATCTCCTCGTTCCAGCGGACGAGCGTGACGGCCACACCGGTCGTGCCGGCCCTGGCCGTGCGACCCGAGCGGTGCAGGTAGGTCTTGTGGTCCGGCGCCGGGTCCCAGTGGATGACGGTCTCGATGCCGTCGACGTCGAGGCCGCGGGCCGCGACGTCGGAGGCGACGAGGACCTTGAGCTTGCCCTCCGAGAAGCGCTTGAGCGCCTTCTCGCGGGCCCGCTGGGGCAGGTCGCCGTGGATCGGGGAGACGGCGACGCCGAGCTGCTCGAGCTTGTCCGACAGGCGGTCGGCGGCCCGCTTGGTGTTGGAGAACACCAGGGTCCGCTCGCCCGCGTCGGCGATCGCGGCGACGACCTTGGGCATGTCCATCTCGTGGACCTTGATGAAGCGGTGGTGCATCTGGTCCACGGTCACCGTGTCCGACACCACCTCCTTGGTCACCGGATCGACCTGGTAGCGGTCGACGAGGGCGCCCACGGAGCCGTCGAGCGTGGCCGAGAACAGCAGCGTCTGGTGGCCCTTGGGCACGTGGCGGAGGACCCACTCGACCTGGGGCAGGAAGCCCATGTCGGCCATGCGGTCGGCCTCGTCGACGGCGACCATCCGCACCTCGTCGAGGGAGACGTCGCCGCGCTGGAGGAGGTCGATGAGCCGACCCGGCGTGGCCACGATGATGCCGGTGCCGTCCTCGATCGACTTGATCTGCTTCTCGATCTTCTCGCCGCCGTAGACGGCGGTGATGGTGTGGCCCTTGACCTTGGCGAGGGGCTCGAGCACCTCGGCCACCTGGAGGGCGAGCTCGCGGGTCGGGCACAGGGCCAGCCCGGCCGGGCCGTGCCCCACGTCGTCGGGATCGGGCAGCGCCATGATCATGGGCAGCCCGAAGGCGAGGGTCTTGCCGGAGCCGGTCTTGGCCTTCCCGCACACGTCGCGGCCGGCGACGGCATCGGGGATGGTGAGCTCCTGGATGGGGAAGGGCGATTCGATGCCCTGCGAGGCGAGGCACTCGACCAGGTCGTCGTCGATGCCGAGTTCTGCGAATGTCGTCATGTTCCCCCCGAGGGTACCGGGGACCCGGGTCCGCCCCGGCATCCACCGCTACGGTCGGCGACGTGGCAGCCCGACCGTCGACGGTGCGCCTGACCAAGGCCCAGGTGGAGGCGCTGCTCTCCCACGTCGACGGCGCGCCCGAGGCGGTCCGCGCCGCGCTCGAGGGCGCGGTCGCGATCCTGCACGGCCACCGCGACGTCGCCGCCGCCCTCGACGGCGTCGGACGCCACGACGAGGCCGGTCGCTACCGGGCCGGTGACGCCGAGCTCGCCTGGGACCTGGTCACCGAGCTGAACGAGCTCCGGCACCTCGCCGGGGCCTGACCCGAGGCGACGTCGGGGCGCCCTCAGCGCCGCCGGCGGCGCATGGCCACGACGCCCCGGTCGTCGACCTCGACGCCCTCGGCCTCGAGCCAGCGGCGGTGCGCGACCTCGTGGCCGGGCACGAGGCGGCCATGGGCGTTCACGACGCGCCACCACGGGAGGGTGCCGTCGCTGCGGGCCAGGACCTGGCCCACGGCGCGGGCAGCGAAGGGGCTCCCGTCCTTCCCGGCCTCGGCGGCGACCTCGCCGTAGCTCATCACCGACCCGGGCGGGATGGATGCGACGACGTCGTGGACGGCCCGGGCGAAGGGCGTGTCCGGCGGCGCGGGTGGCCGGGCCCCGCCGTCGTCGCCGGCACCGTCGTCGCCGGTGTGGTCGCCCGTGTCCTCGCCTCCGCGCACGGCGGCGATGGTGCCACCTACCATCCGCCCCGTGTTCCGCGAGCTGACCGAGCAGGACCTCGACCGCCACGCGGCCGAGGTCGACGAGCAGGGCTACACGATCGTGGAGGAGGCCTTCGACGACGTGTTCGCGAAGGCCGTGCTCGACGAGCTCGACCGGATCGTCGCCGAGCGCGGGCTCGCCCCGGCCGACAACGGCTTCGAGGGCCGCTCCACCTACCGCGTCTACAACCTGCTGGTGCACGGCGAGGTGTTCCAGCGGATCCCGGCCGCACCGTGCGTCCTGCCCCTGGTCGAGCGGGTGCTCGACGAGGGCTGCCTGCTGTCGACCCTGTCCTCCATCGACATCCGGGGCGGCGAGACGGCCCAGCCGATCCACTCCGACGACCAGGTCATCGGCCTGCCCCGCACGGGGTTCCCGGTGGTGTGCAACTCCATGTGGGCCATCACGGACTTCACCGAGGCCAACGGGGCCACCCGCCTGGTGCCCGGCTCCCACCTCGACCCCGACTACCCCGCCTACACCGCCGACCACGAGACCGTGGCCGCGGAGATGCCGGCCGGGAGCATCCTGGTCTGGCACGGGAGCCTCTGGCACGGGGGCGGGGCCAACACGACCGACGAGCGGCGGGTCGGCATCGCCGACAACTACTGCGGCGGCATGATCCGCCAGCAGGAGAACCAGCAGCTCGGCGTCCCCCGGGAGATCGCCCGCACCTTCGACAAGCGCCTCGCCCGGCTGTGCGGCTACGGCACCTACCGGGGCCTCATCGGCCACATCGACAAGACCGACCCGCTGCGCCTCCTCGACCGCGACGACGCCGAGGACGGGATGCTGTGGGACGCCGGCTGACCGCCGCCCGGTGAGCCGCCTCGACGACGCCCTGGCCCGCACCGCCGACTGGGACGTCCCCCACGTCGCCGCCGCGGTCGTGGACCGGTCCGGCCTCCGGGCCACGGCCGGCGACCTCGAGCGACCGTTCCCCCTCGCCTCGGTCTCCAAGCCGCTGGCCGCCGTCGCCGTCCTCGTCGCGCACGAGGAGGGCACGCTCGACCTCGACGACGCCGTCGGCGGCGCCCCGGAAGGAGCGACCGTGCGCCACCTGCTCGCCCACGCGTCCGGGGTGTCGCCCGAGGACCGGGCCAGGACCCTCGCCGGGGTCGGCGAGCGGCGCATCTACTCCAACGCCGGCTTCGAGCTGCTCGGCGAGCACCTGGCCGAGCGCTCCGGGATGCCCTACGAGGAGTACGCGACGCTCGCCCTCGTCGACGGGCTCGGCCTCGGCTCGACGTCGCTGGCCGGCTCCCCCGCCCACGGCCACTCGTCCTGCGTCGCCGACCTCGCCGTCGTGCTGCGCGCCGTGGTCGACGGCACGCTCCTCGCGGCGTCGACGCTCGCCGCGCTCACCACGCCCGCCTTCCCCGACCTGGCGGGCGTGCTGCCCGGCTTCGGCCAGCAGGACCCGAACCCGTGGGGCCTCGGCGTCGAGGTGCGCGGCGACAAGTCTCCCCACTGGACCGGCGACCGCTGCAGCCCCGACACCTGGGGCCACTTCGGTCGGGCCGGGACGTTCCTGTGGTGGGACCCGACGGCGGGCGACGGGGGACTCGGGCTCGTGGTGCTCACCGACCGGGAGTTCGGTCCGTGGGCGGCCGAGGCCTGGCCGCCGCTCGCCGACGCCGTCCTCGACGCCGTCGGCTGAGCGGGCGACCGCGCCGAAGGCTCAGAACTGCTCGACGGGCACGGCCATCAGGTCGGCGAAGCCGGCGGTGACCGCGCCGGTGAGGCCGGCGGCCGTCGGGAGGATCTGCGTCGCGTAGAAGCGGGCCGTGGTCAGCTTCGTGGTGAGGAACTCGGTGTCGAAGCCGCCGCCGTCGCCGTCGAGCAGGTCCTGGGCCACGAGGGCGGACTCGGCCAGCTGCCAGCCGCCGGCGACGGTCCCGAACTGGCGCAGGTACGGGGTGGCGCCGGCCAG
>CAZCEZ010000009.1:72553-74498 GCA_964497795.1 uncultured Acidimicrobiaceae bacterium | reverse complement strand
GGATGGTGCGGGCGGTGTTGGCCACGCCGCGGGTGATGGCCTGGCGGATCCACCACGTGGCGTAGGTGGAGAACTTGAAGCCCTTGCGGTGGTCGAACTTCTCCACGGCGTGGATCAAGCCGAGGTTGCCCTCCTGGATCAGGTCCAGCAGCGGCAGCTCGGTGCGGTGGTACTTCTTGGCGATCGACACCACGAGGCGGAGGTTCGCGTTGACGAACTGCTCGGTGGCCCGGTCGCCGGCGCGCACCTGGCGACGGAACTTCGCCTTCTCCGAGGGCGACAGCTCCTCGTCCGACGCCAGCCGCTCTCGAGCCTCCACCCCTGCCTGGACGAGCGCGCCGAGGCGGGCCTCGTCCTCCTTGGTGAGCAGGGCGTGGCGCCCGATGTCGTTCAGGTAGAGCCGGACGATGTCCTCGTCGGACTCACCAGAACGAGTGGAGCGTGCTGCAGGACTCACGGAAACGTCGACCTCCCGGTACGGGGTGGAGCGCGTAGGGGTACACCGATGGGCGCCAGCGGGGGACGCCGGAACTCGCCCGAGAGACCATGCTACCCCGAGATCGCCCGCTCGCGGGAAGAAAAGCGCGCCGCGATGCGTTCGCCGCCCGATCCCGGGTGCGAACCCGCTCCCTCGCGACACAGTGTGGCAGACCACGGCTCGCCGTGCCCGGGATCCGGCCGGCTTCCGGCCTCGCCGAGCCCTCCGGATCGCCGACCCCGCCTCCTCGACCGGGCGGTCGGGTCCTTGACCGTCCGGTCAAGAGGGCGGTCTAGGTTGTGGTCGTGGACTTCGACTTCCCCGGTGACGACGACCCCCGCCGCCACGCCGTGCGGGCCTGGCTGGCCGAGCACCCCGAGCCGACGGGGCGCCAGCTGGCCGAGGCCGGCTACGTGGCCCCCCACTGGCCCGAGCCCTACGGCCTGGACGCCGACCCGATCCACCAGATCATCATCGACGAGGAGCTGGCCCGGGCCGGGGTCAAGCGCCCATCCAACCAGATCGGCATCGGCTGGGGCGGGCCCACGATCCTGCACGCCGGCACCCAGGAGCAGAAGGACCGCTACCTGCTGCCGCTGCTGGCCGGCGAGGAGATCTGGTGCCAGCTGTTCTCCGAACCGGGCGCGGGCTCGGACCTGGCCAACCTCGGGACCCGGGCCGAGCGCGACGGCGACGAGTGGGTGGTGAACGGCCAGAAGATCTGGACGTCGCTCGCGCACCACAGCCAGTTCGGGATCCTCATCGCCCGGACCGACCCGGACCAGCCCAAGCACTCCGGGATCACCTACTTCATCTGCCCCATGGACAGCCCGGGCATCGAGATCCGCCCGATCATCGAGATGACGGGCGGCCACACGTTCAACGAGGTGTTCCTCACCGACGTGCGCATCCCCGACTCGCTGCGGGTCGGCGACGTCAACGGCGGGTGGGCGCTGGCCAAGGTCACCCTCGGGAACGAGCGGGTGTCGCTCTCCTCGGGCGGCGCGCTGTGGGGGATGGGCCCCAGGGCCGAGGACCTGCTCGACGAGGTCCGCGCCGCCGGCGGCTGCGCGGACCCGGTCGTGCGCGAGCAGCTCGCCCAGCTCCACATCGAGGCCGAGCTGCTGCGCCTGATCCGCCTCCGCACGGTGACGGCGGCGATCAAGGGCGAGCCCCCCGGTCCGGAGGCCTCCGTCCGCAAGATCCTCGCCGACGAGCACGGGCAGCGGATCATGGGGCTGGCCAAGGACCTCGCCGGCCCCTGGGGCCTGGTCGAGCACGCCCGGGCCGGCGGCGCCCCCGACCTGCACGGATGGCACTTCGGCTACCTGTTCTCCCAGGCCCTGACCATCGGCGGGGGCACCGGCGACGTGCAGCGCAACATCCTCGGCGAGCGGGTGCTCGGCCTGCCCCACGACCTCGACGTCGAGCAGGGGAAGAGCTGGGCCCAAGCCCGACGCGGTTGAG
>CAZCEZ010000009.1:25291-72453 GCA_964497795.1 uncultured Acidimicrobiaceae bacterium | reverse complement strand
GACGCGGTCGAGGGTCCAGCCCGCGCCCCGGCGGTTTCCCTCCGACCGGGGCCGCCGTGCCAGCATTGGGCCATGACCCTGGTCGAACCCGAGGTCGCCCCCGAGGGGCCCGACGTCAGCGCCGCCGACATCGCCGCCGAGATCGGCAACGACGGCGAGCTCAAGCGGAAGTCCAAGGTGCGCGCCTTCACCCCGCTGCCCGGCGTGCCCGAGGGCACCCGGGGCATCGTCACCCTGGTGAACGGCTGGGACGTGTGGGTGCGCTACCGGGTGCTGTTCGACAACGGCGTGGACCTGGGCTCGATCAACCGTGAGCACCTGTGCCCGGCCAAGCAGTACGACGCGCTGGCGGCGGCGCGGGCGGCAGCCATCGCCTCGGGCGTGTTCGACCAGCCCGAGGTCGACGAGACCGAGGCCGACGCCGCCGAGGCCGGTGGTGGCGGCGGCGGCGAGGGCGCCGTGGTGAACGGCGTCACCGTCCCCCAGCACCTGCTCGAGCGGTCGAAGGCCGCTCGGGAGCGCCTCGGCGCCTGAGCGGGGCGGACGCACACGTGGTCCCGACGGCCTCCGCACGGACGTGCGCCCGGACCGCCGGCGCCCGACGGTGACCGACGTCGCCGCGGCCCCGGCCGGCACCCGCATCCCGGGCCCCGTGCGGGCCGCCGTGGTCGTCGGGCTCATCTACGTCTTCCTGGTCGGGGTCTCCTCGCTCGAGGCGGGCATCAAGATCCTCGGCGAGGACACCCAGGAGCAGCTGTTCTCCGCGGCCGACAACCCGCTCGTCGCCCTGTGCATCGGCATCCTCGGCACGGTGCTCGTCCAGTCGTCGTCGGCCTCCACCTCGGTGATCGTCGGGCTCGTCGCCTCGGGGGCGCTCGGCATCGACGGCGCCGTGCCCATGGTGATGGGGGCCAACATCGGCACGACCGTGACGAACACGCTCGTGTCGCTCGGGCACATCCGCCAGTCCAACGAGTTCCGTCGGGCCTTCGCCGCCGCCACCGTGCACGACTTCTTCAACGTGCTCGCCGTCGCGATCCTGCTCCCGGTCGAGCTCGCGTTCGGGACCATCAGCTCGATCGCGGAGTGGATCAGCGAGCGCCTGGTCGGCGCGGAGGGCACCGAGTGGGAGAGCCCGATCAAGGCCCTGGTCAAGGAACCGGTCGGCTGGTTGGAGGACCTGTGGGGTCTGCTCGGTCCGAGCGACACCGTCCACGGCGTCCTGATGATCACCACGGGCCTGGTGGTGATCCTCGTGGCCCTCACCCTCATCACGAGGAACATGCGTGCCCTCGTCGCCGACCGGGTCGAGCGGTCGCTGAACGCCATGCTCAGCCGGGGCGGGGGTGCCGTGGCGCTGCTGCTCGGCCTGGTGGTGACCATCGCCGTCCAGTCCTCGAGCATCACCACCTCGATCCTCATCCCGCTCGCCGGTGCGGGGGTCATCCAGCTCCGCAACGCGTACCCGGTGACCCTCGGGGCGAACGTGGGCACGACGATCACGGCACTGCTGGCGTCGCTCGCCGCCTCCAGCCCGGCCGCGCTCACCGTCGCCCTCGCCCACACCACCTTCAACGTCGCGGGCATCGTCGTGCTGTACGTGGTACCCCTGCTCCGTGACGTGCCGATCCGAGGGGCCGAGCGCCTGGCCGAGGTCGCGGTGCGACGTCGGAGCAGCGCCGTCGCCTACGTGGTGGTCACCTTCGTCGTCATCCCCCTCGTCGTCGTCGCAACCCTGGGCTGAAAGGACGCAACGTGCTGCTCGACTTCCTCCGCAGGACCTCCTCCGAGGGTGGCCTCGACCACGTCGTGGCCCGCTCCGTGGCCATGCTCGGGGACGCGCGCCACTCCTTCGACCTGGCGAGCCTGGCGCTGCTCACCGACACCGACCCCGCCGACGTCGAGGACGACGTGCGCGCCACCGACGTGCGGATCAACGACGGTGAGAACGAGCTGCGGGCCGAGCTCGTGGTCCACGTGAGCGTGCAGGGGAGCGCGGACATCGGCACCGTGCTCGGCTTCGTGCTGCTCCTGAAGAAGATCGAGCGGATCGGCGACCAGGCCAAGAACATCCTCGACCTGGCCCTCAACGGGGTGAGCCTGGCCGGGTTCCCCGAGGCCGCCGGGCTTCGGGACGAGCGGCAGGCGATCTCCACCCTGTTCGGGGAGGCGGCCGACCTCCTCGGCGACCCCGCCACGACCGACGAGGCCGTCGCGGCCTTCGACCGGAGGGCCCGCGAGGTCACCGACGCCCTGCAGGAGCGGATCGACGGCTACATGGACTCGGACCGCCCGGGCCGGGAGGTCGTCCCCCTGGCCATCTACGACCGCTACGTGCGCCGCACCGTGGCCAACCTGGCCGGCGTCGTGCGGACCTCGGTGGAGCCCCTCGACCTCGGCGCCGAGGACGACCCGGAGGACTGACCGCCCCCGTCGCCGGTCGGGTCGGCGACGGTCAGATCGCGTCCTGGAGGGCGACGTGGACGGCCACGTTGTCCTCGCCCTTGAGTCCCAGCTCCTTGCGGAGCGCGACCAGCGCGTCGAGGTCCTCGCCCTCGATCGCCACGCTGTGCAGCACCTCGCCGGCGTCCTCGATGGTCAGCTCGGACACCTCGGCCCGCAGGTCGCCGATGCGGTAGTGCGTCCGGCGCTTCGTCACGAAGACGGGCGTGGTCGGGTGGTCCGGGTCGAGCTTCTCCACGCGAGCCGGGAGGTCCGCCGCGCTGCGGCGCGGCTTGCGGTGGAGGCCGAGCTCGTCGACCAGCTCGTCGAAGGGCGCGGGCACGCCCTCCTTCGACCGGTGGCGGCTGGAGGTCCAGACCTCGAAGCCGCGGGCGCGACCGACCCGGCGCTTGATCTTGAGCGAACCGGTCCGGACCTTCGCGTTGACGGCGCGCTCCTCGGAGAGGAAGTAGCAGTCGGTGGTCGTGGAGGTGGTGATGCGGTCGGCCATGCGCTCGAGCCGCTTGCGGACGCGCTTGCGCCGGCCCCACACGCGGTACTCGTAGCGTCGCCGCTCGTCGTCCCGGTCCTCGGTCCCCGATGGGGCCATCGTCCTCGCACCTCCTCCCTGCTCCAGAGCCCGACGAGCCTACCCCCGCGGTGGGCGGGAGCAGGGGGAGCGCCCCGGATCAGCGGGCCGTGACCGCGCCCTGGGCCCGGGCCAGGGCCGCCTCCGCCTCGGCCACGAAGCGCTCGACGAGCACGCCGGCGGGGACCAGCTCGTCGATGCCGCCGACGCCCTGGCCGGCGGGCCAGAACTCCTTGTCGGGGTCGAGGTCGGCGGGACGCCCCTCGGCGCCGAGGTGGTTCGCGCCGTCGTTCACCGACTTCACGAACTGCATGGGGAACGGCTCGGCCTTGCCGCCGGCGGCCTCGAAGGCGTCGGTGTAGCCGTTGCGGACGACCCGGCAGGTCTTGCCGGTGTAGGCCCGGGTCACCGTGGTCTCGTCTTCGGCGATGGCCAGCAGCCGCTCCTTGTAGCCCTCGACGGTGCGGGCCTCGGGCGTGGCGATGAAGCGGGTGCCGACCCAGATCCCGTCGGCGCCCATCGTGAGGGCCGCAGCCAGGCCGCGCCCGTCGAAGATGCCGCCCGCGGCCACGACGGGGACCCGGTCGCCCACGGCGTCGACGACGAGGGGGACGAGCGTGGAGGTGGCGATGCGCCCGGTGTGGCCGCCGGCCTCGGTGCCCTGGGCGACGACGATGTCGCACCCGGCCTCGACCGCGTCGATCGCGTGGCGGACCTTGCCGCACATGTTCACGACCAGCACGCCCGAGGCGTGGCACAGGTCGACGACCTCGCGGGGCACGCCCAGGCCGGCCACGTACATGGTCGCCCCGGCGGCGATGATCCGCTCGACCTTGGCCGTCTGGTCCCCGGCGGCGGTCAGCAGGTCCACGCCCCAGGGCTTGTCGGTCCCGGCCCGCACGGCGTCCATCTCGGCGTCGAGGTCGGCATCGGACATGGTCGAGGCGCCCAGGCAGCCGATGCCGCCCGCCTCGGACACGGCCACGGCGAGCGCCGAGTACGACACCCCGCCCATGCCGGCCAGCATCACCGGGTGCTCGATCTCCAGGACGTCGGTCAGGCGCGTGCGCATGGGCGCATCGTGGCCCTCACTTGACCGGTGGGTCAAGAAGGGGCGAGCGAGGGGAGCGGCCCGGTGCGCTCCGGGGGGAGTCGGGCACACCGGGCCGCTGGAGATGGCTGCACCGCCGAATGCGCCATCGCTGTGCTGCACAAGGTAGGGAGGGCCTGTTTCGCCGGTGTGTCGCCGTGGTGAACCGTCCTCGCCGGCCGGGTGGACGGTCGTGGTCGAACCGGACGACCGGGGACGGACCGGTCAGGCGTCGCGGTAGGCGCCGGGACCGGTGAACACGCCCCGGTGCCACCGCCCGGGCGTGAGGGCGACGGCGCGGGGGTAGTCCTCGAACAGCCAGCGGGCGAAGTTGCGACGGGTCCAGGGGGTGAGGCCGGCGACCCGGATGGCGGCCCGGGCGCCCTTGCGGTGGGACAGCGCCCGCACGAGCAGCGCGCTCATGTGGTGGTCGGGCACGAGGTGGTGGTCGACCGCGGCGTCGTAGGCCGCGGTGGCGACCCGGGCGCCGTGGGGGCCGGCGTCCTCGATGGCCTCGGCGGCGAGCATCCCGGTGAGCAGGGCCTGGCCGATGCCCTCGCCGGTCATGACGTCGGTCGCGGCGACCGCGTCGCCGACGAAGAAGGTGCGCCGGGCGGTCCGGGGCACGTCGTGGACCCGGGCGGGGATGGGCCACGCCGTGCGCCGGCCCTCGGGCACGGCGTCGGGGCCGAGCACGGCGCGGATGGCGGGCCGCTCGAGCAGGTCGTCCCAGACCCGGCCCATGTCGCCGACGTCCACCTTGCCGCCCCGCTGGATGCCGAAGCCGACGTTGGCGCCGATCGTCCCGTCGGGGTTCCCGACGGGGAAGGACCAGAAGTAGCCCGGGAGGAGGTCCGCCTCGAACCACACGCACAGGTCCCGCTGGGCGACCTCGGACACGTCGCGGAAGTAGGCGCGGAAGGCGTGCCACTCGCCGCGGTAGTCGGGGATCCCGAGCCCGAGCGCCTTGCGGGTCGGCGACCACATGCCGTCGGCGGCCACGGCGTAGCGGGCCTGGACCTCCTCGGTCCCGGCGGGGCCGCGCACCGTGACGGCGACCCGGTCGTCGGTCTCCCGGGCCGCGACCAGGGCGTGGCCCTCGAGCACCTTGGCCCCCGCCGTGCGGGCCAGGTCGAGGAGGGCGGCGTCCAGCTCGCTGCGGCGGGCCACGGCGGCGTGGACGCCCGGCCCGTCGGGCAGCGGGAACCGGACGGCGTGGCCCCGGGGCCCGGAGACGACGGCCGAGTCGACCTCGACCCACGACGGGACGTCGGCCCGGTCGAGGCCGAGGCGGTCGCAGAGCCGCAGGGCGAGCGCGGTGAGGCCGTCCCCGCAGCACTTGTCGCGGGGGAACGTGGCCTTGTCGACCACGACGACGTCCCGCCCGGCCCGGGCGAGCGAGGTCGCCGCAGCAGCGCCGGCGGGGCCGGCGCCGATCACCACGACGTCGCAGCTGGTGGTCATGGCCCCGAGGCTACGGAGGGCGGCCCGGGTGACCCAGTCGGCGTGACCGGGTTCACCCGGGACGAGCCCGGCGGAGCGGGTGGCGCTCAGGCGCCCTTGAGGATCGCCCGGAACGACTCGTCCATGGCGTCGCGCAGGACCTCGGGGTCCGGCACCGCGGCCATGTCGGAGTTCACGCCGATGTTCACGTCGTCGAGGTTCGACAGGAGCGTGACGTTCAGGGCCACGCCGGCCAGCGGGCCGAAGGGGAACATCGACTCGACCTGGGCCCCGGCGATGTAGATGGGGATCGGTGCACCGGGCACGTTCGAGGTCGTGAAGTCCATGCCCTTGATCATCGAGCCGAACAGGGCCGTCGTGGCCGACGTCGGGAGGCGGTTCAGGACGATGGCCATGGGGTCGAGCAGGCTGAGGGCCGGCTCGGTCCGCTGGGTCTCGACCAGCGCGTGGATCGCCTGCATGTGCTCGGCGGGGTCCTCCACGGACACCGGGACGGCGAAGCGGGCCGGCGCGAACTGGTTGCCGGCCAGGTTGGCCGTGTCCTCGGTGCGCACGTTGATCGGCATGGTCATGCGGAGCTGGTCGACGGGCGCGCCGTGGTGCTGGTGGTAGCGGTGCAGGCCGCCGGCCACGCCGGCCACGAAGGCGTCGTTGAGCGTGCCGCCGTTGGCCTTGGCCGCGGCCTTGAGCTCCGACAGCGAGTAGGTGAGCGTCTGGAAGCGGACCGACAGCGACCGGCCGGTCATGATCGGGCTCATCGGCGTCGGGGTGGGCTCGAGCATGCGGCCCACCGAGGCGAGCGTCTCGCCGACGCCTCGCACGACGCCGACCGGGTCGCTCAGGGCGGTGGTGAGGGCGCCGGCCAGGTTGCCGCCGGCCCGGCGGGCGATGCCCATGTTGCGCCGGTAGAGGTGGCCGAGGGCGTCGCCGCTGCGCTCGGCGAAGGACATGGGCTCGGCGACGGGCGCCGGGGGCATGGTGCGGTCCTGCTCGGCCGGCTCGCGCTCGAGGTCGATCATCGTCATGACCATCTGCATGCCGCCGACACCGTCGGTGATGGCGTGGTGGACCTTCTGGATGATGGCCGCCCGACCGTCCTGGAGGCCCTCGACGACCACGAACTCCCACAGCGGTCGGGCCCGGTCGAAGCCCTGCATGCCGATCGGCTCGGCGATGGCCAGGACGTCGTCCATGGTCCCCTCGCCGCCGGCGTGCATCCAGCGGACGTGGTACTTCAGGTCGAAGTGGGGGTCGACCTCCCAGCGGGGCGGGGCCAGGGAGTAGGGGTTGCCGACGACGCGCTGGCGCATCCGGGGGATGAGCCGGGTGCCCCGGTCGATCTTGAAGGTGAGCTCCTCGCGGTCGGGGCTGCGGTCGAGGATCGACACCGCCGTGATGGTCGAGCGCAGGAGCGGGTCCTTCTCGATGTTCCACATCAGCGCGTCGGCGTCGCTCATGCGGCTCTCGTAGTGCATCTCCTCGGACATGGAGGCTCCTCGATCGGTGCGGCCCGGCGGTCCGGGCGGGCTCGGCGGTCCCCAGTGTGTTCCACGCAGGCGGCCCGACCTCCTGCCGACCGGGCCGGCGACACCGGCGGGCTCAGCAGTCCACGCCCTCCTCGGGGCGGTACAGCGCGAACACGGTGTCCTGCTCGGAGGAGCCGTCCGGGTACGTCCGGGTGCGGGGCGTGGTCCAGCGCGTGCAGTTCCCCTGCGGTCGGGAGCTGGGATCGCCGACCCGGACCTCGATGTGGTTCGTGCTGAAGAGCCGGACCGTCAGCGAGGTGTCGGTGTACTCGGGCCAGATCAGCACGCCGTAGGGCGTGGGGTTCACGATCTCGAGGTCCGGGGCGGGGAACGAGATCGTGGCCTCGTGGCCCCGGGGGTAGCGGGAGATGTAGAGGCTGTGGCTCTGGTACTCGCCGAACTCGAGGCCGGCGAAGAGGGCGGCGTTGAACAGGGTGGTGGCGAACTGGCTGACGCCGCCCCCGACGTCCTGGGTGAGGACGCCGTCGTAGATGACGCCGTCGGACACGAAGCCCTTCTCGACGGTCCGACGGCCGACGAAGTCGTTGATCGAGAAGGTCTCGCCGGGGAGGATCACGGCGCCGCGGACGATGTCCGCGATCCGGTGGATGTTGGTGACCCTGTTCTGGCAGCAGGCGTGGTTCGTGGTCGGACCGAACTCCCCGGGCGCCCCCACCTCCTCGACGATCCCGAGGGCCTCGGCGTCCTCGGTCGAGAACGCCGGCGGGGTCTCGGTCAGCTCGACGACGATGTCCCGCTGGCCGAGGGCGAACGCGTCCTGCACGGCCTCGAGGGCCTCCTCGGAGCAGCAGGCGAGCCCGGTGCGGCCCGGGACGACGACCGGGCGGCCGCCGACCAGGTCGAAGGACGCGTCGACCGGCTCCCGGGCCAGGTCGGCGAGCTCGGCGGACAGCACGGGCAGGAGGTCCTCGGGCTCGAGGACGACGATGATCCCGTCCTCGGTCTCGTGGACGCGCAGGAGGCGGCGCAGCTCGCGGGGCACGAGCTGCACGGCCCGGTCCTCGGCGCGGATGGTCAGCGTCTCCGCGGTCAGCTCGTTGGCGCTGGTCGCGGCCGCCTCCGCGATGCGGTCGTCGAGGCGGGGTTCGAGCTCGGACTGGACGATGTCGACGACGACCGGCTCGTCGACGGGGGAGCGGCGGGCGGCATCCGCGAGGGCGACGGCCAGGGTGTCGGGGTCGATGCCGGTCCCGGGGATGCCGGGCACGGCCTCGAAGGGGTCGCCGTCGACCGAGCGGATCGTGGGCTCGACGGGGGAGACCTGGGCGTCGCCCTCGAGCTGGCGCAGGGCGGCGCGGGCCACCTCCACGTCGACCTCGTAGCGCACGTCGACCTCGCGCGCCGAGAGGAAGGCGGCCAGCCAGCCGAGCGGTCGTGCCGGCAGGATGGCGGTCCGGCCGGCGTCGAGGGCGGCCTCGGCGGTGGCGACGACGTCGATGCTCAGGCCGATCTCCTCGGCGGTGGTCTCGTAGCCGGCCTCCGGGGTCCGGATGCGCACCGGTCGCTCGCTCATGTCCTCGTCGAGGTCCTCGACGCGCAGCAGCAGGTCGTCGGACCCGAGGCCGCCGATGTCGGAGCCGGCGAGCTCGACGTTGCGCAGCACCTCGCCGCCCGCGGCCCCGGTGTCGATGGCCCAGGCGGCCACCACGGCCAGGACGCACACCAGGGGTGCGAGCGCGGCGGTCCAGAGCATCCGACGAGGTCGACCCATGAGACGGGTCACCCTGGCACGCGATCCGGGGGCGGAGGTAGTCGACGAGCGTGACGATCGCGTGACCCGTCCGCTTCGTCCCGAGCGGCCGCGCGCCTAGGGTCGCCGCCGCCCCGGGGGAGCCGGGCACCAGACACGGCCGGACGACGCCTCGCCCGGCCCGAGACCAACCAGAGGGGAACCCATGACAGGGATCTGTGAGGGCCGCGTGGCCATCGTGACCGGCGCCGGCCGGGGGATCGGCCGGGAGCACAGCCTGATGCTGGCCGAGCAGGGCGCGAAGGTCGTCGTGAACGACCTCGGCGGCTCGATGGACGGCGAGGGCAACGACGCCGGCCCGGCCCAGCAGGTGGTCGACGAGATCGTCGCCGCCGGCGGCGAGGCCGTGGCCAACACCGACGACATCTCGTCCTGGGACGGCGCCAAGAGCCTGATCGACCAGGCGATCTCGCACTTCGGACGCCTCGACGTGCTGATCAACAACGCCGGCATCCTGCGCGACCGGATGCTGACCAACATGACCGAGGCCGAGTGGGACGCGGTCATCCAGGTCCACCTCAAGGGCACCTTCGCGCCGAGCCGCCACGCCGCCGCCTACTGGCGCGAGCAGGCCAAGGCCGGCGAGCAGGTCGACGGCCGCATCATCAACACCTCGTCGCCGTCGGGCATCTACGGCAACGTCGGCCAGACCAACTACGGCGCGGCCAAGGCCGGCATCGCCTCCTTCACGGTGATCGCGGCCAAGGAGCTGGGCCGCTACGGCGTCACCGTCAACGCGATCGCCCCCGCCGCCCTCACCCGCATGACCGAGGGCCTGGGCATGGGGCAGCTGGAGGGCGAGATGCGCGAGCGCATGTCCCCCCGCTACATCGCCCCGATCGTGGTGTACCTGGCCTCGGCGCAGTCGAGCAACATCACCGGCCGCGTCTTCGACGTGTCCGGTCGGGCGCTGTCGGTCTCCGAGGGCTGGCACCGCGGTCCCACGATCGAGATGCCCGAGGACGACCCCGCCGCCATCGCCGACGAGGTCCAGCGCATCGTGTCCGAGGCCCGCCCGAACGCCGACATGTCCGGCAACGACGAGAAGCGGGGCTGACGGTGCCGATCAACCCCGACGCCGTCGGCTCCAAGGGGACGCCGACGAAGAGCTCGTGGACCTCCAAGGACGCGCTCCTCTACGCCGTGGGCGTGGGCGCGGGCCAGGAGCCCCTGGAGGAGCTGCAGTTCACGACCGAGAACACCAACGGCGTGGAGCAGCGGGTGCTGCCCACGATGGCCGTCGTGCTCGGCTTCGGCGGCGGTGCGATGTCGAAGATCGGCGACTTCAACTTCGCCATGCTCGTCCACGGCGAGCAGTCGATCGAGCTCCACCGGGAGATCCCGGTCGAGGGCGAGGTCGAGACCGTCGACGAGGTCACCGCCATCTGGGACAAGGGCAAGGGCGCCGTCGTGGAGACCCAGTCCGTGTCCACGCTGACCAGCACCGGCGAGCCGCTGTTCACCAAGCGCATGTCGGCCTTCATCCGCGGGGAGGGCGGCTGGGGAGGCGACTCGGGCCCCAAGCTCGAGTGGGAGCGCCCCGAGGGCGATCCCGACGCCTCGGTGACCTACCAGACCCGTCCCGAGCAGGCGCTGATCTACCGGCTCTCGGGCGACCGGAACCCGCTGCACGCCGACCCCTCCTTCGCCGCCATGGGTGGGTTCGACAAGCCGATCCTGCACGGCCTGTGCACGTACGGCTTCACCGGCCGCGGCCTGCTCGCCTCGCTGTGCGACGGCGACCCGTCCCGCTTCACGTCCATGTACGGCCGCTTCTCGTCCCCGGTGTTCCCGGGCGAGGCGCTGACCGTGGACGTGTGGCGCACCGGCGACGGCACCGCCGTGTACCAGACCCAGGGGAGCGACGGCCGCGTCGTGCTCGACAAGGGCACCTGCACCTTCACGGCCTGAGCGTCGCCTCCGGCGGCCCGAGCCGCACGCAGGTCAGTCCGGTGCCGGCCCCTCGGGGCCGGCACCGTCGCGTCCGGCCACCTCGGTCCGCCGCGCCGCCAGCCACCCGGAGGCGACGAAGGCGTCCTCGTCCCGGTCCCGCTTGCGCTGGTTGCAGGCGAAGCAGGCGAAGACCAGGTTGGACAGCGCGTCGGAGCCGCCCCGCGCGCGCGGGACCCGGTGGTCCACCGTGCGCTGGTCGTGGCGGGGCCGCGCCCCGGGACGGGGGTCCGGAGGGGTGAGCGCCACGCCGCAGTAGAAGCACGTGCCGGCGCGCTCCCGGTTCGCGGCCGCGACCCGCCACGCACGCCACCGGGCGCGGGTCGCCGCCCGCAGCCCCTTCCACCGTCCGCGCAGCCCCCGGTGCCCCACGGCGCTCAGCGGTAGTAGGCGTCGAGGTACCGCTCGAGGCTGTCGCGGATGGCGCCGAAGTGGCGCTCGTCCCGGCCGGGGCGGAGCGCGACGCGGCGCTCGGCGGTGGCCACCCACTCGGAGGTGATGGCGTCGACCGCCCCGACGGCCAGGGTCAGGCGGACGTTGCGGGCGTCGAGGTCGATGCGCCCACGCTCGGGGTCGGTGCCGCGGACCCGGAACCCGGCCGTGGGGAGGCAGCGCAGGAAGGCGTCGTACACGACCGGCCAGGGTTGGTCGACGACCTCGACCTCGGAGCGGGCGCCCATGGCGGGAGGGTACCGGCGACCGGACCGGACCGGGCCCCGACGCCCGTAGCCTCGGGCCGTGCAGCAGCGACGGATCGGCGACACCACGACCTCGGCCATCGGCCTGGGGGCGATGCCGCTCTCGGTGCGGGCCGGCGTCCCCGAGCGGGCCGATGCCGTGGCCACGATCCACGCCAGCCTGGATGCCGGCGTCCGGCTGATCGACACGGCCGACGCCTACGACCCGAGCGGCGGGGCCGGCCACAACGAGACCCTCGTGGCCGAGGCCCTGGCTGCGTGGTCTGGCGACGTCGACGAGGTCCTGGTCGCGACCAAGGGCGGCCACGTGCGCACGCCCGAGGGCGGCTGGGACGTCGACGGCCGCCCCGAGCACCTGCGGGCGGCGTGCGACGCCTCCCTCCGCCGGCTCGGGGTGGAGGCCATCGGGCTCTACCAGCACCACCGTCCCGATCCCGAGGTGCCCTACGCCGAGACCATGGGCGCCCTGGCCGAGCTGGTCGAGGCGGGCAAGGTCCGCCTCGTGGGCATCTCCAACGCCGATCCGGACCAGATCCGCACCGCACACGCGGCGCTGCCGCTGGCCAGCGTCCAGAACCGGTTCTCGCCCGACTTCCGCTCCAGCGAGCCCGAGCTCGAGCTGTGCGCGGCGCTGGGCGTGGCCTTCCTGCCGTGGTCGCCGCTGGGCGGGATGGCGGGGGCGGCCGAGCTGGGCTCGCGCCACGCGGCGTTCGCCACGGTCGCCGAGCGCCACGGCGCATCGCCGCAGCAGGTCTGCCTCGCCTGGATGCTCTCGCTCGCCGAGGTCGTGATCCCGATCCCGGGGTCGTCTCGCGTCGAGACGGCCCGGGCCTCCGCCGCCGCCGCCGAGCTCGTGCTGTCCGAGGACGACGTGGCGCTGCTCGGCGCCTGAGGATCGGGCGCCCGACGGGCGGTGCGCCTACCCGGCGCCGGCCGCCCGGTCGAGCGCCTCGCGGGCGAGTCGGGTGCGGTTGGGGACGTCGAGCTTGCGGAACACGTGGGCCAGGTGGGCCTCGACGGTTCGGCGGGACACGAACAGCTCGGCCGCGATCTCCGGGTTCGACAGCCCGCGGCTCACGAGGGCGACGACCTCCTCCTCGCGCGGCGTGAGCGACGCCCAGCCGGTCGGCGGCCGCGTCGGGGCCGGACGGGCCTCGAGGCGCGCCCGGCGGCGCAGGTGCCCGACGCGGGCCTCGCCGGCCGCCGCCGAGGCCCGCCGGTGGACGGCCCCGGCGGCGTCGAGCAGCCGGCCGAGGTCGGGGTGGTCTCGCCCGGCCCCGGCCTCGAGCAGGGCCTCGGCCGCCTCCTCGCAGGCGGCGGCCGCCTCGATGCGCCGTGGCGTGGCGAGCAGCTCGTCCGCGGCGGAGACGAGCTGGGTCGCGTCCCCGGCGATGAGGGCGGCGCAGCGTCGCCACGTGGCCCGGGCTCCCGGCGCGCTCGACCGCTCGGCGATCGTGCCGAGCCCGTCGACCACCCGCCCTGCGTCCTCCCGCCGGCCGGTCGCGAGGCACGCCTTCACGACCGCGGGCCCCACCGTCCGCCACTGGATCAGCCCTCGGATCGGCGCGGTCAGCTCCCAGATCGCGAGGAGCAGCTCGCAGGCCTCCTCGGGCGATCCGCGGCGCTGCGCGACGCCGGCCTGCTCCAGGCCGAGCAGCTCGAGCCCGAAGAGGTGCCGCGTCCCGGCGGCGACGGTGGCCTCGCCGTCGGCGAGGTGCGCGTCGGCCTCCTCGTCCCGACCCCGCTCCCGCGCGACGTGCGAGGCGAGGGCGTGCAGCAGCACGTCCTGGGTCACGACGCCGGTCTCCTCGCCGAGCGCCCGGGCGACGCGGAGCTCGGCGACGGTCTCGTCCCAGTCGGCGGTCGCCCACGTGAGCCCGCAGCGCCCGGCGACCAGGTGGACGAGCAGGCCGGTGTCGCCCCGGCGCTCGGCCCGGGACCGCCCGCGGGCGATGGCCTCCTCGGCCTCGGCGGTGCGGTCGAGGTGGAGGAGGCTGGCGACGATCCAGGAGTGGGGGATGAGGAAGCCGAGCGGGCGGACGTAGCGGTCGTCGAGGATCGCGGCGGCGGTCCGGGCGTGGAGGAGCGCGGCGTCGTAGGCCCCCACGGCCAGGGAGGTCACGGCCAGGGTGTTGGCGGCGGCGCACACGACCTCGGGCTCGTCGCCGTCCACGAGCGGGCGGGCCTCGGCCTCGGCGTCGCCGGGGTCGAGGACGCCGGCGATGACCTCCATCCCGGCGGCCGTGACCGACAGCCGGGCGCCGTCGCCGGACGTGGTCCCGGCAGCGTCGGCCGCGGCCCGCAGCTGGGCGGCCGCGGCGCCCAGGTCGCCGAGGATGCTGTGCAGGGCGCCGAGGGCCTGGTGGGCCCGGAAGCGCTCGTGGGCCCCGACCGCGCGGGCGAGCAGCCGCCGTCCGCGCTCCTCGGCCTCGGCGACCCCGTCGGACCAGGAGAGCAGCTCGACCAGGTCGGCCTCGCAGTCGAAGCGCCCGTCCCACTCCGGAGGGGCGAGGCGCAGCGCCCGGCGGAGGAGGTCGGCGGCGGCACCGGTGTCGAGGGCCATGGCCTCGGTCGCCGCCGCCCGGAGCCACCGGACCGCCTCCAGGTCACCGGGACGGGACCCGGCCGCGTGCTGCTCGGCGACGTGCAGGGCCGGTGCGCCGACCTCGACCAGGGCGTCGGCGGCCGCGCGGTGGAGCTCCCAGCGGGACGCGGCGGGGATCGCCCCGTACACGGCGTCGCGCACCAGGTCGTGGCGGAACCGGTGGCGGTCGTCGTCGGCGTCGACCAGGCCGGATCCGACGGCGGGGACCATGTCGCGCACGACGTCCACGACCGGGCGTCCGACGAGCGCGGCGACCGGGGCGACGTCGAACCGGGTGCCGAACAGGCTGGCGAGGCGGAGCAGCTCGGCCGTCGACGCGGGGAGCGCCTCGACGCGTCGGAGCAGCACGTCGGTCAGCGAGGACGGGAGCGTCGATCCCGCCGGGACGTCCACGACGTCGCCCGGGCCGGGCACCAGGGCCTGCTGCGCCGCGGCACGGACCAGGGCCTCCACCATGAACGGGTTCCCGGCGCCGCCGGCCAGCCTGGCCCGGAGCTCGGCGCCGGGACGGGCGCCGAGGAGCGAGCCGGCCAACCGCTCCACGTCGTCGGGCGGCAGGCCGACGAGCTCGAGCACCTCGGCGTCCCGGGCGGCGACCGCCTCCTCGAGGCTGGCGAGCCGGCGGGGCCGGGGGTGGGGGCGCAGGGTGGCCACCACCGCGCAGGGGACCTGGTCGAGGTGGGCGACGAGGGTGGCCAGGCCGCGCAGGCTCAGCTCGTCGGCCCAGTGCAGGTCCTCGGCCACGACCAGCACCGGGGCCGCGCCGGCCGCACCCTCGACGGTGGCGAGGAACCGGTCGATGGCCCGGTAGCCCGGGTCGTCCCCGGGGCCGGCGGCGTCGTCGTCGGGGCCCCCGACCGGGGCGGCGCCGGCCAGGGCGTCGACGACCTGGACGAGCAGGTGCGCCGGACGGTCGCGGGCCAGCTCGTCCGCCGCCGCGACGACGACCCGGACGCCGGCGTCCTCGGCGAGGTCGCGGGCCAGGGCCGCGAGGTGCGACTTCCCGATGCCCGCCTCGCCCCGGAGCAGGAGGGCTCCGCTCGATCCGCCGGCCAGGCCGTCGACGAGCGCCCGGACGCGGGCGATCTCCGCCGCCCGCCCGACCGTCCGGATCCCCCGTCGCTCCACCGCGGCGATCGTAGGGAGGCGGCGCGGGGCACCGGAATAGGTGATCTCACGGATGTGGCCGACCGGGGGCCGATCGTACGGTCGACCTCGACGACGCCGACGAGGAGGAACCCACCGTGAAGCGTCCCTGGAGGACCCTGGCGCCCCTGCGCGCCGACCGCGAGTACGTGGCCGTGGCCACCGAGCTCGTCCCGACCTCGCTGCGGTCGACGGGCCGTCTCTTCGACGGCGCCCGACGGGCGAGCGCGCAGCTGGCGGACGCCCCGGGAGCCGTCGGCTTCGCGTCGTCGGCCGAGCCGCTCCGGCGGCGGTACCGGACGATCTCGCTGTGGGAGTCCGACGCCGACGTCGACGCCTACGCCCGCTCGGGCGACCACCACGAGCTCGTGCGGTCCCTGGCCGACGAGCTCGAGGGGGTCCGGACCACCCGCTGGCGGGTGTCGGGCGACGCGGGGCGTCCCACCTGGCGCGACGCCCTCGAGCGGCTGTCGGCGACGCGCACCTGAGCCCCCACCCACGAACCCATCCCACGAACCCGACCCGACACGAGGAGACACCGTGCCCACGACCACCACCATCACCCGAGCCCTGGCGGCCGCAGCGATCTCCTGCGGCGCCCTGGCCGCCTCCGCCGGCGTCGCCGGCGCCGACCACGGCCACTTCCTGATCCGAGAGGATCGGGACGGCACGGCCCGCTGCCGCTACGTGGCCGAGGGCCAGACCGCCAAGGGTGCCGACGACCCCGGCGGGCACGCGTTCCACGAGCACGTGCACACCGGACGTCCGGGCTCCGACGACCGGGGGACCGACGTCGACAAGTCGATCAACGAGGAGGATCGCTGCGACGTGGTCGAGTGACCTCGCCGCCGGGCGGGGCGTCGGTCAGAAGAGGCGGAGCTCGCTCGACTCGATGCCCTGGAGCTCGTCGTAGTCGACCTCGACGCAGGCGATGCCCCGCTCGGCGGCCAGCACCTTGGCCTGGGGCTTGATCAGCTCGGCCACGAACACGCCCCGGACCGGGGCCATGCGGGTGTCCTTGTTCAGGAACTCGAGGTAGCGGGTGAGCTGCTCGACGCCGTCGATCTCCCCCCGGCGCTTGACCTCGACGGCCACGGCGGCCCCGTCGGCGTCCCGGCACAGCAGGTCGACGGGCCCGATGTCGGTCGGGTACTCGCGCCGGACGAGGGAGAAGCCCTCGCCGATGACCTCGCAGCGCTCGGCGAGCAGCTCCTGGAGGTGGGCCTCCACGCCGGCCTTGACCAGTCCCGGCTCCTCGCCCAGGTCACGGGCGGTGTCGCTGTGCACCTCCTCGATCGTGATCTCCAGCTCCTCGCCCTTCTTGGAGACCACCGTCCACGTGCCGGTGCCGTCGTCGCCGACGTCGGTCGTGATCGTGCACGGGGGGTTCATCCAGTTGAGCGGCTTGTAGGCCCGGTCGTCGGAGTGGATCGAGATCGAGCCGTCGGCCTTGACCAGGATGAGCCGGTCGGCGGTGGGGAGGTGGGCGGTGAGCCGGCCGCGGTAGTCGACCTGGCACCGGGCGATGACGAGGCGCACGGCGGGCGAGGGTAGGTGCTGGCGCGGCACCGCTCACCCCACGGCGACGACGCCCGCCTCGGTGGCGAGGTGCGTGACGGGCACGTCGTGGTCCTCGGCGGGGAGGCGGGGGACGACGCGCCCGGAGGTGGTCACCCCGATCACGGCGGCCCCGGGGCGCAGCCGGGGGAGCACCCGGTCGTAGTGGCCGCCGCCCCGGCCGAGTCGGACGCCGCGCCGGTCGAAGCACCGTCCGGGCACGAGGACCACGTCGAAGGTCGCGGGGTCGACCTCGGGGGCGTCGGCCCGGGGCTGGGCGATGCCGAAGCGGTGCGCCTCGGCCGGTCCCGTGGCCCGGTGCCACGTGACCCGGCCGTCGTCGGCGATGCGGGGCAGGACCACGGACTCGGCCAGCACCGGGGGCTCCTCGCCGTCGGGCGCCGGTGCGGCGAGCAGGCCGGCCTCGGGCCCGGCGAGCAGGCCGTCGAGGGCGACCTCGCCGGGGAGGGCGTCGTAGGTGGCCACGACCCCGGGGGCGGGTCCGAGGAAGCGGGCGAGGCCGTCGCGCACCGCGGCCGACGTCGGGGCGTCGACGGGGGGCAGGTCCCGCACCCACCGGCGCCACGCCGCCTTGTCCAGCCCGGCCCGCATGGCGGCGTCGGCCTCCACGAGCCACGCCTCGTCGATCCGGGGGTCGTCGCCGGGACGGGCCCGGAGCAGGTCGTCCAGGTAGGCGCGATCCGCGTCGAGGCGGCGTCGCCACATGGCGCCGTCGCAGACGTGGCCGTGGCCGGTCACGACCACGTCGACGTGGTCGAGCGCAGCGAGGGCGTCCAGCCCGGCGTGGTGGTCGAGCAGGGCCGCGGGTGCGGGGACGCCGTGGGCGAGGAGGGGCACCTCGACGTCGGAGCCCATGTCGCCGGCCACGAGCAGGCCCAGCTCGGGGAGGTGCAGGGCGGCGTGGCCGGGCTCGTGGGCGTCGTGGGCCACGACGAGGACCTCCGGGCCCCGCCAGCCGAGGTCGTGCAGGGGGAGCGGGCCCACGACCGGGACGAGCGCGCCCATCGCGCCCTCGTCGACCACGGTGACGGCCTCGGCCTCGTCGACCAGGTCGGCGTGCCGGGTGGCGGCGCGCGTCGCCGTGGTCGGCGTGGCCCAGCGCGGCACGTCGCCCAGGTCGCGGTGCCACAGGACGTGGTCCCAGTGCGCGTGGGTGGCGAAGCCCCCGACCACGTCGAGCCCGGCACCGCCCACGTGGGCGGCCAGCGCGTCGAGCTCGTCGGGGTGCACCCCGGGGTCGACGACGAGGGCCCGTCGACCGGCGCGCACCACCGTGGTGTTGGTGGCCATGAACCGGCTGGTGGCGACGAGGACCCCGGGGGCGACCTCGACCGGGCCCCGTGCGGGCACGGGGCCTACTGCAGGGTCCGGCCCTCGAGGCGCTTCCGGATGGTCTCCCGGCGCTCCTGGAGGTCGCGGTAGGTGAGGCGGTCGACGTCGTCGCCGAGCCCGAAGCCGGCCTTGACGCCCTCCATGTCCAGCTCCCACGCGTCGGGGTCGACGCCGATCTGGGCGGCGATCGTCTGCCCGTGCCGCGTCGCGAAGTACATCGTGATCGAGGCGATCTCCTCGAGGATGTCGAGGTCGGGGGCGAGGGTGGCGATGGCCCCGTCGATGAACATCATGTTCTTGGTGAAGAGCATGAGCTCCTTGGGGATCTTCGCCCCGTAGCCGAGCAGCGCCTTGATGATCCGCTGGATCTCGGCGACGAGCACGTCACCGTCGACCTTGGTGGGGTCGAACACCTCCTGGCGGTCCAGGCCCAGGTCCCTGGCCACGGCCTCCAGGTCGGTGTCGGGCGGGAGGGCGCCGAGGTCGCGGAAGGCGGCGAGCTGGCCGATCGGGTCGTTGGAGGTGCCCGACATGAGCAGGCGCAGGAACGCGTTGCGCTTGAACTGCGAGAGCCGTCCGGTGATGCCGAAGTCGAGCAGCGCGGTCTTGCCGTCTGGCCGGATGTAGAGGTTCCCGCCGTGCAGGTCGCCGTGGAAGATGCCGTGGATCAGGGCGCCCTCGAAGAAGCCGATCATGCCGGTGCGCACGACCTGGACGGTGTCGACGCCCGCGTCCTTCATGCCGGACACGTCGTCGAACATGAAGCCGTCGAGGCGCTCCATGACCAGCACCCGGCGGGTGACCAGCTCGGGGTGGGGGCGGGGGATGACGTAGTCCCGCTGGTCGAGCTCGGCGAAGGACCGGGCCACGTCGAGCATGTTCTCGGCCTCGAGGCGGAAGTCGAGCTCCTCGGAGATCGTCTCGGCGAACAGCTCGACGAGCGCCGGCGGGTTGGCCAGGGCCGCGATGGGGATGCGGCCGACGAGCTTGGGGGCGAGCCAGGCCATGACCCGCAGGTCCTCGCGGACCCGGGTGGCGACCGTGGGTCGCTGCACCTTGACCACGACCTCCTCGCCGGTGCGCAGCGTCGCCCGGTGGACCTGCGCGATCGACGCGGCCGCCATCGGCTCGGTCTCGAAGGACGAGAAGAGGTCGTGGATGGAGTGGCCGAGGTCCTCCTCGACGACCCGGCGGATCTCCTCCCACGGCTCGGGCGGCACCTGGTCCCGGCACTTCTTGGTCTCGGCGACCAGCTCCTCGGGGAACAGGCCCTCGCCCGAGGAGATGATCTGGGCGAGCTTGATGTAGGTCGGGCCGAGGGCCTCGGCAGCGACCCGCAGGCGGCGGGACAGGTCGGCCCGCGACGGCGAGCCGCCGTCGCGGCGCGCGCCCGCGTACCAGCGCCCGACGGCCCAGCCCAGGTGTCGGACGACCTTGCCGACGCGCTTGGCCGGCGGGAGGGTGCCCGGCCTGGTGATCCGGGGGATGTCGGCCTGGACGACGCGCCGGGCCAGGGCGAGCGGCGGGAGCCACCGGAGCTCGTCGCGCTCGACGAGCCAGGGCGGCGTGTCCGAGAAGGCGTGGTGCTCGACGTCGGCCGGCGCGGTCGGCTCCGCGGCGCCGGTGGTGCTGGTCGGTGCCATCGGGCCAGTGTCGCACCGTGCGGCGGCGATCGGACACCCGCCCGGCGGTTTTCGCGGCGTCCGGCCCCGCTGCGAGCGCGGGTGCGGGTCGGGCAGGATGCCGGGCATGCGTGCGCTCGAGGGGATCCGGGTCGTCGAGGTCGGGGCGTGGGTCGCCGGCCCGGGTGCGGGGGGCCTGCTGGCCGACTGGGGCGCAGACGTCATCAAGGTCGAGTCGCCCGAGGGCGATCCGATGCGACGCCTGTTCGCCGTCCTGTCGGGCCACGGCGAGCCGCAGTCGCCGCCCTTCGACCTCGACAACCGGGGCAAGCGCAGCGTCGTGCTCGACCTGCGCGACCCCGCGGCCGTCGAGGACCTCCTCGCCATCGTCGACACGGCGGACGTGTTCCTCTCCAACCTCCGCCCCGATGCGCTCGAGCGCCTGGGCCTGGGGCCCGGGGCGCTCCTGGCCGAGCGTCCCCGCCTGGTCTACGCCCGGGTCTCCGGCTTCGGCGCCACCGGGCCCGACGCCCACCGGGCCGGCTACGACATCGGGGCGTTCTTCGCCCGGTCCGGTCTCGCCGCCCACTCGGTGCCGCCCGGGGTCCCCCCGGTGGCGCCCGGTGGGGCGGTCGGCGACCACGTCACCGGCACGACCATCACCGCGGCGATCTGCGCCGCCCTCCTGGCCCGTGAGCGGACCGGGGAGGGCCAGCTGGTCGACACGTCCCTGCTCCGGGCCGGCATCTACACGACGGGCTGGCCGCTCTCGATCCAGCTCCGCTACGGCAAGCACGCGCCGACCGAGCCCCGGACCGAGTCGTCCCAGCCCCTCGTGAACGCCTACGAGGCGGGCGACGGCCGCTGGTTCTGGCTGCTCGGCCTGGAGGCCGACCGCCACTGGCCCGGCCTGGTCGCCGCGGTCGACGACGACCGGCTCCGGGACCCGTCCTACGCCGAGGCCAAGCCCCGGTGGAAGGCCCGGGCCGCGATCATCGCCGTGCTCGACGAGGTGTTCGCGTCCCGCACCCGGGACGAGTGGATCGCTCGCTTCGACGACCACGACGTCTGGTGGGCACCGGTGAACACGCTCGCCGACGCGGCCGACGACCCGCAGGCCGCGGCCGTGGGCGCCTTCGTCGACGTCCCGGCCGGCTCCGGCGCCCCGGCGCACCGCAGCGTGGCCACACCGGTCGACTTCTCGGCGACGCCCGCCGGTCCGGGAGGCGGCGTCCCCGGGTTGGGCGAGCACACCGAGGAGGTCCTTCGGGAGATCGGTCGCCGCTGACCGGGCCCGGGCGCACGTCCGGGTCGCCGGGTCCCCGGGTCGCCGGGTCTACGGTCGGGACGTGCTGGAGGGGCAGACGTTCATGGGCTTCGTCGGCGTCACGGACGCCGCCCGGGCCACCGCCTTCTACGCAGACGTCCTGGGACTCCCGGTGCTGCACCAGGATCCGAGCGGCACCGTCCTCGACGGCGGGGGGCGCCGCTGCGGCTGGCGGTCGTGCCCGGGGTGCCCGAGCCGACGGGGACCACGGCGGGCTGGACGGTGGAGGACCTGCCCGCCAACGTCCGTCGCCTGTCCGATGCCGGCATCCGGTTCGAGCGCTTCGACGGCATGGCCCAGGACGACGACGGCGTGTGGGTCTCACCCGGCGGCGCATCGGTGGCCTGGTTCCGCGACCCGGACGGCAACCGGCTGTCGCTGACCCAGGCGCCGTGAGCCTCAGGCGCCCCGCTGGCGGCGGAGGCGCTCGAGCTCCTCGCGCTCGTTGCGGACCCGGCGGCGACGCCGACGCCACAGCTGGGCGGCGACGAGGGCGGCGGTGGCCGAGCCGAGCGCCGTCGTGAGCAGCACGACGAAGAGCGGGACCTCGGCCCGGAAGGACAGGAACCGGAACGGCACCGAGGTCGTGTTCTGGGCCAGGAGCACGACGAGGGCGACGGCGGCGACGAGCAGCCCGACCATGGTGGGCGTGACGCCGGTGCCCTCGTAGCGGTTGATCACCTCCGGCTCCGGACGCTCCGTCGTCGCCGGTCCGTCGGGAGCGTCGCTGCGGGGCGCGGGTCCGGGGGTCTCGGGGTCCGCTGCCGTGGGATCGGGTCCCCGGTCACCGATGCCCGGCTCCCGACGGGCGTCCGGCTCCCGACGGGCGTCCGACTCGCGGTCCGGGGTCCTCGGGCGGTCGACGTCGTCTCGGTTGCGCACCATGGGGCGCGCTCTACCCGGTGACGGCTCCGGGCATTCGGGTGCGCACGTCCGGTCTGCTCAGAACTCGGGTCGCCGCCGCTCGGCCAGGGCGCGGGTCCCCTCGGCGAAGTCGGGACCGGTCGCCATCTCCCGCAGCAGGCGCTGGGAGGTGCGGACCGAGCCGGCCGGATCGTCGTGGAGCAGGTCGCCCCACAGCTGCGCCTTGGTCGTGGCCACCGACGCCGGCGACGTGTGGCGGGCCAGGTCGGCAAGGTAGGCCTCCACGTGGGCGTCGAGCTCGTCGGCGGGGAGCACGGCGGAGAACAGGCCGACCTCGCCGGCCTCGTCGGTGGTGAACCGGCGACCCGAGAGGAGCCAGTCGGCGGCGCGCCCGGCCCCGACGAGGCGGGGGAGCAGCCAGGACAGCCCGTACTCGGCCGGGTAGCCGAGCTTGGGTGCGGCGGTGGTGAGGGCGGCGCCGGAGACGGCGAAGCGGACGTCGGCGAAGCAGGCGACCACCAGGCCGACGCCGGCGGCGGCGCCGTTGACCGATGCGACCACGGGCGTGGACATGCCCAGCTGGAAGGCGAAGTCGGCCCGCCACGGCTCGTCCACGGCGGGCATGGGCGGCTCGGTGCCCCGCAGCCCGTCGTCGTAGCCGCCCCGCTCGACGTGGCCCTCGAGCGCCTTCGCGTCGGCGCCGACGCAGAAGGCGGTGCGCCCGTCGTCCGAGGGGGCACCGGTGACGAGGACGGCGCGGACGTCGGGGTCGGCCTCGGCGAGCGCGAGGGCCCAGCGGTACTCGAGGTGCATGCGCCCGGTCCAGGCGTTGCGGCGGTGCGGGCGGGCGAGGGTCAGGCGACCGACGTGGTCGGCGACCTCCCACCGCACCGCCTTCCAGCCGTCGGGCGGGGTCGGGGCGAGCGGCTCGCTCACGGGGCGGTGCCGAGGGCGGCGAGGGCGGCCTCGGCCAGCTCGGGCCGGCACACGAGCAGGTCGGGCAGGTACGGGTCGGCCCGGTTGTAGACGAGCGGCGAGCCGTCGAGGCGGGTGGCGTGGAGGCCGTGGTGGCGGGCCACGGCGACCGGCGCCGCCGAGTCCCACTCGTACTGGCCGCCGGAGTGGGGGTAGCAGTCGACCTCGCCCCGGAGGACGGCCATGGCCTTGGCCCCGGCCGAGCCCATCCCGACGAGCACCCCGCCGAGCGCGGCCCGCACGACCTCGGCCTCGGCCGGCGGGCGGGTCCGGCTGACCACGACCCGGGCCGGGTCGCCGACCGGGGGCAGCGCACCCGGCTCGTCGGCGGTGGACAGCGTGGTGCCCAGCGCCGGCAGCGCGACGGCGCCGCAGACCGGGTCGCCGTCGACGCACAGGGCGACGTGGACGGCCCAGTCGTCGCGGTCGGGCTCGGAGAACTCCCGGGTCCCGTCCAGGGGGTCGATGATCCACACCCGGCGGGCGGCGAGGCGGCCCTCGTCGCCGTGGGTGGAGCGGGCCTCCTCGGACAGGACGCCGTCGTCGGCGGGGATGGTGCCGGCGGTCCGGGCCGCCTCGAGCTCGGCGAGGAGCCACTCGTTCGCCCGCCGATCACCCTCGTCCTTGAGCACCCGCGGGTCGACCGAGCCGTCGCGCACGCCGTCGGCCATCCCGGCGCGCACCTCGAGGAGCAGCTCGCCCGCCCCGGTCGCCAGGCGGTGGGCCAGGGCGTGGTCGGCGGCGGTCACGGTCGGGGCGTCCGGCACGCGGGATTGTCTAGCAACGTCGGCCGACCGTACATTTGGCCGCTGCTGTCCGGTCGGCCCTGCGAAGGCCGCGACGGCGCGACCCACCCCCGAGCGCGAGCGAGCGGCGCCCCCCGATGAGCTACGAGCTGTCCCACCTGCGAGCCCTCGAGGCCGAGGGCATCCACATCATCCGGGAGGTGGCGGCCGAGTTCGAGCGCCCCGTCCTGCTCTTCTCGGGTGGCAAGGACTCCGTGATCATGCTGGAGCTGGCCATCCGCGCCTTCGCCCCGGCGCCGATCCCGTTCCCGGTCATGCACGTGGACACCGGCCACAACTTCCCCGAGGTCATCGACTTCCGGGACCGCCGGCTCGAGCGCGCCGGCGCCCGCCTCGTCGTGGCCTCGGTGCAGGACTCGATCGACGCCGGCCGCGTCGTGGAGCAGACCGGTCCCCGGGCCAGCCGCAACATGCTCCAGACCACGACCCTGCTCGACGCCATCGAGGAGCACCGCTTCGACGCCGTGTTCGGCGGCGCCCGCCGTGACGAGGAGAAGGCCCGCGCCAAGGAGCGCGTCTTCTCCTTCCGGGACGACTTCGGCCAGTGGGACCCCAAGAGCCAGCGCCCCGAGCTGTGGAGCCTCTACAACGGCCGCCACCGCCAGGGCGAGCACATCCGGGTGTTCCCGATCAGCAACTGGACCGAGCTCGACGTCTGGCAGTACCTGAAGGAGGAGGAGGTCGAGATCCCCTCGATCTACTTCTCCCACCAGCGCCGCGTCTTCGAGCGCGACGGCATGCTGCTGTCCGAGTCGGAGTTCATCGAGCGGATGGACGGCGAGGAGGTCTTCACCGAGACCGTCCGCTACCGGACCATCGGCGACATGACGTGCACGGGCGCGGTGGAGTCCGCAGCCGGCACCTACGACGAGATCATCGAGGAGGTGGCCGCCACCCGCATCACCGAGCGGGGCGCCACCCGGGCCGACGACCGCGTCAGCGAGGCCGCCATGGAGGACCGCAAGAAGGAGGGCTACTTCTAGTGGGAGAGCTCGAGGAACGCCGGCGTCGGGAGCGCGCCAACCCTTCGGGTTGGTTGCGAGCAGCCGGCACGGCTGCGGCGACGCCGCAGACCCTGAGCCCGGAGGGCTACCTCTCGTGAGCGAGCTGCTGCGCTTCGCCACGGCCGGCTCGGTCGACGACGGCAAGTCGACCCTCATCGGGCGCCTGCTGTTCGACTCCAAGACGATCTTCCAGGACCAGCTCGACGCGGTCGAGGCCACGTCGCGGGCCCGGGGCGACGAGTACACGAACCTGGCGCTGCTCACCGACGGCCTGCGGGCCGAGCGCGAGCAGGGCATCACGATCGACGTCGCCTACCGGTACTTCGCCACCCCCCGGCGGAAGTTCATCATCGCCGACACCCCGGGGCACATCCAGTACACGCGGAACATGGTCACGGGCGCCTCGACGGCCAACGTGGCCCTGATCCTGGTCGACGCCCGCAACGGCATCGTCGAGCAGTCCCGCCGCCACGCGTTCCTCGCGTCGCTGCTGCGCATCCCGCACCTGGTCGTGTGCATCAACAAGATGGACCTCGTCGACTGGTCCGAGGAGCGCTTCGAGGAGATCAAGGGCGAGTTCCGCGAGTTCGCGACGAAGCTCGACGTCGCCGACCTCACCTTCATCCCGGTCTCCGCGCTGAAGGGCGACAACGTCGTGGACCGCTCCACGAACATGGACTGGTACCAGGGCCTGCCCCTGCTCCGGTTCCTCGAGGAGGTCCACATCGCGTCGGACCGGAACCTCATCGACACCCGGTTCCCCGTCCAGTACGTCGTCCGGCCCATGTCGTCCCAGGGCCTGGACTACCGGGGCTACGCCGGGACCGTCGCGGGCGGCGTGCTCAAGCCGGGCGACGAGGTCGTCGTGCTGCCCTCCGGGTTCACCTCGACGATCACGTCCATCGACGGCCCCAGCGGGCCGGTCGAGGAGGCGTACGCGCCCATGGCGGTCACGGTGCGCCTGGCCGACGAGATCGACATCTCCCGGGGCGACATGATCTGCCGCCCGAAGAACCAGCCGACGTCCAGCCAGGACATCGAGGCCATGGTCTGCTGGATGTCCGAGGCCGGGGCCATCCGGCCCCGCCAGAAGCTGGCCATCAAGCACACGACCCGCTGGGCCCGGGCCATGGTCACCGACCTGCAGTACCGCCTGGACGTCAACACCCTGCACCGGGACGAGGACGCCGACGAGCTCGCCCTCAACGAGATCGGACGGGTCACGCTGCGGACGACGGCGCCGCTGTTCGTCGACGAGTACCGGCGGAACCGGACCACGGGCAGCTTCATCCTCGTGGACGAGGCGACCAACAACACGGTCGCCGCCGGCATGGTGCTCTGACCCCGTGGCCGGCCGCGTCACCCCGGGCGTCGTCTGGCACCCCTCGGCGCTCGCCCGCGACGCCCGCCCGTCGAAGGGCGCGACCGTGTGGCTCACCGGCCTGTCCGGCTCGGGCAAGTCGACCGTCGCCGTCGAGGTGGAGCGGACGCTGGTCGCGACCGGGCGACCCGCCTACCTGCTGGACGGGGACAACCTCCGCCACGGGCTCAACGGCGACCTCGGCTTCTCGGCCGAGGACCGGGCCGAGAACGTCCGGCGCGTCGGCGAGGTGGCACGCCTGTTCGCCGACGCCGGCGTGGTCGCCGTCGTGCCCGTCATCTCGCCCTACGCAGCCGACCGGGCCCGGGTCCGCGAGATCCACGACCTGGCCGGCCTGCCGTTCCTGGAGGTCTTCGTCGACACGCCCCTCGAGGTGTGCGAGGCCCGCGACCCCAAGGGCCTCTACGCGAAGGCCCGAGCCGGGGAGCTGCCCGGCTTCACCGGGATCGACGACCCCTACGAGGCGCCGACCGCACCCGAGCTGCGCCTGACCCCCGACGACGGGGACGCCGTGGCCCAGGCCGCGAGGGTGCTGGGTCTGCTCGACGCCTGAGGGTCAGCGGGCCGGGTCGGGGACGTCCACCCCGAAGCGGTGCTCGACCAGGACCCGCCCGTCGTAGGTCCGCCCCGACAGGGTCACCTCGATGCGGTCGCCCCCGTCGTCGTCGACCTCCACCAGCCCGAACTGCCCGGCTCCCGGGAAGGTGCCGTGGCTGTAGGGACCGCCCTTCTCGGTCCCGGGACGGTCCAGGGCCGCGGCGTGGAGGAGGGGGAAGCCCCCGGTGTTGGTGCCGTCGTCGATCGCGACCATGTGGGCGTCGCCGCTGACCATCACGAGGTTGTCGACCTCCTCCTCGGCCAGGAGGTCGAGGATGCGGGTGCGGTCGTCGAAGTGGGCACCCCAGTCGTCGCGGGTCGGGTCGTCGGGAGCGACCCAGGGCACCGAGGTGATCCACAGCACGAGGGCGTGCTCGTCGGCGCGGCGCAGCTCGTCGAGCAGCCAGGCAGTCTGCGCCTCGCCCAGGATCGAGGACGGCGAGCGATCCGAGCGGGTGTCGGTGATGACGACGCGGACCCGCCCGGCGGTGAAGGCCTGGTCGATCGGCCCGGTCGGGGTGTCGACGTGGCTGGGGATCGCCTCGCGGTAGAAGGCCTGCGCCGTCGCCCGCGTGGGGGAGGAGCCGTCCGCGTCGTTGGGGCCGTAGTCGTGGTCGTCCCAGACGTAGGCGAAGGCGGCGTGGCGGTACAGCGCGGCCTGCGCCGGCGCCGTGAGGGCCCGGGCGAGCAGCTCGCGGAACAGCTCGGGATCGGCGCGGTCCGGGTTGCCGTAGTGGAGGTCGCCGGTCACGACGTACAGGTCCGGGTCGACGGCGCGGATGGCGTCGAACACCTGGCCGTTCGAGCCCGTGCGGGCGCAGGACGCGAACGCGAAGCGCAGGTCCGCCGGGCCGTCGGGGAAGGTGCGGGCCTGGCCTCGCCCGCGGGTGGCGTCCGGCTCGCCGTCGACCACGAGCACGTAGTCGTAGGTGGTCGCCGGTGCCAGTCCGTCCACGGCCAGCGACACGATCCGCGTCGTCGGCGCCGGGCGCGGCTCCGCCATGGCCACGACCCGGCCGACCCCGTCGTGCACGGTGAGGCCCACGGCCACCCCGGCCTCGGTGGTCCGGGCCCGCACCTCGAACCCGTCGTCGGTCACGGCGCCGGCCAGCACCCACTCGACCCGGTCCAGCGGCAGCGCGGCCGTGGTCGACGACGGGTGCTGGGAGCCGAAGAAGTGGCCGTAGGTCGCGGCCGATGCGCCGTAGACGCCGATCAGCAGGAACGCGGTCGTGCCCGCCAGCAGGATCAGCGAGCTCCGCGGTCGGTCGTGCTGCCAGGCCAGCCACAGCGCGACGGCGGGGACCACGAAGGCCACGGCGATCGCGACCGAGATCCACGGGTGGTGGGTGAGCGAGGACAGCACGGCCAGCACGGAGCCCCCGACGACGAGCCCGACGGCGCCGGCCCCGTTCCAGTGGACGGCGATGGCCCAGGCCACCACGAGGACCACCATGGCCGCCACGACGAGCGGCCCCTCGATCTGCCGTCCGAGCAGGTCGCTGTCGGGGCTGCGGGGGATGCCGCGCACCCCGCCGAGGACGCCGATGGCCACGATGGCGACCGCCGACCACGCGAGCGCGACGTCCCGCAGGATCACCACGGCCCGGTCCGAGAGGTGGACCGCCCCGTGGGCGCGGTGCTCGTGGGGGACCCACGGGCAGTCGTGGCAGCGGCCGTGCCATCGGGAGGACTCCAGCACCCAGTGGCCGAGGAGCGACACGGCGGCGCCCAGGAGCACCCCGCCGGCCACGTCGCTCGGCCAGTGCGCGCCCCGCTCGATCCGTCCCAGGCCGGCGATGACGACGGTCGCGGCCAGGACGGTGCCCACCAGGTGCGTGTGCCAGCGGAGGTCGGTGAGCACCTCGATGGCCAGGGGGACGAAGCCGGCGATGAGCACGATCTGGGCGAGGTGACCGCTCGGGTAGGAGTCGGTGAGCGCCGACAGCGCCGTACCCGGCGGGCGGGGCCGGTCGACGGTGAGCTTGACGACGGCGTCGATGCCCAGGGTCGCCACCACCGAGCCGACGTAGACGACGGCGAATGGCAGGCAGCGCAGCGTGGCCACCCCCACCACCAGGGCCAGGGCGAGGGCGACCTCGGTCGAGCCGAGCACGTCGAGCCAGGCCAGGTCGTCGACCCAGCCGGCGTCCGCGACCGCGTCGGCGATCGCACGGTCGGTCCGCAGGAACGACCGCCGGGTCGTGCCGATGCCCAGGCTGAGCAGGCCGAAGCAGGTCGTGGTGGCGATCGTGCCCCAGCCGAGGAGGAAGCGCCGCTGGGAGCGGGCCACGTCCCCGGTCGCGTCCCCGAGGGGCGTGACCACGAGGAGCGAGGCGGCCCAGCCCGGGGGGTGCGGCCAGGACACGGCGAGAGCGAGGCCGATGGCGCCGGCCACGCCGAAGAGGGCGGCGGTCAGGGCCGAGAGGGACAGCAGCCAGGCGATGTCGGAGACGTAGCCACCGCCCCGCGTGTAGTTGAGCGTGGCGCCGACGGCGATGTAGGCGGCGGCGCCGAGGGCGGTGGCGGCCAGCAGGAGGTAGGTGCTGCGCGGTCGCAGGGTCCGCTCCAGGGCCACGGTCGACGGCTCGCCGGTGCGGGTGTGGCGGGCCAGGGCCATGGCGGCGACCCGGATCCGCCGGCCGCGCCCCGGCCGGCGGCGGTCGTGGAGCAGGTCGCGGACGATCGTGGCGACCGAGAAGATCAGCCCGGCGGACATGACCGCGGGCACGAACACGGCGTCGTGGACCTCGATCGGGGTGACCGCGCTCATGCGGGGACCTCGTCGTGGACCACCACCACGCCCGCCGTGCCGTCGACGGTCACGGTGGCGCCGTCGAGCCGGGCCGTCGCACCGGCGACGTCGAGGACGGCGGGCAGGCCGAGCTCCCGGGCGACGATGGCCGCGTGGGAGAGCGGCCCGCCCCGCTCGACGACGATGGCCGAGGCGAGCAGGAACAGCGGGGACCAGCCGGCGTCGGTGGCGGTGGCGACGAGGACGTCGCCCTCGTCGAAGTGCTCGGTCGGCGACCGGACGACCCGGGCCCGGCCCGTCACCCGGCCGGGGCTGGCGGCTCGACCGTCGAGGCGCGGACCGCCGGGGACCGGGGCGACCTCGGTCGGGACGCCGGTGAAGCGCTCGGGCAGCGGGGGCTCCTGCTCCCACCGCTCGAGCCACCGCCGCCGACGTCCGAGCACGGCCGTTCCCGGCGGCCGGCCCGCCAGGGCGTGGCGGAGCTCGGGTCCGGTCAGCAGCTCCAGGTCCTCCGCGGCCCGGAGGGCGCCGCGGGCCACGAGCCGTCGGCCGAGCTCGAGGTGGACGCGGCGGACCTCGCCGCCCAGGGCCAGGACCGCGGCCTTCGTCCGCTCCCGGATGCCGAGGTCGTCGACGGCGTCCGCCGCCAGGCGGCGGAGCAGGTGGAGGCGGACGTCGACGACCTGGCCGGTGAGGATGCGTCGGCGCCGCCAGCGCGGGTCGCTGGCGAGCTCGCCGGCGAGGGCCCGGTGCGCGCTCCGCTGGCGCTCCGCCCCGTCGGACGACGCGGCCGCGGGCGGCGCCCCACCCGTCTCGGCCCACGAGGGGCCGGCGAAGACGGAGCGGGACGCCTGCGGCGCCGGCGGAGGGGCGAGGTCGGCCCCCGTGGTCAGGGACATCGCCCAGGTCGCGGCGGCCTCGGGTCCGAGGTGGCCGGCCAGCACCGCCTCCAGCTGGGCGAAGGCCGTGCCGGCGATGGCGGCGACGGCGAGCTCGGCGGCCATGGCCCGGGTGGAGAGGTCCACCAGGCGCAGCCGGTAGGCGAGCAGGTCGCCGTCGTCCCGGTCACCGAGGTCGGGGACGTCGTCGAGCACCTGCGCGGTCGCGGCCACGACGATGGCGGCGTCGCAGAGGGCGTGGCGTCGGGTCCGGGCGACGCGCACGTCGCGCAGGAGCGAGCCGGCCCGCCGGCGCCGCGGTCGCGGCCCCTCCGGCGGGTCCTCGACCCGGGTGCCGAAGTACTGGCGCTCGATCTCCTCCGCGGTCCCGCCGGGGATCGTGGTGGCCACCTCCTTCAGCACGTCGAGGTCGAGGGCGGCCCGTCCGCGGACGCGGCGGAGGAACCGCGTGGTGACGGGTGGGAGGTCGGCGCCGAGGTGGTGGAAGGTGGTGCGCAGGGCCTCCTCGACGAGCAGCGCGTTCAGCTCCCAGCGCAGCGGGGGGAGCACGCCGGGCAGCATCTCGGCGATGCCGGCCGTGGTCAGCTCGTGGTCGTCGGCGGCGGTGTCGAAGCCGTCGCCCTCGGCGGCGTGCACGGTGATGGGGCGGGACTGGACCACCCAGGTCGTGGTGCCGTCGTGGGCCCACTCGAGGTCCAGGGCGCGACCGTCGGCGGCCTCGAGGTCGAGGGCCAGCGTCCGGAGCTCGTCGAGCATGGCCGGGGCGCCGTCGGGCAGGGGCTGGTGGCGGTCCCGCGGCACCATCCACGAGCGAGGGGTCCGCTGGCCGGACACGAGGGACTCGCCGAGCCCGTCGACGGCCTCGACCCGCATCGCGCCCTCGTCGCCTCCCGGGTCCCGGGTGAACACGACCCCGGCCGTGTCGGCCGGCACCATGGCCATCAGCACGACCGCCATGGCGACGTCGTCGTCGGGGATCCCCCAGGCGCGCCGGTAGGCCCACGGGGCCGGGTGCCACAGGGAGGCCCACACGAGCCGGACCGCCCGCAGCAGCGCCTCCGGCTCGGTGGGGACCTCGAGGAACGAGCGGTACTGGCCGGCGAAGGACCGGTCGGCCAGGTCCTCCGCGGAGGCCGAGGAGCGGACCGCGACCTGCGGGCCGAGCCGTCGGGCCGACGAGGTGATCGCCGCGACGACGTCCTCGGGGACGTGGGCGGCCAGGAAGGCCGAGTCGACGGCGTCGGGGTCGGGTGGCACCTGGGACGAGGCCACCTCGGTCAGCGTCGCGGCGAGGTCGTGGTCGGCGAGCAGGCGCCGGTAGGCCGAGGTGGTGACCACGGCCGTGGCCGGGACCGGCCGCCCGTCGTGGACCAGGCGGGCCAGGGCTGCGCCCTTGCCCCCGAGGTCGACCAGCGCGGGGGTGCGGGGCCCGAGGTCGACGACGAGGTCTCCCGGGCCGTGCACGTCAGTCCTCCGCCGTGATCCCGGCGCGGTGGGCGGCGATGCAGCGGTCGGCGAGGCCCTCCACCGACTCGCCCCTCGAGGCCGCCTCCTCCTCGAGCCACCGGGCCAGGTCGGGGCGGATCCCCACCGACCTGCGACCCCGGCCCGTGATCGTGGCGAGCACGACCACGAGGCCGAGCGCGATGCCGAGCACCGCGACCAGGTCCCACTCCTCGGACACGAGTCCGTCCACCAGCCCGGCGCCGAGGACCAGGGCGAGGAGGAGGAGCACGAGCTCCTGTCTCAGGCGCGCCACCACGGGGACATCATCCCCCAACGCGGCGCGACGTGCAGCGCCGGAGCACGGCGTCGTCCCGGAGCCGGCGACCCCGGGGTCGCCTCAGGCGTAGGCGTCGACGGTCCCGCCCTTGGCCGGGTCGGGGTCGATGGCGATGGCGCCCTTGGCGGCCGCCGCCGTGCCGGTCGCGGCGTTGGCCTGATCGGCGGCGACGGCCACCTTGGTGAGCTCGGCGATGTCCGGTGCCTGCACCGGTGCCATCGTCGCTGCCGTTGCCCCCGAGATCTGCATGCCCTCCCCATCGGCAGGGATCAGGGAGACTTGAGGGCTTGTGCGCGACCCCCGGGGAGGTCCGCGGGTCCCGCCGGTCCAGACTGGGGCCATGTCCACGAACCAGAAGCAGGCGAAGAACGTGCTGGGTGGCGAGCTCGAGCCGTGCTCGACCGATCCGATGACCGGCTTCTACCGGGACGGGTGCTGCAACACCGGGGGCGACGACCACGGCGTGCACACCGTCTGCGCCGTGGTCACCGACGAGTTCCTCGAGTTCTCGGCCTCGGTCGGCAACGACCTGTCGACCCCGATGCCCGCCTTCGGCTTCCCCGGGCTGCGCGACGGCGACCGCTGGTGCCTGTGCGCGCCCCGCTGGCAGGAGGCGCTGGAGGCGGGCAGGGCCCCGAAGGTGGTGCTGGCCGCGACGCACGTCCAGACCCTCGAGTGGTGCGACAAGCAGGCGCTCGTCGACCACGCCGTCGACGCGCCGGCCTGACCGGCGCTCAGCGCCAGACGTCGTCGTCGGGTCCGGGCACCAGGTCCGGGAGGTTCCCCGCGGCGTCCAGGGGCAGCGGCCGGCGGGGCGTGAGGACCTCCAGGTCGGACCGGTCGCCGACGACGTCGAGCAGGGCACCGGAGCAGGCCAGCAGCTCGACCTCGAGCGTCGAGCGGAACCACACCAGGCGGCACGTGGCGAGGTCGCGGAGCCCGTTGCGGCTGCTGCACGCCTGGAGGAGCTCGAGGTCGGTGTCGAGGTGGACGGGCAGCATGCCGGCGGCGAGGTCGCCGCTGGTCACGGCGTTGAGCCAGGTGGCGTCCCGGTCCATGGCCTCCACCGCCCGGGTCCGGCACAGCTCGGCCAGACCGATGCCCAGCGCGTTGCCGTGCGTCGCCTCGGTGAGGGCGCGCACGGCGACCGTGCGGACCCGCGGGGCGGTGGTCCCGGGCTCGTGGATGCTGTGCTTGCGACCCAGCACGTTCGGGTCCCAGCCCGTGCCCGACACGTCCTTGCCGATCCGGTCGATCAGCGCGACGTCGACGTCGTCGAAGGGGAGCACGGGCAGCAGGGCCCGGGCGTGGTCGAGCAGGGCCGGCTCCTCGGCCGCGACGTCCCGGCCCCGGCACGCGGCGACCCGGGCGGTCCGGTCGGCGGCGTTCTCGACGATGCCCACCGCGGCGAGGACCGACACCTGCGACAGCAGGAGGGGCAGCGCGGCGTCGACCATGTCGGGCCAGGTCGCGTCGAACGTGGCGCGGTGGTACGCGGAGGCGCCCTCGCGCTTGCCGAGCCCGATCAGGAGCATCTTGGCCAGGCCGCTCTCGACCGGGCCCTCCATGTGGGTGTGGGGCTTGACGCGGTTGACGACCACGACGTGGTCGGCGGCGGCCGCCAGGCGGTCGATGACGACGGGGAAGGGGCGGTCGAGGCCGGTCACGGTCGCCTCGCCGAGGACGACCACCTCCATCTGGGAGCGCACGGGGCAGCCGAGCGCGTCCTCGGTGATCCCGTAGCCGGCCAGCACCCGCTCCTGCCCGGGGGCGTCGCCCCCGCCGTGGGAGCCCATGGCGGGCACGACGAAGGGGACGAGGCCGAGGTCGTCGCGGAGGTGAGCGACGGTGGCGGCGACCACCGGCGCGAGGTCGGCGATGCCCCGGGAGCCCACGGCCACGGCCACGGACCGGCCCGGCTCCACGTCGGCGGCGAGGCCGAGCGAGCCGAGCGCGGCCCGGGTCGCGCCGCCCGGGTCGGCCTCGGTGGGCTGGTCGTGGTGGACGCGGACGAGCGCGACGTCGGGCAGGGCGGGGCGGGTCACCGCTCGGCCGCCCAGCGGATCTCGGACCAGACCCGCTCCGGGGTGCACGGGAGGTCGACGTGGACCACGCCGAGGTGGGCCAGGGCGTCGACGACGGCGTTCTGCACGGCCGGGGTGGCCCCGATGGTCCCGGACTCGCCGATGCCCTTGGCGCCGAGGGGGTTGTGCGGGGTGGGTGTCTCGTGGGGCACCCGCTCGACGGGCGGCAGCTCGGTGGCGGCGGGGAAGGAGTAGTCGGCGAGGTTGGACGTGAGCGGGTTGCCGTCCCCGTCGAAGACGACCTCCTCGTACAGGGCCTGGGAGATGCCGGCGGCGACGCCGCCGTGCACCTGCCCGTCGACGAGGAGCGGGTTGATGATCGTGCCGGCGTCGTCGACGGCGACGTGGCGCAGCGGCGTCACCTTCCCCGTGGCGGTGTCGACCTCGACCACGGCGACGTGGGCGCCGAAGGGGAAGGTGGAGCCACCGGGGGAGAAGTCGGTCTCGCCGATGAGCGCCTCGAGGCCCGATGCGCTCGCCGCGGCGTGGACGTCGGCCCACGTGCGGGCCGACGTCGGCACGCCGGCCACGGCGAACGTGCCGGCGCCCGGGTCGTGCACCACGTCGTCGACCGCGCACTCGAGCAGGTCGGCGGCCAGGCGCCGTGCCTCCTCGACCACCACCTCGGCGGCTGCGGCCGCCGCCGACCCGCCGATCTGGAGCGACTTGGAGCCGCCGGTCCCACCACCCCGGGGCACGTCGTCGGTGTCGCCGTGGCGGACCTCGATCGACTCGATCGGGATGCCGGTCCGGTCCGAGACGAGCATGGCCCAGGCGGTGTGGTGGCCCTGGCCGTGGGCCGAGGAGCCGGTGCGCACGATCGCGCCTCCCTCGGCGGTGATCTCCACCGAGCCGTACTCGGACTGGCTCATCACGTTGGTGATCTCGACGTAGACCGAGACGCCGATCCCGAGGGCGACCGGGTCGCCCGCGGCCCGGCGCCGGGCCTGCTCGGCCCGGAGCTCCTCGTAGCCGGCGGCCTCGAGGACGGCGTCGAGCACGGCGGCGTAGTCGCCGGAGTCGTACTGGCCCCCGGTCGCCGTGGTCAGCGGGAAGGCGTCGGCGGGCAGGAGGTTGCGGCGGCGGACCTCGACGGGGTCCGTGCCGATCTCGTGGGCGAACCGGTCGACCATGCGCTCGATCGCGGCCGCGGCCTCGGGCCGGCCCGCGCCCCGGTACGCGCCGACGTTGCACGTGTTGGTGACGACCGAGCGGATCCGGGCCGGGACGCGGTCGAGCGCGTAGACGCCGGGGGCCATGAGGCGGGTCATGTAGGGCAGCACGCCACCGGAGCCGGCGAACGCGCCGGCGTCCTGGACCACGTCGAGGGCGTAGCCGGTGATGCGGCCGTCGCGGGTGCCGGTGAGGGTGGCGTACTGGACCTGGCCGCGGCCCTGGACCATGCCGACCAGGTTCTCCGAGCGCGTCTCGGCCCAGCGGACCGGGCGGCCGAGGCGGCGGGCGACCCAGGTCGCGACGAGCTCCTCGGGCGTGGTGCCGTGCTTGGCGCCGAACCCGCCGCCGACGTCGGGGGTGATGACGTGCACCTGGGCGGGGTCGAGGCCGAACACGTGGGCCAGCTCGTCCCGGGTGCCGTGGGCGCCCTGGGTGCAGGACCACTGGGTCAGCCGAGGCGACCCGTCGACGTCGTCCCAGCGGGCGGCCACGACCCGGCCCTCGAGCGGGACGGCGGCCATGCGCTGGTTGACCATCCGCAGGGAGACGGCGACCTCGTCGTCGCCCGGCTCGAGGACGGGCTCGTCGCCCTTGTCCAGGCACAGGTTCGTGCCGGCCTCGGGGTGGACGAGCACGTCACCGGCGAGGGCGGCCTCGACGTCGAGGACCGGCTCGGCGGGCGTGACGTCGGCCCAGACCGCCTCGGCAGCGTCGACGGCCTGGGCCTTGGACTCGGCGACCACGACGGCGACCGGCTGGCCGACGAAGCAGACGCGCCCGTCGGCCAGGAGCGGCTGCTCCAGGTCGAGCGCGAGCAGCGGCGACGAGCGCGGCGGCCGGAGGTCGTCCTCGGCCACGTCGGCGGCCGTGAGCACGGCGACCACGCCGGGCATGGCCGCGGCGTCGGCGGTGTCGATCGACTCGATCGTGCCCGCCGCCGTCTGGGACCGGACGAAGGCGAGGTGGAGGGCGCCGGCGAGGCGCTCGTCGCGCTCGGCCACGTCGTCGATGAAGGACGACCTCCCGCGGAGCAGCGCCGGGTCCTCGACCCGCTGGACGCGCGTGCCGAGGATCGATCCCCTGGTCTCGATGGTGGTCGTGTCCGTCCCCTGCGCCATGGCCGCCCGGTCTACCCGATCGGGCACGACCGGAACCGCCGACGGCTACCGGGTGATCGGCTTGTACTTGATCCGGTGCGGCTGGACGGCCTCGGCGCCGAACTCCTTCTTGCGCCACTCCTCGTACTCGGTGAAGTTCCCCTCGAACCACCGGACGACCGAGTCGCCCTCGAATGCGAGCACGTGGGTGGCGAGGCGGTCGAGGAACCAGCGGTCGTGGGAGATGACCACGGCGCACCCGGGGAAGGTCTCCAGCGCGTCCTCGAGGGCGCGCAGGGTGTCGACGTCGAGGTCGTTGGTCGGCTCGTCGAGGAGGATGACGTTGCCGCCCTCCTTCAGCTTCTTGGCCAGCAGCACGCGGTTGCGCTCGCCGCCGGAGAGCACGCCGACCTTCTTCTGCTGGTCGGAGCCCTTGAAGTTGAACGACGCCACGTAGGCGCGGCCGTTGATCTCGCGCTTGCCGATCTTCAGCAGGTCGACCCCGCCGGTGATCTCCTCGTAGACGGTCCGGTCGTCGTCGAGGACGTCGCTGTCCTGGTCGACGTAGGAGAGCTGCACGGTCTTGCCGATCGTGATCGAGCCGTCGTCGGGCTGCTCGGCGCCGGTGATCAGCTTGAAGGTGGTCGTCTTGCCCGCGCCGTTGGCCCCGATCACGCCGACGATGCCGGCCGGCGGCAGCTTGAAGGACAGGTCGTCGATCAGGAGCCGGTCCTCGAAGCCCTTGGTGACGTGCGCGAAGTCGATGACCTGGTCGCCGAGGCGGTCCCCGGGCGGGATGGCGATCTCCAGCTTCTCCAGCCGGCCGGACCCGGCGTCGGCCTGGGCCCGGAGCTCCTCGAAGGAGGACAGGCGGGCCTTGCCCTTGGACTGCTTGGCCTTGGGCGACATGCGGATCCACTCCAGCTCGCGCTGGAGGGTCTCGCGCTTCTTGGCGTCCTGCTTGTCCTCCTGCTCCATGCGGGCCTGCTTCTGCTCGAGCCAGCCCGAGTAGTTGCCCTGGTACGGGTAGCCGCGGCCGCGGTCGAGCTCGAGGATCCACTCGGCGACGTTGTCGAGGAAGTAGCGGTCGTGGGTGATGGCCACGACGGTGCCCGGGTACTCCTGCAGGGCCCGCTCGAGCCAGGCGACGGACTCGGCGTCGAGGTGGTTGGTCGGCTCGTCGAGGAGGAGCAGGTCGGGCTTGGACAGCAGCAGCTTGCACAGCGCCACGCGGCGCCGCTCGCCGCCGGAGAGGTGCTCGACGCCGTCGTCGCCCGGTGGCAGGCGCAGGGCGTCCATGGCGATGTCGATGGTGCGGTCGAGGTCGTCGACGCCGGCGGCCTCCATCTTCGCCTCGAGCTCGGCCTGGCGGGCGCCGATCTTCTCGTAGTCGGCGTCGGGGTCGGCGTAGGAGGCGAGGAGCGCGTCGTACTCCTCCTGGAGCGACTGGACGGCCGACATGGCCTCCATCACGTTCTCGCGGACCGTCTTGCCCGGGTCGAGCTGGGGCTCCTGGGGGAGGTACCCGACCGTGTAGCCGGGGGAGAGGCGGGCCGTGCCGGAGAACTCGTCGTCGATGCCGGCCATGATCTTGAGCAGGCTCGACTTGCCCGACCCGTTGTGCCCGATGACGCCGATCTTGGCGCCGGGGAAGAACGACAGCGAGATGTCCTTCAGCACCTCCTTGTCGGGAGGGTAGAAGCGGGACACCTTGTGCATGGTGAAGATGAACTCGGCCACGGCCGCACCCTAGGTGCGGGGGCCGGCACGGCCGGGAACGCGCCCGGCGGGGGTGGGTCGGAGCCGCCCGTCGCCTCAGGCGGCGGGGCGGGCCTCGTGCACGACGACGTCGAGGATGTCGTCGATGGCGATGACGTGGTCCTCGTCGTCGCTGATCAGCCACACCGAGAGCCGGGTGCAGGAGAGCACCGAGCCGGTGACCGACCCCAGGGTGGTGGTGAGGGTGACGTCGGTGTCGGTCAGCGAACGGAGCCGCTCGACCGGCGTCCCGGCGGCACCTGTGGTGGTGTCCGTGGTCGCCATGGCCATGGTCTAACGAATCGGCTACGACAGGTGGTGCTTTACCGCCGGAACGTAACGGTCCGGAAACGAACGAAGGTCGGGGTCGTCACGTGCGGGTGACCTCGGGCGCTCCGGCGGGCGATGGCCCGCGGGGGAGGCAGCGGTACGCTCCGGCCGTGGCTGACAAGCAGACCCCGGACCTCGTCGGACCCAACGCCTGGATGGTCGACGAGATGTACGAGCAGTACCTCGCCGACCCCGCCTCGGTGTCGGAGTCGTGGCAGGACTTCTTCGCCGACTACTCCCGCGAGATCGACGAGGCCCAGCCGCGGACCAACGGGGCGGCGCCGGCCGCGCCGGCCGCCCAGGCCCCGGCCGCCCCCGCTGCTCCCGCCCCCGCCCCGGCCCCTGCGACGCCCGCGGCCGCCGAGGACGAGGCCGGTGAGCCCATCCGGGGCGTCGGCGCCGCCATCGTCAAGAACATGGAGGCCTCCCTCGAGGTCCCGACGGCCACGTCGTTCCGCAACGTGCCCGCCAAGCTGCTCGAGGTCAACCGGGCGGTCATCAACGGCTACCTGGGCCGGACGCGAGGCGGGAAGGTCTCCTTCACGCACCTCATCGGCTACGCCATCGTCCGGGCCATCGCCGAGACGGTGCCGAACATGAACAACACCTACCGCGTCGGCGCCGACGGCAAGCCGCGCCTGGTGCGCAACGAGCACATCGGCCTGGGCATCGCCGTCGACGTGGAGAAGCCCGACGGCTCCCGCACGCTGATGGTCCCCGTGGTCAAGGAGGCCGACACCCTCGACTTCCGCGGCTTCTGGGCCTCCTACGAGGAGCTCATCCGCAAGGTCCGCAACAACAAGCTGTCCCCGGACGACTTCTCCGGCACGACGGTCAGCCTCACCAACCCGGGCACGATCGGCACCGTCCAGTCCGTGCCCCGGCTCATGCCGGGCCAGGGCGCCATCATCGGCGTCGGCTCCATCGACTTCCCGGCCGAGATGCAGGCTGCCGACCCCGAGACGCTGGCCGACCTGGGCATGTCGAAGGTGATCACGATCACCTCGACCTACGACCACCGCATCATCCAGGGCGCCGAGTCCGGCATGTTCCTGAAGCGGGTCCACGAGCTGCTGCTCGGCGAGGACCGCTTCTACGAGGACATCTTCCGCTCCCTCGACGTGCCCTACGAGTCGGTGAAGTGGCGCCAGGACGTGCGCCCGGTCGACCAGGTCACCCACCGCCTCGAGAAGCAGATGGCCGTCCAGCGGCTCATCAACATGTACCGGGTGCGCGGCCACCTCATGGCCGACCTCGACCCGCTGCGCTGGCGCGAGCCCAGCATGCACAGCGAGCTGGACCCGCTCACCTACGACCTGACCATCTGGGACCTCGAGCGCGAGTACCTCACGGGCGGTCTCGCGGGGCAGGAGCGGATGACGCTCCGCCAGATCCTGAAGGTGCTCCGCGACGCCTACTGCCGGACGCTGGGCATCGAGTACATGCACATCCAGGACCCCGAGCAGAAGGCCTGGATCCAGGAGCAGGTCGAGGGCGTCTCGGTCGAGATCGAGGCCGACGAGCAGCGCCACGTGCTCGGCCGCCTCAACGCCGCCGAGGCCTTCGAGAAGTTCCTGGCCACCAAGTACGTCGGCCAGAAGCGCTTCGGCCTCGAGGGCGGCGAGTCCGCCATCGTGATCCTCGACGCCGTGCTCGAGCAGGCCGCCAAGCACGGCATGGACAAGGCGATCATGGGCATGGCCCACCGCGGGCGCCTGAACGTGCTGGTCAACATCGCCGGCAAGAACCTCGACCAGCTCTTCTCCGAGTTCGAGGGGCACGTGCCCGAGGGCTCCGTCCAGGGCGGCGGCGACGTGAAGTACCACCTCGGGCAGGAGGGGACCTACGAGTCCCGCCACGGCCAGACCATCCAGGTCGAGCTGGCCGCCAACCCGAGCCACCTGGAGGCCGTCGACCCCGTCGTGGTCGGCATGGTCCGGGCGCTCCAGGACCAGATCGACCGGCCCGAGGCCTTCTCGGTGCTGCCGATCCTCATCCACGGCGACGCCGCCTTCGCCGGCCAGGGCGTCGTGGCCGAGACCCTGCAGATGTCCGACATCCGCGGCTACCGCGTCGGCGGCACGATCCACCTGATCGTCAACAACCAGATCGGGTACACGACCACGCCCGACGCGAGCCGGTCCGGCTTCTACACGACCGACGTCGCCAAGATGGTCCAGGCGCCGATCTTCCACGTGAACGGCGACGACCCCGAGGCCTGCGTCAGGGCCGCCCGGCTCGCCTTCGAGTACCGGGAGCGGTTCCACAAGGACGTCGTCATCGACATGGTGTGCTACCGCCGCCACGGTCACAACGAGGGCGACGACCCCAGCTACACCCAGCCCCTGATGTACAACAAGATCGACCAGCAGCGGTCGGTCCGCAAGCTGTACACCGAGTCGCTGGTCAAGCGGGGGCACATGACCCTCGACGAGGCCGAGGAGGCCCTGGACGACTTCCAGGCCCGGCTCCAGGACGCGCTCGAGGAGACCCGCAGCCACGTCGAGGAGCACGTGGCCGCCGAGCCCCGACCCCGCACGGGCGTCCGCCCCCACATCGAGACCGGCGTGGCGCGCGAGACCCTCGACCGCATCTTCGCCGCGCTCGACTCCCAGCCCGAGCACTTCAGCATCCACCCCAAGCTGGCCCGGCAGTTCGACACCCGCCGGAAGATGTGGGAGGGCGGCGAGGTCGACTGGGGTCTGGCGGAGTCCCTGGCCTTCGGCTCCCTGCTGCTCGAGGGCATCGACGTCCGCCTCGCCGGCCAGGACAGCCGGCGCGGCACCTTCGCCCACCGCCACGCCACGCTCCACGACCACCTGACCGGCGAGGAGTACGTGCCGCTGGCCAACATCGCCGAGGACCAGGGCAAGCTCTGGATCTACGACTCGCTGCTGTCGGAGTACGCCGCGCTCGGCTTCGAGTACGGCTACTCGGTCGAGAACCCGAAGGCCATGGTGGCCTGGGAGGCCCAGTTCGGCGACTTCGTCAACGGCGCCCAGATCGTCATCGACCAGTTCATCGTCGCCGCCGCCGACAAGTGGCGGCAGGACTCCGGGCTCATCATGCTGCTGCCCCACGGCTACGAGGGGCAGGGTCCGGAGCACTCCTCGGGCCGCATGGAGCGGTTCCTCCTGCTCTGCGCCGAGGACAACATCCAGGTCTGCAACGCGACGACGTCGGGTCAGCTGTTCCACCTGCTGCGGCGCCAGATGCACCTCGACGTCCGCCGCCCGCTCGTCGTGTTCACCCCGAAGTCGCTGCTCCGAGCCAAGGCGGCCCGCTCCAGCATCGAGTCGCTCACGCGGGGCTCCTTCGAGGAGGTCCTCCCCGACCCGGCCGAGCTCGACCCCGCCGACGTGCAGCGGGTCGTGCTCGCCTCGGGCAAGGTGGCCCAGGAGGCCATCGCGGCGCGCGACGAGCGCAACGCCCCGGTGGCCGTCGTCCGGGTCGAGCAGCTCTACCCGTGGCCCCGTGCCGCCCTGGCCGAGCAGGTGGCCCGCTACCCGAACGCGACCGAGCTGGTCTGGCTCCAGGAGGAGCCCGAGAACATGGGGCCGTGGAACTTCGCGTCGCGTCGGCTGTACGAGTCCTTCGACGACAGCCACAAGATCCGTCGGGTCTCCCGCTACGAGTCGGGCTCGCCGGCCACGGGCTCCAACAAGATCCACCAGCAGGAGCACGCGATGATCCTGGACAAGGCGCTCACCTTCTGATCCCGGGCCCGTGAACGAGCACGCGCGCCCCGATCACGCCGGCCTCCTCGACGCGCTCGACGGGGTCTGGCAGGGGGTCCTCGCCCTCCTCGCCGACGTCCCCGCCGAGCTGTGGGAGCGGCCGACGGGCTGTCCGGGGTGGACGGTGCGCGACCAGGTCTCCCACATGGTGTGGTCGGCCCGCACCCTGCTCGGCCTGCCCCCGGCCGACGCGGACGTGTCGGGCCTGGACCACGTCCGCGGTCCCGTCGCCGAGTTCATGGAGCGCGACGTGGAAGCGCGCCGGGCCCGTCCCGGTGCCGACGTGCTCGCCGAGCTGGCCGCCCACGCCGGCGACGCCGTCGCCCACGCCCGCCAGGCCGGCCCCGACCACGTGATCACGGGCCCGATGGGGATGCAGCTCCCGCTCGGCCGGATGCTGCCCACGTCGCTGTTCGACCAGTGGCTCCACGCCGAGGACGTGCGCGCCGCCCTGGGCGAGCCGGGCGACCTCGACTCGGCCGCCGCCGACCACGCCTTCGGCGTCGTGGCCGGTGCCCTCGCTGCGAAGGCCGAGGGTCCCGTGCGCATCGAGCTCACCGGACCGGGCGCCCGCACCATCGACGTCCGCCCCGCCGACGCCCCCGAGGTCGAGCCCGCCGCCACCCTGACCCTGGGAGCCGACGACCTCGTCACCCTGGTCGCCGGCCGGGACCGCCCGGCCGCGGCACCAGCGGTGTCCGGGGACCGGCGCATCGCCGACGCCGTGCTCGCCGCCCTGCCCCTCACCCCCTGAGCCGCCGCCCCCGACCGGTCCGCCGGACGCTGGCGGGATCCCCGGATGCCCCGGTCGGGGCGCGGGGGCGATGCTGACCACGTGCCCGGGGAACGGCTCCGGGACGGGCAGGAGGATCGGCCATGAGCTGGCAGGCACTGGATCTCGACGGCAACGGCGGCATCGACGCCTGGGGCTGGGACGGCGACCACGACGGCAGGTTCGAGCAGATCTGGGTGGACGCCGACGCGAACGCCTCGTACGAGGTGCGCCTCTACGACGACGGCGACGACGGCCGCATGGACCGGGTCCTCGCCGACGTCGACCGCGACGGCACCTACGACGTCTGGGGCTTCGACGTGGACCGGGACGGGCGGCTGGGCGACTACCTGATGTGGGACAGGGACCACGACGGTCGCTTCGAGGCGCACTCGTGGGACGGCGACGAGGACGGTCGCGCGGAGTACGTCATGCTCGACACCGACCGCGACGGCTTCGCCGACCGGTGGATCCCGGTCGACCGGGTGGCGAGCGCTCCCACGTCGACCTCGACGGCCGTCGAGCGCACGATGACCCAGCACGTCGTCACGATGAACCAGCTCCGGGTCTACGGGACCCGCATCTTCGGCTAGCCCCGCAGCGGGAAGCCGACCACGGCCTCCAGCTCGGCGATGGCCACGTCGGGGTCGACGACCTTGATGGTCGTCATGCCCATGGCCCGGGCCGGCTTCAGGTTGATGCCCAGGTCGTCGAGGAACACGGCCTCGCTCGGCTCGATGCCCAGCTCCTCGCAGGCGATCTCGTAGAAGCGGGGATCGGGCTTCCGGCAGCCGGCCTTGGACGACTCGACCACGACGTCGAAGAGCCCCATCACCTCGGCGAAGCGGTCGGGGCCGATGGGGGAGCCGGGGGCGTGGGGCTCACCGTCGCCTCCGGGCGCCGTGGGGTCGACGAAGTTGTTCGTGAGGCAGGCCGTCCGGAGCCGCTCGCCGCAGCGGCGCAGCGCCTCGACCATGGCCGGTCGGATCTCGCCCCGGAGCGCGTGCAGCACGGCCAGGGCGTCGAGCTCGCCGCCCGCGGCGCGGGCCTCGGCCTCGAAGAGCCGGCAGAACTCCTCGATGGAGACCTCGTTGCGCTCCATGCGGGCCCAGGCGTTCGTGTCGGGGTCGGTGGCGTTGAGCCCGCGGATGAACCCCTCCGGGAGCCCGTGCTCGGCCTCGTAGCGGGCGAAGGCCTCGAAGGGCGAGGAGAGGATGACCCCGCCGAAGTCGAAGAGGGCGGCGGTGATGCCGGTGGGGCTCATGCGGTCGGGCACGGCGGCGATCCTGCACGACGGGGGATCGGGCCCGCCAGCCCCGGACCGGGTCCCGGCGGGCGCCGGTCGCTAGGGTCCGGGCCCGAGGGACCGGTGCGGGACGCACCTGGTCCTGCTCCGCACCGGTGCCGGCGACCCGTCGCTCGGACCGGCCACCACAGGGACGCCACCCGTTGACCCGCCTGCTCGTCGCCTCCGCCGGCGGCCACCTCACCCAGCTCCTCGACCTCGCTCCCCGCTTCGAGCCGGTGGACGACCTCGTCTGGGCGACCCCCGACAGCAGCCAGCGCCGCACGCTGCTCGCCGAGGCCGAGGTCGTCGAGATCCCGCCGGCCCACCCGAGGGACGTGCGCGGCGTGGCCGCGAACACCGCCCTCGCCCTGCGGACCCTGCGGGGCGGGCGCTTCGCCGAGGTCGTGTCGACCGGCTCGGCCCCGGCGCTGGGGTGGCTTCCCGTGGCCCGCGCCCTGGGCCTCGGCGCCACCTACGTCGAGAGCGCGACCCGCCGTGACGGCCCGAGCCTGACGGGGTCGCTGCTGGCCCGCGTCCCGGGCGTCGCGTGCCTGACCCAGCACGCCCGCTGGGCCGGGGGCCGCTGGGACCACGTGGGGTCGGTCCTGGAGGGCTTCGTCGCCGAGCCCCGCGTGCACCCGCCCGAGCGGCCGTCCCGGGCCGTCGTGGTCCTCGGGACGATGGAGCGGTACCGCTTCACCGCCCTCGTCGACCGCCTCGTCCCGCTGCTCGACGGCCTGGACGTGCTGTGGCAGACCGGCGTGGAGGACCCGCGGCGCTGGGGGATCGACGGCCGACGGCACGTGCCCGCCGACGAGCTCGAGGCCGCGATCGCCGACGCCGACGTCGTGGTCGCCCACGCCGGCACGGGGACCGCGCTGACCTGCCTCCGGCTCGGCGTCGCGCCGGTGCTCGTACCCCGCCGTGCCGCCCGGGGCGAGCACGTGGACGACCACCAGGTCCAGACCGCGACCGAGCTCGCCCGACGCGGGCTGGTCGTGGCCGCCGAGGTCGACGAGCTGACCGAGGACCACCTGCGCCGCGCCGCCGCCCTGCGCGTGGTCCGCGCCGGCGACCCGCCGCCGTTCCCCCTGCCCGCCCCTCCCACCCGGGTGCCGCGCCGACGGCGCGCCCTCGTCGCCGCCGGGGATCCCTCGGCGTCCCGACGGCCCGTGGTTGACTGAGCGCCGCCCATGGCTCGATCACCGCACCTCGTCGTCGACGGTTCGAACATCGCCACCGAAGGCCGTTCGATGCCGAGCCTCCAGCAGCTGCTGGACGCGGTCGACGCGGTCGCCTCGGAGCTCTCGTTCGACAACGTCACCGTCATCGTGGACGCCACCTTCGGGCACCGCATCGACGACGGCGAGAAGCCCGAGTACGAGGAGCGCGTCAACAGCGGACGCATCATCACGCCGCCCGCCGGCGTGATCGGGCGCGGCGACGCCTTCATCCTCGAGGTCGCCGACCGCGCCGACGCGACGGTGCTCTCGAACGACTCCTTCCAGGAGTTCCACGGCACCTACGAGTGGCTGTTCACCGAGGGCCGCCTCCTCGGGGCCAAGCACGTGCCCGGCGTCGGGTGGATCTTCCTGCCCCGGAACCCGGTGCGCGGCGCGACCAGCCGCAAGGCGGTGGCCGAGGCCAAGCGCAAGCGCCGCGGGTCCAAGAAGGCGGCGTCGAGCAAGCCGGCGACCAAGGCGTCCGGCTCGAAGCGCTCCTCCGGGAAGGGCACGGCCAAGAAGAAGGCGGCGTCCTCGGGTCGCTCGGAGGCGGCGCAGGAGAGCGGGCGGAAGAGCGGCGGCAAGGAGCCCGAGCCCTACAACGAGCCGCTGCCCTTCATCGAGTTCGTCGGCGCCCACCCGGTCGGCTCGGTGATCGAGGCCGAGGTCGAGCAGTTCTCCAGCCACGGCGCGTACGTCGTCTGCGACGGGACCCGCTGCTACATCTCGCTCAAGTCCCTGTCGGACCCGCCGCCGCGCAGCGCCCGCGAGGTCCTGACGATGGGCGAGACCCGCGAGTTCGTGGTGAAGGCGATCGACACCCCTCGCCGGGGCATCGACCTGGCCCTGCCCGACACCTGGGACCCCGATGCCGTCGACGAGGACGACGCGGAGCCCACGGCGGACGACACCGACGACGCGACGACGACCGAGGCCGCCGAGCCGAGCGGCTCGGGACGGCGTCGGAGCCGCGGCCGGGGCCGCGGTCGCAGCGACGACGGCACCGGTGAGGACGAGGACACGTCGGCCGACGCCCCGACGCCGGCGAAGGCGCCGGCCGCAGCCGCCGCGCCCACGCCCCCGGCCGCGCCCGCGGAGCCCGTCGACGAGAAGAAGCTCAGCGTGTCCCAGCGCCGCAAGCTCCGGGCGCAGCAGGAGGCTGCTGCGGCGGCCGCCGAGGCCGCCGGCAGCGATGCCTCCGACGGGTCCGAGGGCTCCTCGTCGACGAGGAGCGGTCGTCGGTCCACGGCGAGGAAGTCGGCTGCGAAGACGTCGGCGGCACCGAAGAAGGCGGCGGCGAAGAAGACCGCAGCGGCGAAGAAGACGGCAGCGACCGGGAAGTCGTCCACGGCGAGGACGAGCGCGGCGAAGAAGACGACCGCGGCGAAGAAGTCCGCGGCAGCGAAGAAGACGACGGCCGAGAAGTCCGCAGCCAAGAAGACGGCAGCGAAGAAGACCGCGGCGAAGAAGACCGCGGCGAAGAAGACCGCGGC
>CAZCEZ010000009.1:0-25191 GCA_964497795.1 uncultured Acidimicrobiaceae bacterium | reverse complement strand
GCGAAGAAGACCGCGGCGAAGAAGACCGCGGCGAAGAAGACCGCGGCCAAGAAGACGGCGGCGCCGAAGAAGGCGGCTGCGAAGAAGGCGGCTGCGAAGAAGTCCCCGGCAAAGAAGTCCGCGACCAAGAAGACCGCGGCCGAGAAGACGACAGCGAAGAAGTCGACAGCGAAGAAGTCGACGGCGAAGAAGACCGCGGCCAAGAAGTCGACAGCGAAGAAGACCGCGGCCAAGAAGTCGACGGCCAGGAAGTCGACGGCGAAGCGGGCCGCCTCCTCGCCCGCCGACGACGCCGACGCCTGAGGCTCAGCCCTCCCGGCGGGCCTCCTCGGCCTCCGCCCGGCGGGCGCGCAGTTCGGCGAACCGGGCGAAGTCGACGGACACGAACACCGCCGTCGCCGTGGCGCACGTGGTGCCCCCGGCGGTGAGCGTCCCCGAGGTGAAGATCTTCCGGCCCTCGACCCGCTCGAAGGTGCCGACCAGCTCGAGGTCCTCGTGCAGCGGCGTCGGGGCCCGGTAGGAGATCTCGAGGCCGACGGTCATGCCCGGCTGCCCCGAGAGCGACTGGGCCGTGCCGAGGACCTCGTCGAAGGCCGCGGCGACGTAGCCGCCGTGCACACACCCCGGCGGGCCCTCGTAGGCGGCGCCGAAGCGCGCCCGTGCCGTCACGGACCGCTCGTCGCGCGGGAACACGTCGATCGGGGGTGCGATCGGGTTGGCCCGACCGAGCATCGGGCTGTGGTCGAAGAAGCCGAAGGCGTCGCCGGCGTTGGCCGACTCGGTCCAGCCCTCGTGCATCGAGCGTCGCTCCGGGCGCTCGAACACGGCGGCCACCCGCTCGACGGCGTCGGCCGCGTCCCGCAGGTCCTCGATCGGCGCGTCGGTCATCACCATGCCGTTGAGGAGGCGACGGGCCGCGTCGGCGAGGCGGTGGAGCTCGGCTCGTCGCCCCTCCGCGGGCTGGGCGCGCAGCTCGGCCATGCGCCCCGGCCACTCGGCGGATGCAGGCCCCTGGCCCGTGGGATGGTGCTCGGCGGTCACGGTCCCGTTGCTAGCACCACGGCGTGCTCAGGGGCCGAAGTGGGCGAGGAGCGGGGCGTGGTCGGAGGGACCCTGGCCCTTGCGCGCGTTCCGGTCGACGAGGGCCCACTCGAGCCGGTCGGCGAGCGGGGCCGTGGCGAGGACGTGGTCGATCCGCATGCCCCGGTGCTTGTGGAAGGCCCCGGCCCGGTAGTCCCACCAGGTGTAGAGCCGCTCCTCGTCGGGGTAGGCCCGCCGGAACACGTCGACCAGTCCCCACTCCAGCAGGGCGCGGAACCGGGCCCGCTCCTCGTCGGTCACGTGGGTGGCGCCGTGCACCGCGTCGAGGTCCCAGACGTCGCGGTCCTCGGGTGCGATGTTCAGGTCGCCGCAGAGGACGACGTCGTCACCGGGGGACGCCACGGCCGCGAGGTGGGCGGGCAGCCGCTCGAGCCAGCGGAGCTTGTGGTGGAACTGCTCGTGTCCCACCTCGCGCCCGTTCGGGACGTAGGCGGTGACCACCACGGTGTCGCCGCAGCGCGCCGTCAGCAGCCGGGCCTCGGGGTCCGGCTCGCCGCCGTCGGCGAAGCCGTGCACCACGTCCTCGATGCCGATGCGGGACAGGATGGCCACGCCGTTCCAGCGCCCCTGGCCGTGGTGGGCGCCCTCGTAGCCGGCGCCGGCCAGGGCGAGGGCGGGGAAGGCGTCGTCGGCGAGCTTGGTCTCCTGGATGCAGAGCACGTCGGGGCCGACCTCGCCCAGCCACGCCTCGACCCGCTCCAGGCGCGCCCGCAGCGAGTTCACGTTCCAGGTGGCGAGCCGCACGCCGGTCACCCGACCCGCTGGCCGAGGTAGGCCTCGATCACCCGCGTCTCCTCGGCCAGGTGCTCGCGCAGCCCCGAGGCGATGGCGCCCTCCACGGCGTGCCCGACGAGCACGGCGCGCACCCGGACGTCGACGCTGGCCACGCGGCGGCACCCCTCGGGCGTCGGCTCGATCTGGTACTCGCCGTGGCAGCGGAAGCGGTCGGCGTGGTGGTCGGGGTGGAGGACGAAGTGGACGTGCCGACGGGCGAGGTCGTGGACCGACTCGTCCACCCACGTCAGCGTGTCCGGGTCGATCACGGCCCGAGCGGGCGCGCTCAGGGCGCCGGCGAACCGGTAGCGGATCCGCATCCTCACGAGGTCGCCGTCGACGGTGCGCTCGAGGACCTCGGGGGGCGCCACCTTCTCGAGGCCGGCGAAGCCGGCGTACAGCTCGGGGTCGGTGAGGGCCCGCGCCGTGGCGTCGGGGTCGAACCCGATGCGCTGCTCGACGGCGAACTTCACGGCGCGTCGACCCGGTGGACCACGGCGACCAGCTCCTCGCCCCACCGTGCGCGCCGGGACGCCCCCAGGCCCGGGACCCGGGCGAGGCCGGCCAGGTCGGTGGGGCGGGAGGCGACGAGGGCCTCGAGGGCCTCGTCGGGGAGGACGGCGTCGGGGACCGTGCGGGCGGCGCGGGCACGACCCGCCCGCCACGCCTGGAGCGCGACCCGCAGCGGGTCCGTCGCCACCGGCGCGGACGGGAACCGGGACCGGAGGGTGGCGAGCTGGGGGACGGCGCGCCCGGGCTCCACCTCCACGACCGAGGCGGCGACCGCGTCCTCGAAGCCGTCGAGGAACGGGCTCCGGGCGCGGCTGCGGGGCCCGGTGCGCCCCGGCCGCGTGCGGGCCCAGTGGACGGTCAGCTCGCGCTCGGCGCGGGTGAGGGCCACGTAGAGCAGGCGGGCCTCCTCCTCGCGGGCCTGCCGCCGTCGGGCCGACGCGATCGGCAGGAACCCGTCCTCGCACCCGACCACGTGCACGACGGGCCACTCGAGGCCCTTGGCCGAGTGGATGGTCGCCACCGTGACGGCGTCGGCGTCGTCCGCGTCCTCGCTCAGGTTGGCCATCGCCCACCCGGCGAAGCCCCGGCCGGTGAGCCCGTCGTCGAGGATGCGCTGCTCCTCGGCCGCGGTGAGCAGCGCCTCGACCGCCGGGTCGTCGACGTCGACGCGGGTCAGGGCGGCCGCGGCGGCCAGCACCGGGCGGTCGTCCCGGCGCAGCTGGGCCAGCGCGGCGCGCACCCCCGGGGCGTCGAGCAGCGCCGCCTGGCGTCGGACGCGGGTCGGGATGCCGAGCACGGCGAGCCCCCGGTCGAGGTCGACGACCTGCTGGGTCGTGCGGGCGAGCACGGCCATGTCCCGCCACGCCGCATCGGGCCCGTGGCGGCGCCGCAGCTCGGTGGCCACGCCGCGGATCTCGGCGGCCTCGTCCGCGTGCTCGCGCACCCGCGGCGCCGGTCCGTCCGCGCCCGAGGAGGTGGGGTGGCGGTGGGGGAGGCCGGCGGCCCGGACCACCGAGGCCGCCGCCGCCGTGATCTGGGGCGTCGAGCGGTGGGTCCGGTCGAGGTGGATGGTCTCGAGCGCCGGCCAGCGGCGGGCGAGCTCGTCGAGCAGGCGGTGGTCGGCGCCGTTCCAGCCGTAGATGGACTGGTGCGTGTCGCCGACGACGAACACGTCCCAGCGGTCGCCGCGCCAGGCCTCGAGGAGCCGGAGCTGCAGCGGGTTGACGTCCTGGAACTCGTCGACGAAGAGGTGGCGGAACCGCCAGCGCTGGGCCTCGGCGAAGGCCGGGTCGTGCTCGATCGCCGACGCGCAGGCGGCGAGGAGGTCGTCGAAGTCGACCACGTGCCGCTTGGCCTTGGCCGCCTCGTAGGCGGCGAAGCGCTCGGCGATCCGCTCGGCCGGCTGCCGCGTGCGGCGACCCGCGCCACGGGCGGCCTCGACGTAGGCGTCGGGACGGACGAGCCGGGCACGGGCCCAGGCCAGCTCCGTGCCGAGCTCGGCGAGCTCGGCGGGCGCCGTGACCTCGAGCTGGTCGCGCAGGAACGGGCGGATCCGGTCGAGGAGCGCGGGCGCCGAGCGGCCCTGGGCCGACCACCGGTCCCGGAGCTGGCGCCACGCCACCGCATGGAAGGTGCCGGCCTCGATCCGCTCCCGCACGCCGACGGTCCGCAGGCGGGTGCGGAGCTGGTCGGCGGCCTTGCGTGTGAAGGTCACGCACAGCACGTGCTCGGGCTCCACGTCGCCCGTCGCGATGCGGTGGGCGACCCGGGCGGTGAGCACCCGGGTCTTGCCGGACCCGGCCGGGGCGACGACCGCCAGGGGCGCGGCGCGGGAGGTCGCGGCACGGGCCTGCACGTCGTCGAGGCCGGCGAGCGCGGCGGCGGGATCCATCGGGGAGGAGGCTAGGTCGCCCGGCCCTCCGGCGGGCGCTGCCCGTACCCTGCCCACCGTGCCCGTCGAGATGGATGCCGCCCGCTTCGAGTCCCTCGTGGCCGAGGCCCTCGACCTGCTCCCCGGGCCCCTGGCGGACGGCCTCGACAACGTCGTCGTGCGGGTCCGCACCGGCCGGCGCACGGGGGGCCTGCTCGGGCTCTACGAGGGCGTGCCGCTCACCGATCGCGGCGACTACGGAGCGGGCGGGCCGGTGATGCCCGACCGGGTCACGATCTTCCGCCTGCCGATCTGCGAGATGTGCGACACCGAGGACGAGGTCGTCGAGCAGGTGCGCATCACCGTGGTCCACGAGCTGGCCCACCACTACGGCATCGACGACGACCGGCTCCACGAGCTCGGCTGGGCCTAGGGCCGGCTCGGGTCGTCGACCGGCTCGGGGACCGGGCGTACGATCCCGGTCGTGCCGTTCCCGCGCAAGCTGCTCAACGAGGGCGAGGACGTCGTCCTCGACCTGCACCCGCACTGGTGGTACTTCGCCAAGCACACCGCGGCGCTCGTCGCGGCCCTGGTGCTGGGCATCGTGTCCCTGGCGGCCGACCTCCCCGGCCTGCTGAAGATCCTCGCCGGGCTGGCCATCCTCGTCGCCCTCGGCTCCTGGGCCCAGCGCCTGCTGTCGTGGCGCACGACGAACTTCGTCGTGACCACGGACCGGCTGATCTACCGCAACGGGGTGCTGTCGAAGCACGGCATCGAGATCCCGCTCGACCGGGTCAACAACGTCCTGTTCTCGCAGCGGCTGTTCGAGCGCATGCTCGGTGCCGGCGACCTGGTGATCGAGTCGGCGGGGGAGAGCGGGCGGCAGAGCTTCTCCGACGTCCGCAAGCCCTCGGCGGTCCAGAACGAGATCTACCGGCAGATCGAGGCCAACGAGAACCGCAAGTTCGACCGCATCGGCCGGGGCGGCGGCCCCGCCCCGTCGATCGCCGACGAGCTGGCCAAGCTCGACCAGCTCCGTCGCGACGGCGTGCTCAGCGAGGCCGAGTTCGCCGACCAGAAGGCCCGCCTGCTCGACGGCCGCTGACGCGCCGCCCCCCGCTCAGGCGTCGACGTCGACCCGGGCACCCGGGCCGGGACGCACCGCCCACCCCTCCTCGATCGCCCCCGGCTCGCCCACGGCCACCACGCACCCGCCGAACCCACCACCCATCAGGCGCACGCCGTGCACCCCGGGGCGTCGGCGGAGGCGGGCCACGGTCGCCTCGACCTCGGACGTCGAGACCTCGAAGTCGTCGCGCAGGGACGCGTGGCCCTCGTCGAGGATCGCACCGAGGGTCGGGAGGTCACCGGCCCGGAGGGCGTCGACCGCGGCGAGGACCCGGGCGTTCTCGGTGACGACGTGCCGGGCCCGGCGCACCAGGAGCGGGTCGTCGAGGGCGGTGAGGTCGGACGGGGTCGCGTCCCGGAGCGGGCCGATCCGGGCCTCGACCGCCTCGCACTGGCGCCGGCGCTCGGCGTAGCCGGAGCCGGCCAGCGTCCGGGACCGACCGGAGTGCACGACGTGCACGGCCACGCCCTCGGGCACGGGCACCGACGTCCGCTCGAGGGAGCGGCAGTCGAGCAGCATCGCGGCGCCGGGCTCGCAGCCGGCCGAGGCGAGCTGGTCGAGGATCCCGCAGGGCACGCCGGTGGCGGCCTCCTCGGCCCGCCGGACCCGCTGGGCGAGGTCGACGGGATCCGTCGGGTCGGCACCCAGGGCGAGCGCGACGGCGACCCCGAGCGCAGCGGACGAGGACATCCCCGCACCGACGGGCACGGTGGAGGTCACGGCGCCGACCAGGCCCCGGGGCCGGTCCACCTCGGCGGCCACGGCCGCCACGAGGCGGGCCCAGGGCGGTTCGACCGCGGTCGGGTCGCCGGGAGGCTCGGCGAGGTCGACCCGGGCGTCCCCGGCCTCCCGATCGCTGGTCAGGCGCACCACCGACCCGCCGAGCTCGGCCTCGACCACCACCCCGAGGTCCACGGCCATGGGCAGGCAGCGCCCGCCCGTGTAGTCGACGTGCTCGCCGATCAGGTTGACCCGGCCCGGGGCGGAGGCTCGCACGCGCACCGGGCCACGTTACGGCGGGGCCGGGTGGCACGGTCGCGGCGGTTCTTGACCGGGCAGTCAAGCAGCGGTCAGCATCGGGCCCCATGGGGGAGACCATCCATCGCGTCGGGGACCTGGACATCTGCGCCGAGGTGCGCGGGCCGGAGGACGGCGTGCCGCTGCTCCTCGTGATGGGGCTCGGCGCGCAGCTGGTGTCGTGGTCCGACGGCTTCGTCGACGGCCTCGTCACCCGCGGGTACCGGGTGGTGCGCTTCGACAACCGCGACGTCGGCCGCTCCACGCACCTGGACGACCACCCCGTCGACGTGATGGGCGCCTTCGCCGCCGTGGCCCAGGGTGCGCCCGTGCCGGCGCCCTACACGCTGTCCGACATGGCCGCCGACGCCGCCGGCCTCCTCGACGTCCTCGGCATCGGGTCGGCCCACGTGGTCGGTGCCAGCCTCGGCGGGATGGTCGTGCAGACCATGGCCGTCGAGCAGCCCCACGCGGTGCGGTCGGTGACGTCGATCATGTCGACCACGGGCGACCCCGACGTCGGCCAGCCCACGGCCGAGGCCTCGGCCCGCCTGCTCGCCCCGCCCCCCGAGACCGAGGACGAGGCCGTCGCCGCCGCGCTGGCGGCCGAGGCCGTGTGGGGCAGCCCGGGCTTCCCGATCCCGGAGGAGACCGAGGCCCGCGCCCGGCGCGAGTGGAACCGGGTCCGGAACCCGGCCGGCGTCGCCCGCCAGCTCGTCGCCGTCCTCGCCTCCGGGAGCCGGACCGAGGCGCTCGGCCGGGTGTCCGTCCCCTTCACCGTGATCCACGGCACCGCCGATGCGCTGGTCACCCCCTCGGGCGGCGTCCGCACCGCCGAGGCCGTGCCCCACGCCGTCCACGTCGAGATCGAGGGGATGGGGCACAACCTGCCCGCCCCGGTCTGGCCCCGGATCTTCGACGCCATCGACGCGACCACGGCCGCCGTCGGGGTCTGACCCGCACGACGACCGTCCGCACACCGACCGACCCAACGAAGAAGAGCACAGGAGCACCCATGGGCCCGCTGCAGGGAGTGACCGTCATCGAGATCGCCGGGATCGGTCCCGGACCGTTCTGCGCCATGCTGCTGGCCGACATGGGTGCGAACGTGATCCGCGTCGACCGCGCCGGCCAGGTGCTCGGCGGCGACCCGGAGTCGCCCCCCGCGGACGTGCTCAACCGCGGCCGCCGCTCCATCGGCGTCGACCTCAAGTCGCCCGAGGGCGTCGAGACCGTGCTCCGCCTCGTGGAGTCCGCCGACGTGCTCATGGAGGGCTTCCGCCCCGGCGTCGCCGAGCGCCTCGGCATCGGCCCCGACGACTGCCTCGCCCGCAACCCGAAGCTCGTCTACGGCCGCATGACCGGCTGGGGCCAGTCCGGTCCCTACGCCCAGGCCGCCGGCCACGACATCAACTACATCGCGCTCGCCGGCGCCCTCGCCCCGATCGGCCGGGCCGGCGAGGCCCCCGTCCCGCCGCTGAACCTGGTCGGCGACTTCGGTGGCGGCGGCATGTTCCTCGCCTTCGGGATCGCCTGCGCCCTGCTCGAGGCGCAGCGGTCCGGCGAGGGCCAGGTCGTCGACGCCGCCATGGTCGACGGCGCCGCCGTGCTGATGACGATGTTCCACGCCTTCACGGCGATGGGCATCTGGAACGAGGAGCGGGGGACGAACCTGCTCGACACCGGCGCCCACTTCTACGACGTCTACGAGTGCGCGGACGGCGAGTACGTCTCCATCGGCTCGATCGAGCCGCAGTTCTACGCCCAGCTCCTCGAGCTCTCCGGCCTCGGCGAGGCCGACGACCTCCCGCACCAGCACGACCGGTCGCAGTGGCCCGCCATGAAGGAGCGCGTCGCCGCCATCTTCCGGACCCGGACCCGCGACGAGTGGTGCGAGGTCATGGAGCACACCGACGTCTGCTTCGCCCCCGTGCTCTCGCTCTCGGAGGCCCCGACGCACCCCCACAACGTGGAGCGGGGCACCTTCGTGGAGTACCACGACGTGCTCCAGCCCGCGCCGGCGCCGCGGTTCTCGCGCACCGAGGCCACCATCCAGCGGCCCCCGGCCCACGCCGGGCAGCACACCGACGAGGTCCTCGCCGAGATGGGCTTCACGGGCGACGAGCTCGCGAAGCTGCGGGACGCCGGCGCCATCGCGTAGGCGGCGGTCGCTCCGACGCGGGACGCAGGCATGATGGCGCCCATGGCGACCATCGTCTCCTTCCACGCCCACCCCGACGACGAGTCCATCGCCACCGGCGGGACCCTGGCCCGCGCCGTGCGCGAGGGGCACCGGGTCGTGCTCGTGTTCGGCACGCGGGGCGAGTGCGGCGAGGTGGCCGAGGGCTTCCTCGACGACGGCGAGCTGCTCGGCGACCGTCGGGCCGCTGAGACCCTGGCGTCGGCCGAGGCGCTCGGCGCGCACCGCGTCGAGTTCCTCGGCTACCGGGACAGCGGGATGATGGGGGAGCCGACCAACGAGGCCCCCGGGTGCTTCTGGCAGGCCGACCCGGAGGAGGCCGCGACCAGGCTCGCAAGGATCCTCGACGAGGAGGACGCGGACGTGCTCACCGTCTACGACGACCACGGCGGCTACGGGCACCCCGACCACATCCAGGTCCACCGGGTCGGGCACCGCGCCGCCGAGCTCGCCGGCACGCCCCGCGTCTACGAGTCGACGATGAACCGCGACCACCTCCGCCGGATGATGGCCCGGGCCCGGGCCGCCGACCCCGACGCCGAGGGGCCCGAGATCGACGACGACAGCGACTTCGGCTCCCCGGAATCCGTCATCACGACGACCGTCGACGTCACCGCCCACCTCGACGCCAAGCGCGCCTCGATGCGGGCCCACGCCTCCCAGATCGGCGAGGACTCGTTCTTCCTCGCCCTGCCCGAGGACTCCTTCGCCGCGGTGTTCGGCCACGAGTGGTTCATCCGGACCCGGGGCGAGGCCCCGACCGGTGCCGACGACTGGCTCCTCCCCGCGACCTGACCCGAGATGACGGGCGTCCCCCACTTGGTGTGAGTGGCGCAGCGAGGCCTTCGCACGCGCGGAAGAGCCCCGGCCTCGAGGGCCGGGGCTCAGAGAGAGCCGCTCGTGCGGAGAACGACTAGTTGCAGTCGCTCAGACCGGGCGCACGCTCGGCGCCGTCCGCCGAGTTGTGCCAGCCGCCGCCGTCCTGCTGGCCGGGGGCCGACGAGGAGGGCTGCAGACGGGGGTTGCCGTTGGTCTCCTGGCCAGCCTTGTTGCACTGGTGGTCAGCGTGAGCGGCGGTCGTGCCGAAGCCGCCGAGGATCAGGCCAGCGGCAGCGAGGGCGAGGGCGATGCGGGTCTTCATGGTGACGGCTCCTGGTGGTTCGTCGATCGTCCTCGTTGTACGGAACGCGCGCGTGGAGTGGATGACGGGCCGTCTACTCGTCGCAGAGGACCGGGACGTACGCTCCGCCGCAGACCCGCTCCCGAGGAGAACAGTCACTTGTCGCAAGTCATCAAGATCAACGCCATCACCGTCCCCGAGGGCTCGGGCGACGAGCTCGCCAAGCGCTTCGCCGCACGCGCCGGTGCCGTGGACGGCCAGCCCGGCTTCGAGGGCTTCGAGCTCCTGAAGCCGACCGACGAGCGGAACGTGTGGCTCGTGGTCACCCGCTGGGCCGACCAGGCGTCCTTCGACGCCTGGGTCGCCTCGCCCGGCTTCGCCCACGGCCACCGCGGCGCCGACAAGCCGACCGACTCCGGCGCACCCGTGTCGGTCTCGGCCGAGCTGTGGTCCTACGAGGTCGCCGGCGGCTCCACCGGCGCCGCCTGAGCCGGCCGGGCGGCAGGGAGCCCGTCGTGTCCGTCGGCGACGTCCACGCCGCCTTCGCCTGGTTCGTGGTCGTCGGCAACGCCGCGGCCGGCCTGTGGGCGCTCGGCGCGCACTGGCTCGAGCCGCTGCGCGTCCGGGCGCTGTGGGTGGCCGTCGCCGTCGTCCAGGTCTCCGTCATCGTCGAGGTCGCGCTCGGCGTGGCCGCCCTGTCGGGCATCGAGGGCGACCCGGACCAGTTCCACCTCTTCTACGGCTTCGTCGCCGTGGCCACGGTGGGCATCATCTACTCCTACCGGTCCCAGCTGGCCGCCCACCGCTACCTGCTCTACGGGGGCGGGGGCCTGTTCCTGATGGGGCTGGCGCTCCGGTCGCTGCAGTTCTCCGCGACGGGCTGAGGCGCCGTCGCCGCGGCGGCGTCGCGCACCCGCCGGCTCCCGCCGGCTCCCGGCGGGGTCCGCCGGGAGGGGCCCGGCCCGTCGCTAGATTCCGCGCCGTGGTCCTCCTCGCCGTCGCCCTCGCCGTGGCCCTCGTGGCCGCCGTCGTGCTGGCCGTGCGGCTCTCGTCGGTGACGGGGGAGCTCGCCGCAGCACGTGACGAGGCGGCCCGTGCCGTCGACGCCAGGGATCGGGCCGACGCGGCCGCCGACGCGGCCCGCGTCAGCGCCGAGGTCGCAGCCAAGGAGCGCGACGACGCCCTCGAGCGCGCCGCCCGGGCCAAGCGCGACGCCGCCGAGGTCGCCCGGCGCATGCAGGAGGAGGCCGAGGCCCGAGCCGCAGCCGAGGCCGAGCAGGCTGCGGGCGTCGCCGAGCGCGAGCGCCTGGAGGCCGAGCTGGCCGCCGCGGCGGACGTGGCCGCCGAGGAGGGCGAGGAGCGCGTCGCCGAGCTGTGGGCCCTGGCCCTGGCCGCCGTGCGGCGGACCTGGGAGGTCAGCGTCTGCCCGTCGCCCGGGATGCCCTGCCCCCTCGACGACTCCGACCAGCCGCTGCGCGACGCGCTGCAGGTCGAGGTCGACGCCGCCCGGGAGGAGGCCGGCGCCACCGTCGAGCTGGCCTGGACCGGCGACGGCGACGTCCCGCTGCCCACCGCGCTGCGTGCGCTGTCGATCGGCCAGGAGCTCGTGGCCAGGTTGGCCAAGTCGGCCGAGGTCGCCACGCTGGAGGTCGGCGTCGACGGCGGCGACGTCACCCTCTCCGTCACGGCGACCGGCCCCGACGGCGACGACGTGGTGCCCGGCGACGTCGCCGTGGAGCACCTCGAGGCCCCGGGCCGCTACCGCCTCGGGGCCTGAGCGGTCCGGTGGCCGTCGACCCGGGACCCGAGCCGCGCGACGTCCACGACGCCACGCCGGACGAGCTCCGGGCCCGCGGGTCGCTCAAGTGGACCCGCGACGCCGGCGACGTGCTCGGCGCCTGGGTCGCGGAGTCCGACCTCGGCGTCGCGCCGCCGATCGCCGCGGCCCTCCACCGAGCGGTCGACCGCGGCCTCCTCGGCTACCTGCCCCGCGCGCTGGTCGCCGAGCTGGCGGCCGAGACGGCCGGGTGGCTGGCCCGCACCCACGGGTGGCGGCTCGACGTCGAGCGCATCCAGGTCGTGCCCGACGTCCTGTCGGTCCTCGAGCACGCCATCGACCGGCTCACGCCGGCGGGCACCGCCGTCGTGCTCCCCACGCCCGCCTACATGCCGTTCCTCACGCTGCCGGGTCGGCACGGCCGGGACGTCCTCCCGGTGCCGGCCACGCAGGACGCCGACGGGCGCTCGGCCATGGACCTCGACGGCATCGCCGCCGCCCTCGACGGTCCCGGGCACCTGGTCGTGCTGTGCAACCCGCACAACCCCGTCGGTCGCGTCTACGAGCGGGACGAGCTCGCCGCCCTGGCCGAGGTGGTCGAGGCCCGTGGCGGGCGGGTCTTCGCCGACGAGATCCACGCGCCGCTCGTCTTCGCGCCCCATCGGCACGTGCCCTACGCCTCGGTGTCCGAGGTGGCGGCCCGGCACTCGGTCACGGCCACGTCCGCCTCGAAGGCGTGGAACCTCCCGGGGCTCAAGTGCGCCCAGGTCGTGTTCACCCGCGACGGGGACCTCGACGACTGGCACGCCGGTGGCAGCTGGCTCGAGCAGTCGACCAGCACGCTCGGCGTCGTGGCCAACCTCGCCGCCTACGCCGAGGGCGATGCGTGGCGGGCCGAGGCGCTGGAGGTCCTGGACGGCAACCGCCGCCGCTTCTCGGCCCGCCTGGGCGAGCGGCTGCCCGAGGTCGTGCACCGGATGCCGGAGGGCACCTACCTGGCCTGGTTGGACTGCCGGGCCCTGGACGGCGACGTGGCGCAGCGCGCGCTGGACGCCGGGGTCGCCGTGACCGACGGCGCCGCGTGCGGTGCGCCCGGCCACGTGCGGGTCAACCTGGCCACCGCCGGTGGGGTGCTCGACGAGGTCGTGGCCCGACTCGCCACGCTGCGCTGACCGGGCGCGGTGCCCGGGGTCGGGTCAGAGGTGGACGACGGGGCAGGTGAGCGTCCGGGTGATGCCCGAGATCAGCTGCACCTTCGAGACGACCATCCGACCGAGGGAGTCCACGTCGTCGGACTCGGCCCGTGCGATCACGTCGTAGGGGCCGGTGACGTCCTCGGCGGTGACGACGCCGTCGATGGCCCCCACCGCCGATGCGACCTCGGCGGCCTTCCCGACCTCGGTCTGGATGAGGATGTAGGCGCTGACGCTGCTCATGGGGTGCTCCAGTCCGTTCGGGTCGGCGGTGGGCGCGGAGCCTACGCGCCGCAGGCCCGCCGGCGTCGCCGACGGACCTGCGGGTCCCATCCCCGGGATCGGGGGGCGCCCACGGGCGGGGGGCGGAGCCCGCTCGCAGGCGCCCGGACGGTGACCCCGACGGACCCCGGGGCGGGGGACCGGGGCGGGGACGTCAGGCCGACAGGGCCGCCTGGTCGCCCACCCCGCCGGTGCCGACCTCGACCTTGCGGGGCTTGGCCGTCTCGGCCACGGGGATGCGGATGGTCAGCACGCCGTCGGTGACGTCGGCCTCCACCCGGTTCGGGTCGAGGGTCTCGCCGAGCAGGAGCTGGCGGCGGAGCGTCCCGTGTCGGCGCTCGCCGACCAGGGTCTCGTCGTCCTCGCCGACGTCGCGCTGGCGGGTGGCGGTCACGGTGAGCACGTTGCGCTCGACGGTGACGTCGACGTCCTCGGGGCGCACCCCGGGGACGTCGAGGTGGGCGACCACGTGGTTGCCCCGACGGACGGCGTCCATGGGCATCGGTGCGGGACCGGTGCGGGGCCGGTCGCCCATGCGGTCCAGCTCCTCGGAGAGCCGGTCGAGCTCGCGGAAGGGATCGAAGCGCAGCAGCACGGTGGTGTCCTCCTGGTGTCGTACCAACTCGGTCGCTACTCCCGAGAGAGTATCAGCAAACCTGAGTGTCAACAACACAAGTTTCCTCATGGTCACGCGTTGACTGCCGGCGGCGGTGTCCGGGGGGACGGCTCCGATCCGTGTCGGAAATTCGCCGACCGTGGGCAGGAGGTGGCCGAGCCGGAGGCGAAACCTGAGGCATGGACGCACACGAGCGCTTGGTGAACCGGGTCAGCGAGGAGCAGGACGACGTCCTCGGCACCATCCAGCTGATCGACGGCGACGACGAGCTCCAGGACCGCCTGTTCGAGCAGCTCGTCGACCTCCTCGTCGAGGGGATGTTCCTCGACCTGCGCGAGGAGTACCTGACCGGCTCCCTCGAGCGGGACGACTACGTCGCCGCCCTCGCCGGCCTCGCCGACCGCTGCCGCCAGGTCGGTCTGCTCCCCCTGCCCAGCCGCCACAGCTGACGCACCCCGTCACCGATCCCGGCGTCCTGTCCGCCGGGAGCCCCGAGGCCCCGACCGTCGAGGTCGGGGCCTCGCCGCGTCCGGGCCCGGACGCGGCGGAGCCCCCGGCGAACCGGGGGCTCCGTCAGGTTCGTGCCTCGGGGGAGTCGGGCGGCGCAGCCGGCCGACCCCGCGTCGCCGAGGGCGGCGGGCTCACTCGCTGAGGCGCTTCTCCAGCTGCTCCAGCTTGGCCCGGAGCGTCTCGGGGAGGCGCTCGCCGATGAAGTCGAACTGGGCCTCGATCAGCGGGATCTCCTGGCGCCAGGAGTCCTTGTCGACCTCGAGGAGCTCGGCGAGGACCTCGTCGTCCAGGTCGAGGCCCGTGAGGTCGAGGGCCTCGGGCGTGGGCACGATGCCGATCGGGGTCTCGGTGCCCTCGGCCTCGCCCTCGAGGCGCTCCAGCACCCACTTGAGGACGCGGGAGTTGTCGCCGAAGCCGGGCCACAGGAACGAGCCGTCGTCGCCCCGGCGGAACCAGTTCACCCAGAACAGCTTGGGCAGCTTGGCGCCGTCGCGCTGGCCGATGTCGAGCCAGTGCTGCATGTAGTCGCCGGCGTTGTAGCCGATGAAGGGCAGCATGGCGAAGGGGTCGAAGCGGACCTCGCCGACCTTGCCGGCGGCGGCGGCCGTCTTCTCCGAGGACATGATCGAGCCGAGGAAGACGCCGTCCTCCCAGCTCGGCGCCTCGGTCACGAGGGGCACGTTGGTGGCGCGTCGGCCGCCGAAGAGGATCGCCGAGATCGGGACGCCCTTGGGATCCTCGAACTCCGGGGCGATCACCGGGCACTGCGAGGCGGGGGCGGTGAAGCGGGCGTTGGGGTGGGCGGCGGGGGTGTCGGCCTCCGGCGTCCAGTCGTTGCCCTTCCAGTCGACGAGGTGCGCGGGCGGCTCGGAGAGGCCCTCCCACCAGATGTCGCCGTCGTCGGTCTTGGCCACGTTGGTGAAGATCGAGTTGGCGTCGACGGAGTGGAGGGCGTTGAGGTTGGTCTCCTCGCTCGTGCCCGGTGCCACGCCGAAGAAGCCGGCCTCGGGGTTGATGGCGTAGAGCTGGCCGTCGTCGCCGAACTTCAGCCAGGCGATGTCGTCGCCGACGCACTCGACCTTCCAGCCGGGGAGCGTGGGCACGAGCATGGCCATGTTCGTCTTGCCGCAGGCCGACGGGAACGCCGCGGCCACGTACTTGGCCTCGCCCTGCGGGGGCGTGACCTTGACGATGAGCATGTGCTCGGCCATCCAGCCCTCGTCGCGGGCCATGGTCGAGGCGATGCGCAGGGCGAAGCACTTCTTGCCCAGCAGGGCGTTGCCGCCGTAGCCGGAGCCGTAGGACCAGATCTCGCGGGTCTCGGGGAAGTGGCAGATGTACTTGTTGTCAGCGTCGCAGGGCCACGCCACGTCGGGGCGGCTGGTGCCGTCCTCGAGCACGAGGGGGTACCCGACGGAGTGGAGGCAGCGCACCCACTCGCCGTCGCCCAGCACGTCCAGGGCGCCCTGGCCCATGCGGGTCATGATCTTCATGTTGACGGCCACGTACGGGCTGTCGGTGAGCTGCACGCCGATGTGGGCGATGGGGGAGCCGAGGGGGCCCATGGAGAAGGGGACGACGTACATCGTCCGGCCCCGCATGGCGCCGCGGTAGAAGGAGAGGACCTCCTCCTTCATCTCGGCCGGTGCCCGCCAGTTGTTGGTCGGGCCGGCGTCGATCTCGCGCTCGGAGTTGATGGACGTGCGCTCCTCGACCCGGGCGACATCCGCGGGGTCGGAGTTGCACAGGAAGCTGTTCGGTCGCTTGGACTCGTCCAGGCGGGTGAAGGATCCCTGCTCGACGAGGAGGCTCGTGAGGCGATCCCACTCCTCCTCGGACCCGTCGCACCACTCGATCGCGTCGGGCTGGAACACGTCGGCCCAGTCGGCCACCCAGGCCCTGAGCTTCTCGTTGGTCGTCGTGGCGGCCATGTCGTTCTGAACCTCCGTCGCGCCGTTGCGACTTGGTCGTGGGGTCGAGTTGGCGCCGCGGGTGCGGTCGCCCCTAGATCCCGGTCTCGAGGGGCACGTCGTCCTGGGGGAAGCGCGGCGTGCCCATGTCCACTTCGGACCCCAGCCGGAGCGCCGTCGCCTGGCCTGCGTCGTCGACGTCGAAGACGACGCGCTGGCCCTGGCGGAGCATCCGGAAGACCGAGCCCTCGAGTGCACCGGGCGCCAGGTCGTACTCTCGAAGGTCGGTGTCGGTGAGGATGACCCCGTCACCGGTCCCCGGGTCGTACGACTTGATCACACCCTGCACGACGGCTCCCTTCGGTCCACTGGGTGACAGGACTGTAACGCCGGATGACCCCGACCCGACAAAGCGCCCCCACCCCGGGTGAGCCACCGACGGCATCCGATCGTGAGCGAACGGTGTCTGGACGGGATCTGACCACGGATCGCAGGATCGCGGCCACGACGCCCGCACGTTCCGTGCGGGGCCGGGTCCCCGGTGGTCGGATCGACGGGGCTCGGGAGCCCGTCGTCGTCGTGGACGGACGCCCCATCTCGCCGAGCCGGACCGGGACGGGCGCCATCGGTAGGGTTGCCCGCCGATGACGACCCTCGACCGACTGGGCGCCGACGAGCTCGCTGCTGCCATCGCCGCCTTCGGCGACGCGCTGCAGATCCACCAGGCCGCCATCAACGCGCTGAACGTCTACCCCGTCCCCGACGGCGACACCGGCACCAACATGACGCTCACCGTCACCTCGGTGGTGGAGGCGGTGGGCGAGCTGTCCGCCGCCGGGTCGCCCGGCCTGGCCGAGGTGTGCAAGGCGGTGGCCCACGGCTCGCTCATGGGGGCCCGGGGCAACTCCGGGGTCATCCTGTCCCAGCTGCTGCGGGGCATGACCGAGGTGATCCGGGAGGCCGACGCCGTCGACGGTCCCACCTTCGCCGCCGCCATCAGCCGGGCGTCGGAGCTGTCCTACCAGGCCGTGCAGCGCCCGGTGGAGGGCACGATCCTCACCGTCGTGCGCGAGGCGGCCGACGAGGCACGGCGCGCCGCGGAGGCCGAGGGATCGCTCGTGGAGGTCCTCGAGCGCACCCGGGAGGCCGGGCAGGTCAGCCTGGACAACACCCCCGAGCTGCTCCCCGTGCTCAAGGACGCGGGCGTCGTCGACGCCGGCGGCGCGGGCTTCCTCCTCCTGCTCGACGGGATGCTGCACGTCGTGGACGGCCGCGAGGTGCCCGCCCCGCCCGAGGCCCCCGAGGGCGCCGCCGACCGGGCGCTGGCCGGCGAGGCGAGGACGCCCACGGCCGAGACCGGCAAGCACGTCTCCGAGCTCCGCTACGAGGTCATGTACCTCCTCGAGGCTCCCGACGAGGCCATGCCGGGCTTCCGCGAGGTGTGGGCCGGCATCGGCGACTCGATCGTCGTCGTGGGCGGCGACGGCATGTACAACTGCCACATCCACACCGACGAGATCGGCGCCGCCATCGAGGCCGCCATCGACATCGGCCGACCGAAGCAGATCCGGGTCACCGACCTGCTCGACGAGCTCGGCGAGGTCGAGGAGGAGCGCTGGGTGCGCGAGGCGGTGGCCACCGAGGCCCCCGAGCCCGAGCCCGACCCCGTGCCCTGCGGCGTGGTGGCCGTGGCCACCGGCGACGGCATCCGACGGATCTTCACGAACCTGCGGGTCCAGCAGGTCGTGACCGGCGGGCAGTCCATGAACCCCTCGACGGCCCAGCTCCTCGAGGCCGTCGAGGCGGTCCCGGCCCCCGAGGTCGTGGTCCTGCCCAACAACAAGAACATCATCGCCGTGGCCGAGCAGGTCGACGAGCTGACCGACAAGACCGTGCGGGTCCTCCGGACGCGGTCCATCACCGAGGGCTTCGCCGCCCTGCTCGCCTACGACCCCGAGGCCACGGCCGAGGAGAACGTGGCGGCCATGGGCGAGCTGGCCGAGGCGGTCGTGCACGGCGAGGTGACCCGGGCCGTCCGGGCCTCGACCTGCGACGCCGGGCCCATCGCCGAGGGCGACTGGCTCGGCATCAGCCGGCGCGACATCGAGGTCGTCTCGGGCGAGCTGGCGGGCGCCTGCACCGGGCTGCTCGACGTGCTCGTCGACGACGGGCACGAGCTCATCACCGTCATCGAGGGCGAGGGCGCCTCGGCCGGGACGACCCGCCAGATCACCGAGTGGCTGGCCGAGCACCGGCCCGACGTGGAGGCCGAGGTGCACCACGGCGGGCAGCCGCTGTACCCCTACCTCTTCGGCATCGAGTAGCCCGAGACGGCAGGCGGCCGGTCGTCGTTCGGCTCGTCTCGCGGCGACCGTGGCTGCGTGAGATCCTTCACACCCCGCATGATCCACGCAGCACCGGGGAGGGACGGCCCATGACGTTCCCCGACACGATCGAGACGACCTTCGACGACGCCGCCAGGACGGTGGACCGCGTCGCCGGCCGGGTCGCCGGGTCGGTCCCGGCGCCCCTGGACGCCCTCGTGGTCCGCATCGGCGCCATCGAGGCCGAGCTGCTCCGCCAGACCGGGCTGGTCACGGCCACCGGCATCGACGCCGTCACCGGCGTGGGGCGGGTGATCTGGACCGGCGTCGACGACCTCGCCGAGCGCACGGAGGGTGCGGTCGACGGGAGCCTGGACCGGCTCCGCACCGCCGGACGTCGCAGCGTGTCCGCGCTCCGCGGCGCCGGTACCCGGATCGGCTCCGAGGCCCGCGCCGCCAGCGGCGACATCGCCCGGGGCCTGTCGGCCGTCGAGGACGAGCTCGACGAGGTCGACTCCGACGTGCGCACCGAGGCCCGTGCCGCCGGGCGCCGCACCGGCCGCGCCGTCGACACCGCCGTGGCCGCCGCCAGCGCAGCCGGTGCCCGCACGCCGTCGGGGCCGTACGAGTCCTGGACCAAGGACGACCTCTACGAGCGTGCCCAGGAGCTCGACGTCGAGGGTCGCAGCCAGATGACCAAGGACGAGCTGGTCGCCGCGCTCCGCAGCGCCTCCTGACCGCACCACCCGGCAGCACCACCTGGCAGCACCGGCCGACGCACCCGTCCGACGGGCACCGCCCCGGAACCCGCCACCCGGCGGGCCGGGGCGGTGTCGCGTCCGGGGGTCGCCCGGCGCCGTCGGACCCGTCGGGCATGATCGACGGCGATGGGCAAGACGCTGGCCGAGCTCGACGCCATCCCGGTCACCCGCCTCAGGGGCGTGGGCCCGAAGAAGGCCGACGCGCTCGGGCGCTTCGGCATCCGGAGCGTGTTCGACCTGGTCACGCACTACCCGCGCCGCTACATCGACCGCACCCGGGAGGCCCGCATCCGGGACCTCGTCATCGGCGAGACCGCCGCCGTGCTCGCCACCGTCCGGGAGGTGTCGTCCCGGCGCGTCAAGGGCGGGCGGGTGATGGTCGTGGCCACCGTCCGGGACGACTCGGCGACCATGAAGGTCTCCTTCTTCAACCAGGCGTGGCGCGAGCGCCAGCTGACCGCCGGCACCGAGGCCGTCTTCTTCGGGACCCTCGAGGAGTTCCGGGGCCGGCCCCAGATGACCAACCCCGTCGTCGACCTGATCGGCGACCGCACCGGCCGGGTCGTGCCCGTCTACCCCCAGTCCGAGAAGGTCCAGCTCACCTCCTGGGACATCGGGCGGTGGGTGGAGGAGGCCCTGCGGCGGACCGTCGAGTTCGACGACCCCGTCCCCGAGGCGCTCCTGGACCGCCACGACCTGCTCGACCGGACCGCCGCCTTCCGGGGCATCCACCTGCCCGAGGCCGTCGAGGAGCACGCCGTGGCCCGCCGGCGGCTCGTGTTCGACGAGCTGCTGCGCGTCCAGCTCGCCCTGGTGCTGCGCAAGCGCACCCTGGAGGCGACCGAGGCCGGCGTCGCCCACACCGCCTCCCGGAATTTCGTGGAGCGCTTCCACGCCGCGCTGCCCTGGGCCCTGACCGGGGCGCAGCGCCGGGCCGTGGGCGAGATCCTCGACGACATGGTCCGCCCGGTGCCCATGCACCGCCTCCTCCAGGGCGACGTCGGCGCCGGCAAGACCTTCGTGGCCGTCTCCGCCATGCTCGCCGCCGTGGAGGGCGGCCACCAGGCCGCGCTCATGGCGCCCACCGAGGTGCTCGCCGAGCAGCACGCCCTCGGGGTGCGCGACCTGCTCCGCGGCTTCGCCGTGCCCACCCCGACGGGCGACGGTGCCCAGCTCAGCCTGGAGGCCGAGCGACCGCTCCGCGTCGAGCTGCTCACCAACCGGGTGCCGGCCAAGCAGCGCCGGATCGTCACCGAGGGCCTGGCCTCCGGCGAGGTCGACGTCGTGATCGGCACCCACGCGCTCCTGTCGGCCGACGTGTCCTTCGCCTCGCTCGGCCTGGTCGTGGTCGACGAGCAGCACCGCTTCGGCGTCGAGCAGCGGGCCGCGCTGCGCGACAAGTCCGGCGAGGGGGAGGCGGCCCGGGTCCCCGACGTGCTCGTGATGACCGCCACGCCGATCCCGCGGACCGCAGCCATGACCGTCTACGGCGACCTCGACGTGTCCGTCCTCGACGAGCTCCCCGCGTCGCGGACGCCGATCGAGACCCGGTGGCCCCGGACCGAGCTCGAGCGGGAGGCCATGTGGGCTCGCGTCCGCGACGAGGTGGCCGCCGGGCGCCAGGCCTACGTCGTGTGCCCGCTGGTCGAGGGGTCGGACCGGATCGAGGCGGCCTCCGCGACCGAGACCCTCGACGAGCTGGCCCACGGCCCCCTGGCCGGCCTCCGCCTCGGCCTGCTCCACGGGCGCGTGAAGGCCGAGGAGAAGGAGGCGACCATGGGCGCGTTCCGGGCCGGCGACCTCGACGTGCTCGTGGCCACCACCGTGATCGAGGTCGGCGTCGACGTGCCCAACGCCACCGCCATGGTCATCCTCGACGCCGACCGCTTCGGCATCGCCCAGCTCCACCAGCTGCGGGGGCGCGTCGGGCGCGGCGCCCACGCATCGGTGTGCTTCCTGGTCGGCGGCGACGGGCTGGACGACCCCGACGCCGGTGGCGTCGGCGCCGCCCGCCTCCAGGCCCTCGTCGACTCGACCGACGGCTTCGCCCTCGCCGAGGTCGACCTCGACCTGCGGGGCGAGGGCACCATCATGGGCACCCGGCAGAAGGGACGCACCGACCTGAAGCTGGCGTCCCTGCGCGACGACCGGGCCTGGGTCGCGCACGCCCGGGACGCGGCGTTCGGCATGGTCGACGGGCCCGACGGGGTGCCGCGCGCCCTGCAGGAGGAGCTCCGCCTCTTCCTCGACGAGGAGGACGCCGCCTTCCTGCTCAAGGGCTGAGCGTCGACTCCGGCGACGGCGACCCCGCGGGTCGCTCCGGGCCGCTCGTCCGCCGGGCGTCGTCGGTGAGGGCGGGCCCTACCAGTCCTCGGGGTCGGGGACCTCGAGGTGCCAGGCGTCGAGGCAGTCCTCGCAGCGGTAGACGGTGATCATCCCCGGCTGCCAGCCCTCCTCGGGCTCGTAGGAGTTGAGGTGGGCGCGCCCGCCGCAGTCGATGCAGGTGATGATGCGGTCGGGTTCGAACACGGCGGCGACGGTACCGGCCACCGGTCTGGGTCCCGCGGCCCCGGGTGCCCCGCCGCGCCGCTGCCGCGGTGCCACACTCGGCGGCGATGACCGAACGACGCCGGCGCACCCGCGCCACCGCCATGCTCCTCGCCGCGAGCGGCCTGGTCGCCGCCTGCGGTGGCGGCGGCGACGAGGCGGCCCCGACGACCACGACGTCGACGACCACGACGTCGACGACCACCACGACCGTCCCGGTCGGCCCGTCCTCGCACCTCACCGGGCTGCCGGTCGAGGAGGACGTGCTCGCCCGACCCGTGGTCGCGGTCAAGTACGACAACGTCCAGGGCAAGTCGACGCCCCAGGTCGGCGTGGGCGCCGCCGACGTCGTCTACGAGATCACCGTGGAGGGCTCCGTCACCCGCTTCCTGGCGCTGTTCCAGTCCCAGGACGCCGCGCCGATCGGCCCGGTCCGCTCGGCGCGCGGCTCCGAGATCGGCCTGCTCGAGGAGCTCGACCAGCCGATCTTCACCTGGCACGGCGCCAACGCCCGCCTCGCCCGGGACGTGCGCAGCTCGGCGATCATCCCCCGCTCCATCGACGACGTCCCCCAGCTCTTCTACCGCGAGCGCAGCCGGCCCGCCCCCTACAACTCCTTCGCCGAGGGCACCGAGGCCATCCGTGCGACGGCGCCCGAGGCATCGGGCCCCGACGCCGACGTGCTCCCCTTCGGCGACCCCGACGAGCCCGCCTCGCCCCTGGCCCAGCCCGCGAGCCGCCTCGAGCTCGTGTTCCCCGTCGCCTTCTCCGGCAGCGCGTCCCGCGGCGCGGTGGCCAAGGTCTTCGAGTGGGACGAGGCCGACGGGCTCTGGCGCCGGTCCCAGGGCGGTCGCCCCCACGTCGACGGCGACGGCAACCAGCTCAGCGTCGCCAACGTGATCGTGCGCTTCACGCAGGCCGTCGACTCGGGCACCACGGACCAGGCCGGCTCCCGCGTCCCCACCGCCGTCGTGACCGGCGAGGGCGAGGCCTGGATCTTCACCCGGGGCACGATCGTGGCCGGGCGGTGGTCCAAGCCCGACAGCACGACGCCGGCCACCTACACCGACACCGAGGGGAACCCGGTGCTGCTCGCGCCGGGCAAGACCTGGATCGCCATGCCCTACGGCGGCGGCTCCAGCTGGTCCTGATCGACCGGGACGCAGCGTGCGCATCGTGGCCGGTTCGGCCGGCGGCCGGCGGATCCAGGCCCCGCCAGGGGCCGACACGCGCCCGACCACCGACCGGGTGCGCGAGGCGGTGTTCAACGCGCTGGGCAGCCTCGGCGCCGTCGACGGCGCGCTCGTCGCCGACCTGTTCGCGGGCAGCGGCGCCCTCGGCCTCGAGGCCCTCAGCCGGGGCGCGTCCCACGTCCACCTCGTCGAGTCCGACCGCCGGGCCGCCGACGTCGTGGCCGGCAACCTCGCCGCCCTCGGCTTCGCCGACCGGGCGACGCTGCACCGCACCACCGTCGAGGCGGCGCTGCCCCGGCTCCCCGACGACCTCGACCTCGTGCTGGCCGACCCGCCCTACGCCTTCGACGGCTGGGTCGCGCTGCTCGACGCCCTGGAGGCGCACCTCGACCCCGACGGGGTCGTGGTGATCGAGACCGACCGGTCCCCGGACCTGCCCCCGGGGTGGGAGGTCGCGAGGGAGCGGACCTACGGCGGTACGGTTGTCGTGTTCGCCCTCCCGCCCGTCCCCGTGACGGGGCCGGGGGACGCCGCCGACCCGACAGGAGCAGATGCGTGAGGACCGTCCTCTATCCCGGGACGTTCGATCCGATCCACAACGGGCACCTGGAGATCGTCGAGACGGCCTCCCGGCTGTTCGACAAGGTGATCGTGGCCGCCATGCGGAACCCCCAGAAGGGCGAGCCGCTGTTCTCCTTCGAGGACCGCGAGGCGATGATCGTGGAGAGCACGTCCCACCTGGGCAACGTCGAGGTCGTCCAGTTCACCAGCCTCGTCGTCGACCTGGCCCGCGAGGTCGGGGCCGACGTGCTGGTCAAGGGCCTGCGCGCTGTGTCGGACTTCGAGTCCGAGATGCACCAGGCCCACATGAACCGCAAGATCTCCGGCGTGGAGACCCTGTTCATCCCCTCGGCCACCGAGCACTCCTTCGTCGCCTCCAAGCTGCTCCGCGAGATCGCCCGCTACGGCGGCGACGTCACCGAGATGGTGCCCAAGGCCGTGGCCGACCGCCTCCTCGAGCGCTTCGGCGAGCCCAGGAGCACCCGATGAGCGACGGCGGGCCCTACGACGACGGCCCGTACGACGAGGGCGCCTACGACGAGGGCGGCTACGACGGCCCCTACGACGCGGGCGACGACCTCGACCCCGGTCCCGAGCGACGCGCCGCCGAGGGGCGCGTCCCGGACCGCCCCGGGCAGTCGCCCTACGAGGCCCCGCAGGTCGAGGCCGTGCTGCGCGAGCTGCGCGACCTGATCTCCCAGGCCCGGCCCATGCCGCTGTCCACCTCGGTCATGATCAACCAGGGCGAGGTGCTCGACCTGCTCGACGAGGCCGGCGAGCGGCTCCCCGAGGAGCTCCGGTCGGCCAAGTGGCTGCTCAAGCAGCGCGAGGAGTTCCTGGCCCGGACCCGCCGGGAGGCCGAGGAGATCCTCGACGCGGCCCGGGCCCGAGCCGAGGCCATGGTCACCCAGACCGAGGTCGTCCAGGCCGCCGAGGCCCGGGCGCGGGCCACCATCGACGCCGCCGACGCCGAGGCCCGCCGCCTCAAGCTGGAGGCCGAGGACTTCTGCGACCAGCGGCTGGCCAGCTTCGAGATCGTGCTCGAGCGGACGATGAAGGTCGTCGCCGCCGGCCGGGCCAAGCTCCAGGGCGCCAGCACCCGGGACGAGGACGCCGCGCCGGCGCCCGCCCCCGGCGGCGGGAACCGCCCCCGACGCCGGCTGGAGGCGGTGCCCGACGGCGACGGCCCCGGCTTCTTCGACCAGGACGAGGTCTGAGTGGCCAAGCCCCTCGTCGTGCGCGTCGGCGACCTGCTGCGCGAGCCCGGCAGCCGTCGCGACGTCGACCGGACCCTCTCCAGCGACGACCTCGGCCCCCTCGAGACCTCCTCGGCGGCCACCATCCCCGGCACCCCGCTCACCGTCGTCGGCGCCGTGCTCGCCATGGCCGGCGGCTGCGAGGCCATCGGCACGGTCGGCTTCGACTGGTGGGGCGCGTGCCGCCGCTGCCTCGAGGACGTGACCGGGCACCTCGACGTGGAGTTCCGCGAGGTGTGCCAGCGCGACCCGGTCGACGAGGAGGTCCTGCCCATCGACGGCGACCTCCTCGACCTCGAGCCCCTCGTGCGCGAGCTCGTGCTCGCCAGCCTGCCGCTGGCCCCGCTGTGCGGTCCGGACTGCACCGGACCGGCCCCGGACCGGTTCCCCACCACGACCGAGGCCGCCGTCGAGGCCGAGGCCGCGGCGACCGAGGCCCCGGCCGACCCCCGCTGGGCCGCCCTCTCCGAGCTGCGCTTCGACGAGTAGGCCCGCAGCGGGCCGACCTGCCGGGCCGACCTGCCGGGCCGGCCTGCC
>CAZCEZ010000008.1:19252-74993 GCA_964497795.1 uncultured Acidimicrobiaceae bacterium | reverse complement strand
CCGCGCAGGAGCACGGTGCGCACGGCCGGGCCGCCGTCGTCCTCCACGGTCGACACGACCATGGCGTTGGGCTCGTCGAGGTCGGCTGCGTCGTCCAGCCAGGACCGCAGCTGGGCCACCGGGTCCGGGTCGGCGTCGGCGACGTCGAAGCCGTCGGTCTCGTACTGGATGCGGCGTGAGGCGAGCTCGTCGGGGTCCACGGCGACCGTTCTACCGGTGCCGGCCCGGGGTGCGGCCGTCGTCGCCCGGGTTCTCCGGACCCGGCAGGCCGGGTACGGGAAGACCATGTCCGTCGCACTCCACATGCTCGAATCCCGACCCGACAGCCGCGACGTGGACCACGCCTCGCTGGCGCTGGCGCTCGACACGCTGCAGGACGTCGTGACCGCAGCCACCACCTGCGCCGATGCCTGCCTGTCCGAACCCGACGTCGGCGACCGCGTCGACTGCGTCAGGGCCTGCCACGACGCCGCGGACGTCGCCACCGCCCTGCTGCGGGTCCTGTCCCGCACCGGGCCGACGGTGATGGGTTCCCGGGCCCTGATCGACGCCGGCGCCAAGATGCTCTCGGAGACCGCCGAGGTCACCGGCGCCCACGGCGGCGACGACAAGCACTGTCGCCTGTGCTCGGAGACCTGCAGCCGGGCCCAGCAGGCCCTGGCCGGCCTCCAGACCGCCGTGGCGTCCGCGTCGGAGAGCTGAGCAGCCGAGCCACCCGATCGCACGTGGGGGCCGTCGGCCCCCGCTGCAGCACCCACCCCGTCCCCGGTCCGCCCCCGGGAGGCGGGGTGCGGCGCGCCCGGGCCCCGATCAGGCCCCGTCGAGCACCGCGTCCCGGACGGCCCAGAGCACCTCGGGGTCGGCGAGGGCCGCGGTGTTGCGGACCTCGCGCCCGTTGACGGCGTCGGCCACGGCCAGCTCGACCAGCTTCCCGGAGCGGGTGCGGGGCAGGTCGGCGACGGCGACGATCCGTCGGGGGACGTGGCGCGGCGAGCACCCCGTGCGGACGGCCTCGGCGATGCGGGCCCGGAGCGCGTCGTCGAGCTCGACGCCGGCGTCGAGGACGACGGCCAGCACGATCCGCACGTCGGTGCCGCCGTCGTCGTCCACCACGTCCTGGCCGAACACGAGGGCCTCGGCGACGCCGTCGAGCTGCTCGACGACCCGGTAGATCTCCGCGGTGCCGATGCGGATGCCGCCGGGGTTGAGCGTGGTGTCGCTGCGACCGTGGATCACGAGGCCCCCGGTGCCGCGCCCGCCGTGGCCCGTCCAGGACGCGAAGTCGCCGTGGTGCCAGGCCCCGAAGCCGGGTGCGCCGTCGGGTCCGGGCGCGTCCGGGTAGCGCTCGAAGTAGGCGGCCCGGTACCGGTCGAGGTCCCACGTCCCCGGGGACGCCTCCCCCCAGAAGCCGAGGGGCTGGGAGGGGAACGGACGGGTGCACACCAGCTCGCCGCGCTCGCCGACCGGGACCGGGGCGCCGTCGTCGTCCCAGACGTCCACGGCCATGCCGAGGGCGGGGCGCTGGATCTCCCCGGCCCGGACCGGGGCGGTCGGGTCGCCGAGGACGAAGCACCCGCACAGGTCGGTGCCCCCGGAGATCGACGCCAGGTGCAGGTCGGCCTTGACGGCGTCGTAGCACCAGGCGAAGCGCTCGGGGCTGAGCGGCGACCCGGTGGAGGCCAGGGTCCGCAGCGAGGTGAGGTCGTGGTGGTCGGCCGGTCGGTAGCCGGCGTGGGCGACGGCGTCGAGGTACTTGGCGCCCACCCCGAGGAGGTCGACGCCGTGGCGGTCGACGAGGTCCCACAGCCGGGACGGGCCCGGGTGGGCGACGTTGCCGTCGACGCAGACGATCGTCACGCCCTGGGCCAGGCCCGACACCAGCCAGTTCCACATCATCCAGCCGCAGGTGGTGACGTAGCAGAGCCGGTCGCCGGCACGGAGGTCGCTGTGCAGCTGGTGCTCCTTGGCGTGGGTGAGCAGCACGCGACCGGTGGCGTGCACGATGCACTTGGGCCTGCCGGTGGTGCCGCTGGAGAACAGCACGTACCAGGGGTGGTCGAAGGGGCGCCGGTCGAGCGGCGCCGGTGTCCCGCGGTGCGGGGCCACGAAGGCCTCCCAGCCGTCCGGTCCGTCGTCACCCACGACGACGGTGCGGGTCGACGACGGCAGTCCCGCCTCGATCTCGGCGCGCACGGCGCGGCGGTCGAACCGTCGCCCCCCGTAGTCGTACCCGTCGACGGCGAGCAGGACCGTCGGTTCGATCTGACCGAACCGGTCGAGCACGGCGGCGCTGCCGAAGTCGGGGCTGGTCGAGGACCAGAGCGCGCCGAGGGCGGCGGCGCCGAGCATGCCGACCACCGCCTCGATCCCGTTCGGCAGCCACGCCCCGACCCGGTCGCCCTCGCCCACACCCGCCTCGGCCAGGGCGGCCGCGGCGGCGCCGACCTCGACGGCGAGCTCGTCCCACGACAGCGTGCGGGTGCCGGTCTCGTCCTCGGCGATCACCGCCGGCTCGGGCCCGTCGTGCCGCAGCACGTGCTCGACGACGCTGAGGCGCGCGTCGGGGAAGAAGCGGCTCGCCTGCATGGTGGGCCCGAGGTCGAGCACGGTGTCGCCGCGGTCGCCGACGAGGCCGCACTCGTCCCACAGACCGGCCCAGAAGCGGTCGGGCTCCTCGACCGACAGGCGGTGGAGGGCGGGGTAGCCCTCGACCCCGAAGCGCTCGAGGGCGCGAGCCATCCGGGTCGCGGCGACCCGGTCGGGCGAGGGTGTCCACAGTCGTTCGCCGAGCACGACGACGACGCTAGGGGCCGGGCGGGGGGCGCCGGGGCGAGACGGGACCCCGAGCGCCTACGGTCCCGGCGACGCCGAGCCGGGGCGCAGGACCGGGGAGAGGGAGCAGCCGTGGGGACCATCGAGATCGCACCGACAGCACACGACTTCGGTCCCGTGCACGACCGGATGCAGCACTACGTCGACGCCGGGATCCTGTCCAGCGTCGAGACGCTCGTGCTGCGGGGCACCGACGTGGTGGACCGAGCGACCTTCGGGTCCATGAGCATCGAGGGCGGCGAGCCGCTGCGCGAGGACGCGATCTACCGCGTGTACTCGAACACCAAGATCGTCACCGCCGTGGCGGCGATGGCGCTGCTCGAGCAGGGACGGTTCTCCCTCGACGACCCGCTCGCCGAGCACCTGCCCGAGTTCGCCGACATGGAGGTGCTCGTCGAGGGCGCGACGGATGCGTCCCAGACCGAGCCGGCCGAGCCGATCCTGGTGCGCCACCTGCTCACCCACACCGCCGGCCTGTCCTACGGGTTCATCGAGCCGATGTCGGTCATCGACCAGGCCTACGGCGCAGCTGGCGTGAACGTGGCCGGCGACGACGACCTGGCCACCTTCAGCCGCCGCGTCGCCGCGCTGCCCCTGGCCTTCCAGCCCGGCACGTCGTGGCGCTACAGCGTGGCCATCGACGTCGTCGGCCGCCTCGTCGAGGTGCTGACGGGCGAGGCCTTCGACGAGCACCTCCGCAGGACCGTCTTCGAGCCGCTCGGCATGGTCGACACGTCGTTCTGGGTGCCCGAGGACCGTCGCGACCGGCTGATCACCATGTACTCGCCCGAGGACCTGTTCGACCCGATGGCACCCGGTCTCCGGCTGGCCGACGCCCCCGAGACCTCCTCGTACCGCCATCCGCCCGCCATGCCGGGGGGCGGGGGCGGCCTCGTGTCGACCGTGGCCGACTACCTGACCTTCCTGCGGATGCTGATCTCGGAGGGCGAGTGGGGCGGCGTCCGGATCCTGCAGCCCGAGTCGGTGCGGGCGATGCGGACCAACCACCTCGACGACGGCGTGGAGGTGCGGTTCCCGATGTGGGCGATGCCGGGCACGACGATGGGGCCCGGGCTCGCGATCAAGGAGCGACCGGGCGAGGACGAGCCGGCAGCGAGCCGTGGCGAGGTGTTCTGGGGTGGCATGGCCGGCACGCACACGTGGTGGAACCCGCGCACCGGCCTCGGCGGCATGGCCCTCACCCAGCGCATGCCGGGCTTCTGGCACCCCTTCGCCCACGACTTCCACCGGATGGTGCACGAGATCGTCGACCCGTAGCCCGCCCGGGCGGCGGACGGGGCCCTGCGCCGCTCAGGCCGGCGCCGGGATGTGCGTGGCCCCACCGAGGCGGGGTCGGAGCACCTCGGGGATGGCGACGCTGCCGTCGGGCTGCCGGTGGGTCTCGAGCACGGCGGCCACGGTGCGGGGCCAGCCCATGGCCGACCCGTTCACGGTGTGGCAGATGGACGTGCCCTTCTCCCCCGCCGCCTTCCAGCGGACGTCGGCCCGGCGGGCCTGGTAGTCGGAGAACCACGACACCGAGGAGACCTCGAGCCACTCCCCCACGCCGGGGGCGTAGGCCTCGATGTCCCACGTGCGCGCCGCCGAGCCGCCGAGGTCGCCGGCGCACAGGTCCAGGATCCGGTAGGTGAGGCCGAGGTCCTGCAGGATCGCCTCGGACCGGGCCAGGATCTCCTCCTGGAGGGCGATGGCGGTCCCGGCGTCGGGGGCGTACCCCATGAGCTCGACCTTGTCGAACTCGTGGCTCCGCAACAGGCCCCGGGTGTCGCGGCCCGCGGCGCCGGCCTCGCGCCGGAAGCACGAGGTGTAGGCGGTGAAGCGCATCGGCAGGTCGGCGGCGTCGAGGATCTCGCCGGCGGCCATCGAGGTGAGCGGCACCTCGGCGGTGGGGATCGTCCACAGGTCGTCCCGCTCGACGTGGTACGCCTCCTCGGCGAACTTCGGCAGGTGGCCGGTCCCGATCATGGTGTCGGTCCGCACCAGGGTGGGCGGGCGGACCTCCTCCCACACCGCGCCGTTGGCCGGGTCGGCGGCGGCGTCGAGGCTGTGGCCGATCATGGCCCGGAGGAGGCGGGCGCCCCAGCCCCGGTACATCGTGAACATCGAGCCGCTGATCTTCACGGCCCGCTCGCCGTCGATGATGCCCAGCTCGGTGCCGATGTCCCAGTGCGGCACGCGCTGGTGGTCGGCGAAGTCCGCCGGGTCGGCGCCGTGGGTGCGCAGGACGACGTTGTCGGCCTCGGAGGCACCGTCGGGGGCGTCGGGGCTCGGCAGGTTGGGGATCCGGAGCAGGGCGTCGCGCAGCTCGACCTGGACGGCCTCGGCGTCGGCGGCCAGCGCCTTCTCCTGCTCGCCGAGCGCCTTGGACTCGGCCTTGCGGGCCTCGGCCTCGTCGCGCTCGCCGGCCTTGAACAGCTGGCCGATCTCCTTGGACACGACCTTGACCCGGTTCCGGAGCTCGTCCACCTCGGCCTGGAGGCCCCGGGACCGCTCGTCGAGCTCGAGCACGCGGTCGAGCAGGTCGAGGTCGGCGCCCCGGCGGGCCAGGCCGGCGCGCACCCCGTCGGGGTCGGTGCGGATCAGTCGCAGGTCGAGCACGGCGGGGACGGTAGTGCGGGGTGGGCGCCGCGACGGAGGGCGATCCGGAGGACGATGGGCGCGACCCTCGGTCCGGTCCGACGTCCACGGTCGCTCGTGAACGCGTGCACGAGCTGTCACCTGTTCGTCATGGTCTTCGTTGCGCGCGTCGACGTCAGGGGCGGGCTCCGGTGGTCGATCTGCGCACCGCGGGTGCTCGTCCCGCCGGTTTCGTCACGATCGCGTCAGAAGACGTCCATCTCCGACACCACTACGTCATCGTTCCGTAACATTCATGTCGTACGGTCCGATCCCGGCGCCACTGGCCGTGGCGCCCCGAACTGACGAGGAGTCGCATGAGCAACCGTCATCGTTCGTCCAGGCAGGCCGCACCGGGTGCCACGCACCCGGCCCCCTCCAAGGAGGAGCGCAAGGCCGCCAACCGCCGAGCACGACACCGGACCCACGAGCTTCTCGCCCACGCGGACGAGGACCTCGGGGAGGATCTGGTGCCGCCTCGTCCGGTGCACACCCGCATCGACGTGGAGCCCGACGGCGTGATGGAGCGATCGCCTCGACCGAAGCGGGAGTACCGCCACTGGAAGCAGAAGTTCTGGAAGCGGCGGACCGCCATGCGCGAGCAGCGGGCCATGCTCGCCAACCAGGAGGTGCCGCTGCCCGAGGTGGGCTGACGCACCGAGCAGACGCGCAGGAGCCCGGGCCGATGGCCCGGGCTCCGTCGCGTCCGGGGTGCCCGCAGCGGAGCGAGGACACCCCGATGGACGCTGCTCACGCTGGCCCGGAGGGAGCGCCAGCGACCGGCCGGACGAGGCCCGCACCGCGGCTCCGTGCAACGTGGGGGTGCCCGCAGCGGAGCGAGGACACCCCCGACAACTCAGTTCACGTTGCGCTCGCGTCCCTCCCAGAAGGGGGCGCGCAGGTCCTTCTTGAGCATCTTGCCGGTCGGGTTCCGGGGGATGGCGTCGATGAAGTCGACCGAGCGGGGGATCTTGAACCCGGCGAGCTGCTCGCGGGCGAAGGTGAGGATCTCCTCCTCGGAGGGGTCCTGGCCGTCCGCCTTCACGACCATGGCCTTGCCGACCTCGCCCCACTTGTCGTCGGGCACGCCGATCACGGCGACGTCGGCAATGCCGGGGTGCTTCATGAGGGCGTTCTCGACCTCGGCGGGGTACACGTTCTCGCCGCCGGACACGATCATGTCCTTCACCCGGTCGTGGATGTAGAGGTAGCCGTCCTCGTCGACGTAGCCGGCGTCGCCGGTGCGGAACCAGTCGCCGTCGACGAAGGCCGACGCCGTGCCCTCCTCGTTGCGCCAGTACCCGACCATGTTCTGGTTCGAGCGGGTGAGGATCTCGCCGACCTCGCCGGTCGGCACCTCCTCGAAGGAGTCGGGGTCGACGATCTTGATCTCGACGTTGGAGTTCGGCTTGCCGCAGGAGCGGAGCCGGTGGGCGTTGGGGCCGTCGGGGTCGTGGTCCTCGGGGGGCAGCGTGCAGATGGCGCCGGTGGTCTCGGTCAGGCCGTAGGCCTGGGCGAACTTGCAGCCGAAGGTCTTCACGCTGGCGGCGAGCACCTCGGTGGTGATCGGCGACGCGCCGTAGACGAGCATCTCGAGGCTCGAGTAGTCGCCGTCGTTCACGTTGGGCATCATCAGCATGAACTGGAACACCGCGGGCACGAGGAACGCGTGGGTGACGCGCTTCTCGCCGATGATGTCGATCAGGGCGGCGGGGTCGATCTCGCGGACGATCACGGTGGTGCCGCCGTTGAACATGCCGGCCATGGCCCAGCCCGAGCCGCCGATGTGGAACAGCGGCATGGCCGCCATCGACACCATGTCCTCGTTGAAGCCCCACGTCTCGGACGCGTCCGGCAGGAGGGCGAAGAGGTTGTCGTTGGACAGCATCACGCCCTTGGGCAGCCCGGTGGTGCCCGAGGAGTACAGCTGGAAGGCGACGTCCGTGCCCTTCGGCTCGACGCCGGGATCGGTCGCGTCGTCGGACAGGAAGGCCTCGTAGGAGGTGAAGCCGCCGTGGTCGCCCTCGCCGAGGCTCACGTAGGTGGCGCAGGTCGGGATGTCGCCCTTCACCTTGGACACGGCGTCGACGAACTCGGGGCCGACGAAGAAGACCTTGGACTGGGCGTTGTCGGCGATCCAGGCGATCTCGGGTGGGGCGAGCCGGAAGTTGATGTTCACCGTGACGGCGTTGAGCTTCGCCGCACCGAAGAGCACCTCGAAGTACTCGTAGCCGTTCTTGTCGATGAAGGCGACCCGGTCGCCCTCGCCCACGCCTGCCGCGGCCAGCGCGTTGGCGACGCGGTTCGATCGCTCGTCGAGCTCGGCCCAGGTCTGGCTGAAGTCGTCCTGGACGATCGCCGTCTTCGATCCGCGCTCCTTCGCGTGCGTGCGGATGACGTCGGCGGTGCTGGCGATGGTGGCCATCTCGTTGGGTACCCCTGGTGTTCGGTCGATGTGGTGCGGGTCACATCCTGCCCGCTGCCGGGACGGCGCGCACCTCGCTCAGCCGGTGACGCGGAACCCCTCGTCCCGGGGCACCGGGGCGACGTCGGCGACCTCGACGTGGTCGACGACGGCGGACGCCGGACCGAAGCGGAGCCAGCGCACGAGCTCGTCGACCTGCTCGGCGGGGCCCTGGGCCTCGAGGCGCACCGAGCCGTCGGGCTCGTTGCGCACCCAGCCGGTCAGGCCGAGCCGGCGGGCCTGGAGGTCGGTGTGGAAGCGGAACGAGACCCCCTGGACCCGTCCCGTCACCGTGGCGGCCCGCCGGACGATCTGCTGCACCCCACGATCCTCGCGCCGAGCCGCTGCGGCGTGTGGGCGGCGGGGTGCGCGGCCGGGCGCGGACGTGGGCCGGTCCGCCTCGGGCCGGCCCACGTCCAAGCGAGCGGTCGTCAGGCCACTCACATCACGAGGGGCGATCCTTCGCCGCCGGGAGCCGGGTCCCCTCGTCACGTCCTCCTGATGTCCCGACCGGCGTCCCGAGGTGCGGCGTCCGGATCCGTCGACGGCGGCGGGGATCGGTGCGCCGGGATCAGCGGTGGGCGATGCGGTCCAGCACGTGGCGCCGTGCGTCCTCGTCGAAGGGCCCGGGCGTGTCGGCGAACCACAGCAGCCCGACCGCCGTGCCCCGACGGACGCACACGACGTCGAGGGTGACGGGGCGGACGCCGTCCCCGGCGGAGCCGACGAAGGCGACCCGGTGGCCCTCGTCGGTCGCGGTCACGTCGACGGCGAGCAGCTCGGGGCCGCCGTCCGCGTCGGCGTCGAGGTCCGCGGCCACGGACCGGCCGAGGCAGGTGGCGAAGGCGGTGGAGGACAGCGCGGCCTCCGCCCGGTCGGCGGCCTCGCCCGTGGCCGCCGACAGCGCGAAGGCGTGGAGCAGGGTCCCGGGCGACCGGATCCAGTGCGGCGTGGCCGCGGTCGCCGCCACCTCGTCGCCCTCGGGGAAGCGCGGGCCGACGCAGTCGATCGCCTCGCCGACCCCGGCCGTCCCACCGGCCAGGTCCTCGAAGCCGTCGTCGACGGCGAGCCAGCCGCGACCGGGCAGGTCGCCCTCCTCGGGCAGGACGAGCGCGACGGGTGTCGGGCCGCCGCTCATGCGACCCGCCTCACGCGACGGCGTCGGCCCGCAGGCGGCCGTCGACGATCTCGATGGTCCGGTCGGCGTGGTGGGTCATGCGGGTGTCGTGGGTGACCATGATCCCCCCGACGCCCCGGCCCTTCACCTCGCGCCGGATGAGGTCCATCACCTGCTCGCCCAGCTCGGTGTCGAGGGCCGAGGTGGGTTCGTCGAACAGGACCAGCGACGGTTGGTTCACGAGCGCCCGGCCGATGGCGACGCGCTGGCGCTCGCCGCCGGACAGCTCGCCGGGCTGGTTGCCCGTGCGGTGCCCGAGGCCGAGCTCGTCGAGGAGCTGGTCGGCCCGGCGCTTCGCCGCAGCGTCGAGGTTCCCGTTCATCTCGGCCACGACGAGCAGGTTCTCACGCGCGGTCAGGAAGGGGACGAGGTTCACGGCCTGGAACACGAAGCCGATCTCGCGGCCGCGGAAGGCGGTGCGGGCCTTCTCCGAGAGCGACGACACGTCCTGGCCCGCGACGCGCACGGTCCCCTCCGACGGGGTGAGCAGGGCACCGGCCACCGACAGCAGCGTGGTCTTGCCCGACCCCGAGGGCCCGACGAGCGCGACCAGCTCGTCGTCGCCGACGGTGAGCGTGGCGTGGTCGAGGGCGACGACCTCGTCGTCGCCGGATCGGTACGTCTTGCGGACGTCGGTGAGCTCGAGCGCGGGCACGGGTACTCCCGGGTCAGACCCCGGCGCCGATGGCCGAGGCGGGGTCGATGCGGACGATGCGGCGGAGCGAGACGAGGCCACCCACGACGGCGGCGAGCACGACCGCCACGAGCGTGGACGCGGCGCGGGACGGCTCGAGCTGGAGGGGGACCTCGTCGGGCAGCACGCGGAGCAGCGCCACGGTCAGGGCCCCGCCGACGACGAAGGCCCCGACGGCCACGGCGACGGCCTGGGCGACGACGCCGGCGACCAGAGTCGACGACGACCCCCCGACCGCCTTGAGCACGGCGTAGAGCCCGAGTCGCTCGAGGGTCAGGAGAGCCGAGAACAGGGCGATCACGAGCCCGGCGACGAACACGGTCACGCCGATGACCGCGGTGAAGGTGGCGTTCTGCTCGGTGATGCCGGGGATGGCCTCGATCGCCTCGTCCTCGTCGAGGCTCTCGGTGACGCCGGTGGCGGCGTCGACCGCGTCGAGGACGGCGGCGGCGTCGGCGCCATCCTCCACGCGCAGCACGAGGGCCTGGACGGTGCCGTCGGCGACGAGGGCGTCGGGTCGGTTGTCCTCGAGCACCCGGCGCCACGTGCCCGGCTCGACCCACAGGCCGCCCTGCTGGAGGTAGTTGGTGTCGTCGACGACGCCGACCACCGTGAGCTCGGTGCCGGCCGGGCCGACGGCGACCACGTCACCGACCTCGGCCCCGGCCTCGACGAGCTGGCGGTCGACGTGGGCCTCACCGGGACCGGGCGGGTCGGGCAGCTCGCCCGATGCCAGCTCGTAGCCGACGACGGCACCGTCGGCGACCTCGTCCTCCCCCGGGACGGTCACGCCGAGCAGCGCGAAGCCCAGTCCCCCGACCTCGGCGACGCCGTCGACCGCGGCGACGGTGGCGCGCACCTCGGGGTCGATGCGGGAGCGCAGGAACGACTGGCGGGCATCGTCGGAGAACACGATCCCGTCGGCGTCGAGGGTGCGGACCGCACCGGTGGAGTTCAGGTACAGCCCGTCCAGGAGGCCGCCGAGGAACAGCAGGAGCAGGACCAGCACGGTCAGGGCGCCGCCGACGACGCCGAAGCGCCCGGGTCGACGTCGCAGCTCGCGCAGCGCCAGCCTCATGCCAGCTCGCTCCCGGTGTCCACCGTGGCCCGCACCGGCTCGATGCGCAGCACCCGCCGGATGGCGGCCGACCCGCCGACGACGGCGAGCACGGCGAGGGCCGCCACGGTGGGCACGACCGTCCGGGGTTCGAGGTCGACCTCGATGGTCCCGCCCGTGGTCGCCGACCGCACGAGCAGCACGAGCCCGATCCCGACCGCCACGCCCACCGCCATGACCGCACCGATCTGCACGAGCAGGTTGCGGACCAGGTAGCCGGTGGGCGCGCCGATGGCCCGGAGCAGGGTGAGGGGCTTGGCCTTCTGCACGGTGAGGATCAGGAAGAAGAAGGCGACGACCAGCGTGACGACGCCGAAGGCGAGGGCGAGGATGATCCCGAAGGACTGGTTGACCGAGGCGACGCCGGGGCTGGCCGCCACCGCCTCGTCCCTGGTGAGCGCCTCCACGCCGGGCACGGCGGCGTCGATGGCGTCGGTGAGCACGTCGAGGTCGGTGCCGGGGGCGGGCCGGACCGCCACCAGCGACGGCAGCACGACGCGCGCTGCGGGGTTGGCGGCCCGCTGCGCGGCCTCGAAGGTCGAGTAGTCGACGAAGAGGGTCGGGGCGACGGAGAAGCGCAGGTCGTCGCCGAGCCCGACGACGGTGATCGTCGGGCCGCCCTCGCCGACCACCAGCACCTCGTCGCCGACGTCGAAGCCGTCGGCGGCGTCGGCCGAGGACGCGACCGCCTCGCCGGGTCGCTCGGGCAGGCGACCCTCGACGAGGGTGGCCGGCGCACCGAGGGGCGTCCCGTCGGGCCCGACCGGACCGTCGAGGGGGTAGCCGAAGAGGACCCCGTCGACCCGCTCGCCAGCCGCCTCGACCGTGAAGGTGCTCTCCCCGATCGGGACCGCGGCCACGACGCCCTCGACGTCGGACACGGCGTCGACCTGGTCGGGGCGCAGCACGCTGCCCTCGACGTTCTGGCGGGCCTGGGCGCCGTAGACGAGGACGGGTGCGTCCTGGTTGCGGAGGGCGCCGATGAAGGATGTCACCAGCCCGCCGAGGAGGGCCTGCTGGAACAGGATCAGGAACACGAGCAGCCCGACGGCGCCGGACAGCAGCCCGAAGCGGACCTTGGAGCGGAGGATCTCCCGCGATGCCAGCAGCACCGTCGCAGGATAGGGAGCACGGTCCCGGGTGCCACGGGGGCGGCGCCCTAGCGTGGCGTCCGTGGATCAGCAGGGTGCCCTGGGGGAGATGGCCACGATCGCCGAGGCGACCACGACGAAGCCGCCGCGATTGCGCCGGCGCACCGTCGTGCTCGACGACGGCCATCGCGTCGGCCTGTCGGTGTGCGGCGAGGGGGTGCCCCTGGTCATGGTCCACGGCGTCATCGCCGAGGGCATGCTCTACGCCCGGACGCTGCGACGGCTGGCCGGAGCAGGCTTCCGCGTGATCGCCGTCGACTCCGCCGGCCACGGGCGCACCGAGGGGCTCGGCGCCCGCGGTTGGACCTGGGACGCCTACATCGACCTCCACGACCGGGTGCTCGACCACCTCGGCATCGAGCGCGCCGTCTTCGTCGGCCACTCGATGGGTGGCCGCGTCGTGTTCGACCTCGCCGCCCGGCGACCCGAGCGCGCCGTGGCCGTGCTCCCGGTCAACGCCGCCCTCGGCGGGCTGTGGGACCGCCTCACCGGCGCCGCGTCGGTCGTCCCGTTCCTGTTCCCCCTCGGCGTCGGCCTGCTCGTCGCCGACACCGCGGTCAGCGCGCTCCGCGGTCGGCGCGAGGTCGGTGCCCTCGCCCGCCTCGCGGCACCGTCGCTGCTCCAGCGGGTGCGCGAGCTGCCGTCCATGCCGGCTGCGCTCGTCGCGACGCTGCGGGACAAGGGCTCTCTGGACATGGCCCGGACGCTGCGCGAGGCCGGCGTGCCCGTGATGGTCCTGCACGGCGACCGGGACCTGTGCATCTGGTTCGCGAACGGTCGCCAGATCGCCGAGGAGTCCGGTGGCTCCCTGGTGCGGGTCGAGGGCGGCAACCACTCCTGGCTGCTCGAGGACGCCGACAGCCTCCCCGCGGTGGTCGGGTCGCTGCTCGAGGGCCCGCTGGCCGACGCCATCGCCCGCCGGGTCCCGAGCGTCGCCGACTGCTACGGCCCCGAGGCCCTGGCCCGGACGATCGACCGCCCGCGGTCCAAGCCCTACGAGCTGGTGCCCTCGCACCGGTTCCGCCTCGAGCAGGTCGGGGCGCCACGCGACTGACCTCGCCGCCGCCGACCTAGCGTCGGGGCCGTGGAGCTGCTGCGACTGGAGCTGACGGGCCGGGAGGGCCAGGTGACGACCCCGCCCGGCTCCCCACCCCACGAGATCGGACTGCTCGGCGTCGACGTGTCGACGCTCGAGCTGGAGGGCGAGGAGCACGTCGTGGTCCAGGCCCTCTTCGACGACGACACGCCCGGCTTCGACCCGGCCCTGCTCCACGGGCCGCTCGTGGCCGACCTCGTCGACGGCGAGGGCACGTCGGTCGCCCGGGAGCTGTTCGACCACGAGTCGTTCCGGCGGGACCTGGCCGCGGAGCAGGAGGCTGGGGTCGACGACCTGCGGGGCGTCGTCGTCCGCAGCGGTGGCGAGCTCCCGCCCCGCTACCTGCGCCTCGCGTTCCTCGCCCTCCCCGTGGCCGACACGGACGGGGCCACGCTGGTGCTGCGCACGGCGGACCGGGAGGAGCTGATCGCGGGGGTCGAGGTCGCCCACACCCGCGGGGAGATCAGCGACGAGGAGCGGCGCTCGCTCCTGGTCACGATCGAGCAGCGCCACCCGGGCTGAGCCCCGCGGCCTCGGCCCCCACGGGTCTACGGTCACCGGCCATGTCCGGGGGGAGCTACGAGCACGGCCGCGTCGACCTGGGGCGGGGGTGCCACGCCTGGCTCCAACCCGACGGCGGCTGGGGCTGGTCGAACGCCGGACTCGTCGTCGGCGACGGCGCCAGCCTGCTCGTCGACACGCTCTTCGACCTGCGCCTCACGCAGGAGATGCTGGACGGCTTCTCGCCCCTGACGGCGGCCAACCCGATCGCCACGCTGGTCAACACCCACGCGAACGGGGACCACTGCTACGGCAACGAGCTGGTCACCGGGGCCGAGATCCTCGCCACCGAGGCGTGCGCGGCCGAGATGCCGGGCACGCCGCCCGAGCTGCTGGCCGGCATGGTGGCCGCCGGACGCCGTGGTGAGCTCGGCGCGACCGGCGAGTACCTGGCCCGGATCTTCGGGCCGTTCGCGTTCGAGGGCATCACCCTCACCCCGCCGACGGCGACCTTCACCGGGCGGACCGAGGTCGACGTCGCCGGCACGACGGTCGAGCTGCTCGAGGTCGGTCCGGCCCACACCGCCGGCGACTGCATCGCCCACGTCCCCGCTGCGGGCGGGACCGGCGGCACGGTCTTCACCGGCGACATCTGCTTCATCGAGGGCACGCCGATCATGTGGGCCGGCCCGATCGGGAACTGGATCGACGCCTGCGACCTCATCGTCGACGACCTCCGCCCCGAGGTCGTCGTGCCCGGCCACGGACCGGTCACCGACGTGGCCGGCGTGACCCGGATGCGGGACTACCTCGTCTTCGTCGACGAGCAGGCCCGGGCCCGTCACGCCGACGGGATGCCGCTGGCCGAGGCCGTGCGCGACATCGCCCTCGGCGAGTTCGCCGGGTGGATCGACCGAGAGCGGCTCGCGGTGAACGTCGACTCGGTGTACCGGGAGCTGGACCCCGACCGCGACCGCACCGACGTCGTGACCCTGTTCGGGATGATGGCCGGGCTCGCCGTCTGAGCACGGTCCGACCGGCGCCCCGGGCCCGGCAGCACCGGTCGCGCACGACCGGTAGGTTCCGCACGGACCGACCGCACCCGGCGGCCGGCGAGCGAAGGGGATGCCGACGTGGCGCACGAGGTCCGAGCGGTGGTGGCCAAGGCCGTGGGCGAGCCGGTGGTGGTGGAGACGATCCTCGTCCCCGACCCCGGGCCCGGCGAGGCGCTCGTCGCCGTCCAGGCCTGCGGCGTGTGCCACACCGACCTCCACTACCGGGAGGGGGGCATCAACGACGAGTTCCCCTTCCTGCTCGGCCACGAGGCCGCCGGCGTCGTCGAGGCGGTCGGCCCCGACGTCACCTCGGTCGCCCCCGGGGACTTCGTGGTCCTCAACTGGCGTGCCGTGTGCGGGCAGTGCCGGGCCTGCCGACGGGGCGAGCCGCACCTGTGCTTCTCGACCCACAACGCCACCCAGCGCATGACGCTGGCCGACGGCACCGAGCTGTCCCCGGCGCTGGGCATCGGGGCCTTCGCCGAGAAGACCCTCGTCGCCGCCGGGCAGTGCACCAGGGTGGACCCGACCGCGGACCCGGCCGCCGCCGGCCTGCTCGGCTGCGGGGTGATGGCCGGCTACGGGGCGGCCGCCCACACCGGCGGGATCGGCGAGGGCGAGTCGATCGCCGTGTTCGGCTGCGGCGGCGTCGGCATGGCCGCGCTCGCCGCGGCGAGGCTGCGCAGCGCCACGACGATCATCGCCGTCGACCTCGACCCCCGGAAGCTGGAGCTGGCCCGCACCTTCGGCGCCACCCACACCGTGGACCCCGCCGACGGCGACCCGGTGGAGGCCATCCGGGCCCTCACCGGCGGGAACGGCGTCGACGTGTGCATCGAGGCCGTCGGCAACCCGACGGTGCTCGAGCAGTGCTTCTACGCCCGGGACCTCGCCGGCACCGTCGTCCAGGTCGGCGTGCCGACACCGGAGATGCGGATGCCGGACATCCCCATGATCGACTTCTTCGGTCGGGGCGGGGCGCTGAAGCCGTCCTGGTACGGCGACTGCCTGCCCGAGCGGGACTTCCCCGCGCTGGTCGACCTGTTCCTCCAGGGCCGCTTCCCGCTGGGCGAGTTCGTGTCCGAGCGGATCGGCATCGACGACGTCGAGGAGGCCTTCCACAGGATGGAGCGCGGCGAGGTGCTCCGTAGCGTGGTGATCCTGTGAGCACCCGCATCGAGAAGGTCGTGACGTCCGGCATCTTCAGCCTCGACGGCGAGGACCACGAGGTCGACAACAACATCTGGCTCTACGGCGACGACGACGAGGTGGTCGTGGTCGACGCGGCCCACGACGCCACCCCGATCGTCGACGCCGTCGCCGGCCGCACGGTGCGGGCCATCGTGCTGACCCACGGCCACAACGACCACATCAACGCGGCGCGTGCGCTGGCCGAGGCGACCGGCGGCCCGATCCTCCTCCACGAGGCCGACGCGATGCTGTGGGACGTCGTCTACCCCGACCGGTCGCCCGACGGCACGCTGGCCGAGGGCGACGTGGTCGACGTGGCCGGCGAGTCGCTGCGGGTCCTCCACACGCCGGGCCACTCCCCCGGGGGCATCTGCCTGCTGACCGATCCCGACGGCGACAACCCCGGGCACGTGTTCGGAGGCGACACCCTGTTCCGGGGTGGGCCTGGTGCCACCGGCCGCTCGTTCTCCGACCGCGACACCCTGGTCGCATCGATCCGGGCGAAGCTCCTGCCGCTCCCCGAGGACACCGTCGTCCACACCGGGCACGGCCCCGACACCACCGTCGGCGCCGAGCTGCCCGGCATCGGTCGGGGCTGAGCGCCGGTCCCGTCGCTCAGCCGGCGAGCACCCGGCAGGCCACTCGCAGCGGGTGGTCGGCCGGCAGGTCGAGGTGGGCCAGGAGCACGTCGGAGGTCGACGCCACCGAGCGGTCCCACCCGAACCACGCCCGGAAGGGGTCGACGTGGGCCGGGTGCACGTCGGCGGCGTCCATGGGCCGACCGCCGACGCCGTGGACGATGCCCCACCCCCACGCCCGGTGCACCCCGCGCAGCGCGGGCGACGGCGCGGGCTCGACCGGGGTCGGCACGGCCACGAGCGCGTCGGCGAGGTCGGGGACGGCGGCCGTGGCCGCGAGCCGGGTCCGCTCCGGGCGGAGCGCGGCGTCGAGCAGGCCGAGCCCGGCCGCCTCCCACCGGTACCGCTCGGGACCGTCGCCGAGCAGGTCGTGGACGACCAGCGTGGCGTAGCCCGCGGCCAGGACCTCGGTCAGGGGATCCCGGAAGCCGGCGACGGTGGCGGGGTCGTGGTCGACGTCGTCGGGGAGCAGCAGCCGGCCGTCCTCGGCGGCCAGCGCGACCGCGGCGCGGAACCAGTCGGCCCGGGACGCGCCCGCGAGGGTCTCGGCGTGGCGCACGACGTCGCCGAGCAGGGCCCGTGCCGGGCCGCCGGCCGCGTTCGCCAACCGGACCACGACGTGCACGTCCCAGCCGCTGACCCGGGCGCGGACCGCGGTGACGACCGGGGCGAGCGGACCGACGCCCGGCGCGCCCGTCGGCAGCACCACGGTGCCCGGGTCGCGGAACGTGCCGGCCAGGGCGGCGGTGGCGTCCGGATCGGGTCCGTCCAGGTCGGGCACGTCCAGACGCTACCGACGGGCCGGGCGTCGACCCGCAGCCCCACCTTTGGACACCGCTCGTGCCACATGCGACGATTCGATCCGTGGGGGACGAACGGGCACCGATGGGTCGGATCGCCGGGAGCCGGGCGCTGCGCCGGGCACTGGCCGCCTGGGTGGTGCTGGTCTCGGTCGCCGGGCTCGGCGTCGTCGGCCTGCACGGCCGGGACCGGGCCGAGGCCTTCACCGCAGCCGACGCGGTCGCCGCGCACCGCGCCGCCACCGCCACCTCCACCTCCGACGGCGCGACCGGCGCCGGCGCGACCGTCGACGACGCGCCGGCAGACGTCGCTGCCGGGACCGCCCCGACCACGGCGGCGAGCGCCGAGGGGGCACCGACGACCACGTCGAGCACCGTGGCACCCGTGCAGCCGGCCGCCGGGACCGAGACGGCGCCGGCGGCGGCGCCGACCGATGCGCCCTCGGCGGCGGCGCCGACCCCGCTCGCGCCCCCTGGGGTCTACGTCTACGACACCGAGGGCTACGAGCACCTGGACGCCCTCGGCGGGGCCCGCCACGACTACCCGGCCGAGACGACGATCTCGATCCGGCACGAGGGCTGCGGCGCGACCGAGACGTGGCAGCCGCTCGAGGACCGCCGCGACGTCCGGTCGGTGTGCGCCGAGCCCGGCCGGCACCGGCTGCAGTGGTACGACTCGTCCCGGGCGTTCTTCGGGCAGTCCGACAGCCGGCGCCTCGACTGCGACGCGCAGGCCGTCGCGTTCGTCGCCGGCGCCCGTGCCGGGGACACGTTCGCCTTCGCGTGCACCGATCCCGAGACCGACGCCCGGAACGTGGTCGAGGTCCTCGGGACCGAGGCCGTGGACGTCGGCGGCGTCACGGTCGAGGCGGTGCGCGTCCGCGCCACCAGCGACGTCACCGGCGACTCACGCGCCCGATCGGTGATCGACTCCTGGGTGCACCCCGAGCACGGCCTGACGCTGCGGCGGATCTCCGTCCTCGACGGCACCTCGCAGGGCCCGGGGGGCGAGGTCAGCTACCACGAGGAGTACACGCTGCGGCTGCGCTCCCTGGATCCGCTCCGGTAGCCCCGGTTCCCCGACGCACGCGCCGCTCGATGCGCGTACCGTTCCCGTCATGGACACCGGCACGCTCGCGGGCGGGGTGGCCCCGACGGTCACGGACCTCCCGTGGTCGATCGCCGTCCTGGACCGGGACGGGCGCATCACCTCCACCTCCAGGACGTGGGACGAGTTCGGATCGGCCAACGGTGCCGATCCCGAGACGAGCGGACCCGGCGCCGACTACCTCCGGGCCTGCGAGCTCGCCGAGGACCCCGCGGCCCGGGCCGTCGCGGACGCCATCCGGTCGGCCAACCGCGGATCGGCCGTCGACGTCGAGGTGCTCTACCCGTGCCACTCCAGCGAGACGCTGCGCTGGTTCCGCGCCCTGATCGTGTCCGACGGCGTCCACGGCGCCGTCGTGGTGCACCGGAGCGTGACCGACGAGGTCCGGGCCGGCGCCGCGGTCGGTGATCGGCACTGCGGCCTCCTCGAGCTCGACGCCTCCCTCGTCCCCCGCTACGCGGACGCCGCGTGGCGGCGCACCCGCGGCGGCCGGGACGACCTCCTCGGGTCCAGCCACTGGCTCGACGCCCTGCCCCCGATGCACGCCCAGGTGCTGCGCGGCCACCTGGCCCTGCTGCGCAGCGGCGAGCTCGGCGACCACGCCACGATCTCGACCCAGCTGCGCACCGAGGTGGGCATCCGCTGGGTCCAGTGGGAGCTCCACGTCGAGCGGGACGGCCTCGCTCGCTTCGCGGGGGTCCTCCTGACCGCGACGCGCACCGGCGGGCCCCGCGCCGTCGACGGCGCCCCGTGGCGGGCGTCGGTCACCTCCCTCGACCCGGCCAGCGGCCTGGCCGACGAGGCCGGGCTGCGCCGCGTGCTCGCCGACCGACGGGCCCGGCAGCCGGTGGTCGCGCTCGTCGTCCCCGTCGCGGCGATGCGCTGCGACGACGACCACCTCCGCGCCCTCGCCGCCCGGCTGTCCATCGCGGTCGGCGCCGGCGAGGTCGTCGCCTGCCTCGGGGACCGGCTGGTGGCGATCCTGCCGCCGGGCATCGACGAGGCCGACGTCCAGCGGGCCCGCACGATGGTCCAGCACGAGCTGGCCGACGAGGCCGGCCTCCGGCCTGCGGGCGTGCCGGTGGCGCTGTGGTGGTCGGAGCCGGAGGAGCCCGACGACGTCTTCGTCGACCGGATCGCCGGTTCCCCGCTCGACCACGGGGGTCTCGGGGCCGTGACCGGCGACCCCGACGCCCCCACCTCCCAGGACGTGCTGCTGGCCTGGCGGTCCGGTCAGCTGCGCATCCACTACCAGCCGATCGTCCCCGTCGGGTCCGCCCGGCCCGTCGCGGTCGAGGCGCTGCTCCGGTGGGACCACCCCGACCAGGGGATCCTGCCGGTCGGCGCGTTCCTCGGCGCGGCCCTCGAAGCCGGCCTGGGCGGCGACCTCGGGTGGTGGGCCCTGGACCAGGCGCTGAGCGGCCTCGGCGGCGTCGACCCCGGCGTCGGGCTCTTCGTGAACCTCGCCCCGGTCCAGTTCCTCGACCCCGATCGCGTCCTGCGTGCGTGGCGTGCCTCCGAGGCCCACGCCCACCGTCGGCCGGTGACCCTCGAGGTCACCGAGTCGGCGCTGTCCGGAAGCATCGAGGAGCTGCGACGGACCACGATCCTGCTGCGCGCGGCCGGGCTGCGCACGGCCATCGACGACTTCGGCGTCGAGCACTCCGGGCTGCTCCGGCTCCGCCACGTGCCCGCCGACGTGCTCAAGATCGACCGCTCGCTCGTGGAGGGCGTCGACGCCGGCGTCCACGCCGAGCGGATCCTGGCCGGGGCGATCGCGCTGGGGGCCTCGCTCGGGATGCTGGTCGTGGCCGAGGGCATCGAGTCGCCCGCCGAGCTCGAGGCCGCGGCCCGCGCCGGGGCCGACCTCGCCCAGGGGCACCTGCTCCACCGGCCGATGCCGGCCCAGCGCCTGCGCCAGCTCGTCGACTGAGCCGGCACGCGCCACGGGCGGGCCCGAGGGCCCGCCCGCGTGCGCCGCTCGGCCGGGGCCAGCTCGGCGTCAGCCCACCGCGAGGGTGAGCGTGCCGGTGTAGCTCTCGGCAGCGGTGTAGGGCATGGCCCGGAGGTCGTGCAGCCCGGGCGCCAGCTCCACGGTGAAGGTCTCCGGCACGTCGGCCGACGCGGCCTGCGCGACGGCCTCGCCGTCCTCGTCGTACAGGAAGAAGTCCCAGTCGTCGAGCTCGTCGAAGGTCCCGGTGAAGGTGACCGACCCGGGCACGTCGAGGAAGAACTCGTACCGGTCGCACAGGTCGACGCTGAGGACGCAGTCGTCCGCACCGGCGAGCGGGACGGCCGGGGCCGCGGGCTCCGACCCCGACCAGGTCAGGGTCGTGACCGCGCCGTCGCCGAGGCCGAGGACCGGGCCCTCGTAGCCCTCGGGCGCGTCGACCGGCTCGGTGCCGGTGCCGCCGTCGCCACCGTCGCCGCCGTCACCGCCGGTGCCGTCGTCGGTGGGCACCTCGGTGAGGTCGATGACCCCGGTGCCGACCCGGTAGGCGCAGCGCCCGGCGGCGGTGTCGACCGTGGACAGCAGGCTGCCGGCCACGACGTAGGTCGACTCCCGGGCCGAGAGGACGAAGTCGCTCAGGTAGGGCAGGTCGGCCAGTGCCGGGAGCAGCGGCTCGACGGTGGCACCCGGCTCCGCGTTGCGGGCCGCAATGGCGGCGTTGGCCGCGTCGAGATCGGCCTGGGTGACGGTGACGGTGATCTCGTCGGTGTCGACGTCGTAGGTCCCGGTCAGGCCGGTGGCCAGGGTCTCGACCGTCTGTCGGCTCTGCGCGAGCTCGAAGGCGGCCTCGACCGGCGCGGGCGGGACCCCGTCCAGCTGGGCGCGGTTGGCCACGACCAGCAGATCGGTGTCGCCGAAGGAGAAGCCCAGGTCCCAGAACTGCCCCGTGGTGCCCTCGCTGTAGGTGCCGTCGAGGTCGTCGAGGCGGAACGTGAACGTGATGGCATCCACGTCACCGGCGATGCCGGCGCCGAGGAGGTCGGTGTTGGCGTTCGAGGTGCCGGTGATCCCGTTCGCGGAGTCGCCACCCGCGTCGACGACCACGTCGGCGTCGGCGACGCAGACGGGGCCGCCGTCACCGTCGCCCTCGCCGAGGTCGAGGCCGAGGAGCGCGGCCACGGCGGCCTTGGCGTCCACCAGGCCGTGGCCCTTGTCGAAGGAGGTCGTGTGGTCGTCGTTGCGCTCGGCCAGGTCGGGCTCGTAGCCGCCACCGAACTGGTGGGCGGTGTCCTCGAGGACGTCCTCGATCTGCGCCGGGGTCGCCTCGGGGGCGACCTGGAACAGCTGGGCGACGATGCCGGCCACGTGGGGCGCGGCCATCGAGGTGCCGCTGATGGTGCCGGCCCGCACGTCACGGGTCTCGACGCCGCGGCAGATCGGCAGGAACGGGTTGCAGCCGGCGGTGATGTCCGTGCCGGGGGCGGCGAGGTCGGGGTAGGTGCCGATGTCGCCGCGCAGGCCGCGGGACGAGGAGCCCGACAGCGACCCGTCGCGGGTGCCCACGTTCCCGTCGTCGTAGTTGGCCACGGCGAGGATGCCCGGGTAGGGGTCGGTGCCGTCGTCGGAGACGAGGGGGACGGAGCCGTCGCCGCCGTCGTTGCCGGCGGCCCAGACCATCACCACGCCCTCGTCGGCCAGCTGGCGCTGGATCTTGGAGGTGGCGGACTCGGGGTTGAAGCGCTTCTCGCCCTCGGAGCCGTAGGAGTTGTTCACGACCCGGATCGGGGCGCAGTCGGTGGGGACGGGCTCCACCGCGGGGGTGCCGGTTCCCGCCGCCGGGGTGCCGGCCACCTCTGCGGACTGGACGCCGTCGCAGGGGGCGGCGTGGTTCTCGAGGACCCAGTACTGGGCGGCCACCGCGGAGCCGACGGTGATGGCGTCGCCGGCCGAGAGGCCGTAGACGTCGGCGCCGGGGGCGGCGCCGGTGATGACCTCCCCGCTGTCGAGGCTGATCGGACCGCCGCCGGCGATGGTGGCGACGTGGGTGCCGTGGCCACCGGCGGAGATGGTGTCGGTGTCGTTGCCGGGCGGGTCGAGGAGCAGCCGCTCGGCGTCCTCGAAGCCCTGGTCGGCCGGACCGAAGCACGGGAGCTGCTCGGAGCCGGGCAGGAAGCTGTTCAGGGTGACGCCGCAGGACCCGTAGTACTTGAGGTTCACCTTGACGCGGCTGCCGCCGTCCTCGGTGGCGAACATGTCGTGGGTGCCGTCGATGCCGGTGTCGATGATGGCGATGCCCACACCCGAGCCGTCGTAGCCCGGGACCTCGACGTCGACCGTGCGGGTCTCCGTGGTGCACACCGGGTCGCCGGTGCCCTTGTCCTTGTCCTTGCCCTTGCCCTTGTCGGCTCCCTTGCCCTTGCCCTTCCCGGCGGGACCGGGCTCGCACACCTCGACGTCCTCGGTCGTGGTCGCGGAGAAGCCCTCCTGGACCTCGATGCCGCGGGTCGCGACGTGGGAGGTCTCGTCGTGGTAGGCGAGCGGGGCGTCGTGCTCGAGGTGGGTGACGGCGTCGAGGTCGCCGAGCTCGGCGACCTGGGCCGGCGTGGCCAGCACCTGCACCACGCCGATGCGGTCGAAGCGCACGCCGGTGGTGATGCCCACGGACTCGAGCGCGTCGACGACGGCGTCGGTCCGGTCGCCGTGGACGAGGACGCCCACGAGCTCGTCCGGGCCGGCGGCGGCGAGGGCGGCGGTCAGGGACTCGTCCGGTGCCACGACCTCCACCTCCCCCGACGGGGCCAGCGCGCCGGGGGCCGCGAGCGCGGCGCCTCCCAGCACGAGTGGGGCAGCGACGAGCGCGGCGAGGAGCCGACGAGAGCGCATGGGCGTGAACCTCCGACTGTCCACTTGATCGTGGTGCGCAGATCGCGCACTCCGGGACCCCTTCGGCGCGCAGCCCGCGATCTCCTCCCCGGTGCGAAATCGCACTCCGCACAGGAGCCCGCGCTGGCGCGGCGCCCGCCCGGTGGCTAGGGGCCGACGAGCGAGGCGGGCACGTCGACGACCCGGGCCCGGAGCCACTCCCCCAGGCTCTTGGCCTGGGCGTCGGTGCGGGTGGACGCGGCCACGCCCTCGTCGAGCAGCCCCCGGACGACGAAGTTGAGCGACCGGAGGTTCGGGAAGCGGTGGCGCTCGACGTCGAGGGACGCGACCTCGGGGAGCAGCGTGCGGAGCCGGTCGGTGGTCAGGTGGGCGTCGAGCCAGGCCCAGGCCTCGTCGCTGCGGGCGAAGACCCCGAGGTTGGCGTCGCCGCCCTTGTCACCGGACCGCGCGCCGACGACCCGCCCGAGCGGGGCCCGCACCGTCGGACCACCCGGCGCGGCGACCTCGGGGCCGGGGCGGGGCTCGACGGCCGGGACGGACCCCGGGTCGGGGACGGTGGAGGGGACCTCCACCACCTCGCCGAGACCCCGGCCCGGGACCGTCACGTACTGGGGCACCAGGTCGGCGGGGACGAGTGCGGGGCGGTAGACGCCGTACGGCTCGCCGCCGGAGGGGCCCCCGGACAGGCCGAAGAAGCCGGGGATCGACGACAGGGCCGTCTCGACCATCGCCCCGGAGAAGGCCCGGCCGACCTTGCGCTCGTCGGGGTCCTTGACCACCAGCCGCCACACCGCCGTGGCCGCCTCGTTGGTGGCGGGGTCGGCGTGCTCGGTCCGCTCGACCCGGGACACCACCTGCGCGAAGTCGGACGGCTCGTGGGGGCAGGCGTCCCAGAACGCGGCCTGGGCCGCGGCGGCCTTGGCCTCGACGTCGAGGCCGACGAGGGCGACGGCGATCTGGTTGCGGTAGCCGCCGAGCTCGTTGGTCGCCACCTTCAGCGTCTCGGGCGGCGACGTCCCCCGGACCCCGGTGATCCGGACCCGGTCGGGCCCGGTCTCGGTCAGCTCGATGGTGTCGAAGCGGGCCACGACGTCGGGGTTCACGTACTCGACGCCGCCGATCTCGTAGAGCAGCTGGGAGGTGACGGTGCCGACCGACACGAGCCCGCCGGTCCGGTCGTGCTTGCCGATGGTGGCGGACCCGTCGGCCTCGACGTCGGCGAAGGGGAAGCCGACGTGCTCGAGGCCGGGCACCTCCTCGAAGAACGAGTAGTTCCCACCGGTCGCCTGACCGCTGCACTCGATGACGTGGCCGGCGACGAGGGCGCCGGCCAGGGGGTCGAGATCGGTCCGGGACCAGCCGTGGAACCAGGCGGCGGGGCCCATGCACACGGCGGCGTCCGTGACCCGTCCGGTCACGACGACGTCGGCGCCCCGATCCAGCGCGTCCACGATCCCGAAGCAGCCGAGGTACGCGTTGGCCGACACCACGGCGCCGGGGTCGACGCCGGGACCGCCCGCCTCGAAGGGCCGCAGGGCGCCGCTCGAGACGAGGTCGCCGATGCGGGGGAGGAGGTCGTCGCCGGTGACGTGGGCGATCGTCGGTCGCAGCCCGAGCCGGTCGGCGACCTCGGCCACCGCCTCGGCGCAGCCACCGGGGTCGAGCCCGCCGGCGTTGGCCACCACCTTGATGCCCCGGTCGAGGCACGTCCCGAGCACCTGCTCCATCTGGGTGACGAAGGTGCGGGCGTAGCCCTGGCCCGGCCGTCCCCCCTCGTCGGCCCGGCGCCGGATGCGGCTCAGGATGAGCATGGTGAGCTCGGCCAGCCAGTCGCCGGTGAGCACGTCGATCGGCCCGTCCTCCACCATCTCCCGAGCCCCGGAGAGCCGGTCGCCGAAGAAGCCGCTGCAGTTCGCGATCCGCACCGATCCGGGGGCGTCGCCGCGCCCTCGCCCCGCGCCGCTCATCCGGCGGCTCCGTCGTCGGCGGTCGGCTCGGCCGGTGCGTCGAGGCGCACGAGCAGGTCGCCGGCGTCGACGCGGTCGCCCGGGGCGACGAGCACCTCGGCGACGAGGGCGTCGGCCGGGGCGGCGATGGCGTGCTCCATCTTCATGGCCTCGACCACGACCAGGACCTGCCCGTCGGCCACGGCATCGCCGACGGCGACGTGCACGGCGAGGACGGTCCCGGGCAGCGGGCTGACCGGCCCGGAGCCGACCGCCGTGGCGGCGTGGTCGGGGAAGCGGGGCAGCGGCCGCCACGACGTCGCACCGGACCGGCCCCGGACGACCCGGGTGGTCCCGGGCGCGGTGGGTTCCACGGGGTGGGCGGTCGCCTGCTCGGCGACGTGGAGCACGTGGCGGACGCCGTCGAGCTCGAGGGCGAGGCGCACCGAGCCGTCGCCCTCGTCGCGCTGCGAGCGGACCACGACGTCGACTGCGGCCCGCTCGTCGGGGCCGAGCGCACCGTCGTCGCCGGGCGCGGGCGGATCGCCGACGAGCACCCGGTGGAACGTGCCGTCGGGTCCGTCGCAGGCCAGCACCTCGACCGCCGACGCCTGGTCGCGCTCGTCGACCCAGCGGGCCCGCTGCCCCTGGGTCCGCAGGTTCCGCCACCCGCTCGGCGCGAACCCCCAGCGTGCGTCTCCGGCCCGGGCCCGTCGCTCGTCGGCCACGACGGCGGCGAGCAGGTGGACGAGCCGGTCGGCGTCGTCGACGGTCGGGGCCGCCACGACCTCCGGGTGCTCGTCCAGGTACGCCGTGGTGGTCTCGGCGGCGAGGAAGTCGCGCTCCCCGAGCACGGCGACGAGGCAGGTGAGGTCGGTCCGGACGCCGGTGACGACCGAGGCCCGCAGCGCACGCGCCAGCGTGGCGGCCGCGCCGCTGCGGGTCGGGGCGTGGGCGACGACCTTGGCCAGCAGCGAGTCGAAGTCGGCGGAGACGACGTCGCCGGCCCGGTAGCCGGCGTCGACCCGGACGGGGGCGCCGGCCTCGGTCGGTGCGAGGTCGACCGCGGTGAGGGTCCCGGTCGAGGGCAACCAGCCCGCAGCGGGGTCCTCGGCCACGACGCGGACCTCGATGGCGTGACCGTCGACCACGACGTCGTCCTGGGCGATCGGCAGCGGCTCGCCGGCCGCGACGCGCAGCTGGAGCTCCACCAGGTCGAGGCCGGTGACGGCCTCGGTGACCGGGTGCTCGACCTGGAGTCGGGTGTTCACCTCGAGGAAGGTGATGGTCGCACCGCCGTCGGGTCCGCCGCCGTCGTCGGAGACGAGGAACTCGACGGTGCCCGCACCGACGTAGCCGACGGCCCGGGCGAGGGCGACGGCGCCGTCGTGGAGGCGGGCACGGGTGAGGCCGTCGATGCCGGCGCTCGGCGCCTCCTCGACGACCTTCTGGTTGCGTCGCTGGATCGAGCACTCGCGCTCGCCGAGGTGGACCACGTTCCCGTGGGCGTCGCCCAGCACCTGGACCTCGACGTGGCGGCCCCGGGCCAGGTACGGCTCGACGAACACCGTCCCGTCCCCGAACGCGGCCTGCGCCTCGCGGGACGCGGCGAGCAGGGCCTCGGCCAGGTCGTCGGGCCGCTCCACGACGCGCATGCCGCGACCGCCGCCCCCGGCCGCGGCCTTGACGAGGGCGGGGAAGGTGACGCCCTCGGGCGGCGAGGTCGGGTCGTGGACCTCCACGACCGGCGTCGTGGGCACACCCGCCTCGACGGCGGCCCGCTTGGCGGCGACCTTGTCCCCGAGGAGGTCGATCTGCTCGGGCGTGGGCCCGACCCAGACCAGGCCCGCGTCGCGCGCCGCCCGGGCGGCGTCGGCGCGCTCGGCGAGGAAGCCGTAGCCGGGGTGGACGGCGTCGCAGCCGGTGGCGAGGGCGGCTGCGACGACGGCGTCGACGCGCAGGTACGACTCGGCCGGGGTCGCTCCGCCCAGGTGGACGCTGCGGTCGACCACGTCGACGTGGAGGGCGTCGACGTCCCCGTCGCCGTGCACGCCGACGGTCGAGATCCCGAGGCGGTGGGCGGTGCGGGCGATGCGCACCGCGATCTCCCCCCGGTTGGCGATCAGCAGGCGGCGGATCGGCCGCCCCGCGGACGCCGCCATCAGTGCCGCCACACGCCGTAGGACCGGGCACCGGTGACGGGCGCCGAGTGGCAGGCCGACAGGGCCATGCCCAGCACGTGCCGGGAGTCGGCCGGGTGGATGATCCCGTCGTCCCACATGCGACCCGTGGCGTACAGCGCCGTCGACTGCTCCTCGACCAGCGACTCGAGCGCCGAGGTCTGCGCGGCGAGCGCCTCCTCGTCGACCTCCTGGCCGCGGCCCGCGGCGGCGTTGCGGGCGATGATGTCCATCACGCCGGCCAGCTGCTTCGGCCCCATCACGGCGATCCGGTGGTTCGGCCAGGAGAACACGAACCGGGGCCGGTACGCCCGACCGGACATGCCGTAGTTGCCCGCCCCGTAGGACGCGCCCACCATCAGCACGACGTGTGGCACCTCGGAGTTCGACACCGCGTTGATCAGCTTGGCGCCGTTGCGGATGATGCCGCCCCGCTCGGCGGCCGAGCCGACCATGAAGCCGGTGATGTTCTGCAGGAACACCAGCGGCGTGTCGGTGCGGTTGCACAGCTGGATGAACTGGGCGCCCTTGGCCGACTCCTCGGAGAACAGGATCCCGTCGTTGCCGAGGATCCCGACGGGGAACCCGCAGATCGACGCCCAGCCGCACACGAGCTTGTCGCCGTAGCGGGGCTTGAACTCCTCGAAGCGCGATCCGTCGACGACCCGGGCGACGACCTCGCGGACGGGGAACGGGATCCGCACGTCGGCCGACGCCACCCCGAGCAGCTCGGCCGGGTCGTACCGGGGCGGGTCGGCCGGCATCGACGGGCCGGGCCCGCCCTTGGTCCAGCGCCAGTGGCGGACGAGGTCGCGGGCGATGCGCAGGGCGTCGAGCTCGTCGACGGCGAGGTGGTCGGACAGGCCCGAGACGCTCGAGTGCATGTCGGCGCCGCCGAGGGTCTCCTCGTCGACCACCTCGTCGATGGCCATCTTCACGAGCGGCGGACCGCCCAGGTACGCCGTGCCCCTGCCCTCGACGAAGATCGTGTGGTCGCTCATGCCCGGCGTGTAGGCGCCGCCGGCCGTGGACGGTCCGAACACGCAGGTGATCGACGGGATGCCGGCCTTGGAGCGGACGGTCAGGTTCCGGAAGCCGGCCCCGCCCGGCACGAAGATGTCGGCCTGGCGGGGCAGCTCGGCGCCGGCCGACTCGTTCAGGTTGATCGTCGGCAGCCGGTTCTCGAGGGCGATCTCGTCGATCCGCAGGTTCTTGGCCACCGTCGAGGGGTTGGCCGAGCCGCCCCGGTAGGTCATGTCGGAGCCGGAGATCAGGACCTCGGTCCCCTCCACGATCCCGATGCCGGCGCACACCCCGGCGCCGACCGGGTCCTCGGTGCCCCAGGCGGCGAGCGGGCACAGCTCGAGGAAGGGCGTGTGCGGGTCGACGAGGGCCTCGATGCGCTCCCGGACGAGGAGCTTGCCGCGCCGGCGGTGCCGGTCGACGTAGCGCTGGCCGCCCACGGTCGGGACGCTCGCGAGCTGGGCGGCGACCTCGTCCCACTGCGCCCGGTTGGCGGCCAGGTTCTCCCGGTACGCCTCCGCCGTGGTGTCGAGCCGGGACCGCAGGACGGTCACCGCGATCGCTCCCCGTGTCGTCCCCCGTGCACGGGCGGGACCGTAGCGGCGCGGGTGGGCGCGACGCGGCGGGACCGATCCTTGGTTGGATGGCGCCGTGCCCGAGGACCTCCAGACCGACACGACCTCCTCCGCGGACGAGCTCGTCCACCTGGCGGTGGACCGGGGCGTCGCCACGATCACGCTCGACGACCCGCCCAAGCGCAACGCCCTGTCGTCCCGGCTGCTGACCGAGCTGGCCGCCCACCTGGACCGGGTCGTGGCCGACGACGACGTCCGGGCCGTGGTCCTGACCGGCACCGGGACCGTGTTCTGCGCCGGCGCCGACCTGTCCGAGGCCGGCGACGACCCGCCCGTCTCCTTCGCCGACGTGCTCACCACCCTGTGGGAGCTGCCCCTGCCCGTGGTCGGCCGCTGCAACGGCCACGCCCGCGCCGGTGGGATCGGCATCCTCGCCGCCTGCGACCTGGTCGTGGCCCCGGCCTCGGCCACCTTCGCCTTCACCGAGGTCCGCATCGGCGTGAGCCCGGCCATGATCGCCGTGCCGCTGCTGCGCACGCTCTCCCCCCGTGGCGCCCGCCGCTACCTGCTGACCGGCGAGACCTTCGACGCGGCGGTCGCCGCGGAGATCGGACTCGTCACCGAGGTCGTCGACGACGCCGGGCTCGACGACGCCGTCGGGGTGCTGGCCGATGCGCTGCGGCAGGGCGAACCCCACGCGCTGGCCGTGACCCGGGGCCTGCTGCGCGACCTGCCGGCGCTCGGCTTCCGGGACGGGCTGGCCCACGCGGCGCCGATCTCGGCCGAGCTGTTCCGCTCCGAGGCCGCGGCCGAGGGCATCGCCTCGTTCCGGGAGAAGCGGGCGCCGCGCTGGGCGACCTGAGCGCTGCGCTCCCGCCGTTCCCGTCGGGCGGACGGGAGGGCCGCTCGCTCAGGCAGCCAGGTCCCACCCGGCGGACAGGTCGACGAAGGCGTCGGCCGCGGCCCGCAGGTCGGCGGCGGTGTTGAACCCGTAGCCCGCGACGCAGGTCCCGACGCCGTCGCTCCGGGCGTCGTCGAGCACCGCCCGGAAGGCGTGGTCGCCGCTGCCGACCACGACCCGGTCGTAGCGGGTCAGGTCGACGGTGGCCGCCTCGTCGAGGAGCCGGAGGTCGGCGGCGTCGGGCCCGCCCCCGGCGAGCAGCAGACGCAGGTCCGACGGCACGTCGAAGGCGATCCGCACGAAGGTCCAGTGCGAGGCGGCGCCCACGAGGTGGTCGCCCCGGTGCCAACCGACGGCGGACCGGTACCGGTCGAGCACCCGGCACAGGTCGGCCGGCGCCACCGCCGGACCGCAGCCGAGGTACTCGACGTCGAGCAGGTGGAGCGAGCGGGGAGCGGACACGGCAGGGACCTCCGGGGTCGAGCGGGACGGGCGATCCGTCCACATCGGCGACCGTACGGAGGGGGTCCGACAAGTTCCATTGATGTAGTTCGCGGCGGCCCGACCGGCCGTGCCGACCGGTCAGCCGAGGCGGTCGAGCAGGTCCCGGACGGCCTCGAGGACGAGGTGGCGATGGGTGCGCGAGTCGTGGATCAGGTGGCCGCAGCCCGTCGCGACCCGTGCCTCCACGTGCGGGCTGTGCTCGGCGAGGCGCTCGAGGTCGGCCGGCTGGGTGACCCGGTCGGGGGCCGCCGGGTCGGCGGAGACGACGATGCCGGGCACGGGCAGCGCCCGGTGCGGGTCGAAGGAGGGACGGGCCGTGCCCTGCAGGACCGGGTCGAGCACCCGGGCGTCGAGGGCGAGCATCCCGGCGGCCATGGCCGCGACCGCGTCGTCGTGGAGCGCGTCGCCGAAGGTGACCTCGCCGCCGAACATGGGCGAGCCGCCGAGGATGGCCGCGAGCTCGTCCTCGGACAGGCCCGACGCCTGGAGCTGGGGCACCGACTCGCGCATCATCGAGAACCCGGCCAGCAGCGTGGAGTCCTCCCGCAGCGTCTGCGGGGTGCCGTCGCCGGCCGGCGGGGCGAGCGGCGGGTCCTCGAGCACGACGCCGGCGACGAGGTCGGGGCGCTGCTGGGCGAGGGCGGCGGCCGTCGCACCACCCAGCGAGTGCCCGACGACGACGGTCGGTCCGCCGATCAGCTGCTCGACGGCGGCGACGGCGTCGTCGACGTAGCCGGGGAACGCGTAGGCGCCGTCGTCCTCGCGCAGGGACCGCCCGTGGCCGCGGAAGTCGAGCCGCACGACGCGCCGATCGGACAGGTGGGGCACCAGCCAGTCCCACGTGCGGGTCGACTGGGTGATGCCGTGCAGCACGAGCACGGGCGGGGCGTCGTCGGCGCCGTCCACCACGAGGTGCAGCGTGCCGGCCGGGGTGTCGAGGTCGAGGTCCACGGCGGGGGAACCTACCGAGGCTCCCGGCCACGTGCCCGTGGGCGGCGGGGCCGCTACGCGATCCCGTAGGCGAGCATGGCGTCGGCCACCTTCCGGAACCCGGCCACGTTCGCACCGTGCGCGTAGTCGACGATGCGCGACGGTCCGCGACCCTCGACGGCCCCGTGGACGGCGTCCACCTCCTCCGCCCCGGCCACGCACCGGTCGTGGATGTCCTCCACGATCGACCGCAGCCGACGGTCGACCTCCTCGGCGCTCCACGACAGGCGCTGCGCGTTCTGGCTCTGCTCGAGGCCCGACACGGCGACGCCACCCGCGTTGGCGGCCTTGCCCGGGGCGAACAGCACACCCGAGTCGCGCAGCACGGCGACGGCCTCGGCGGTGCAGGGCATGTTGGCGCCCTCGACGACGAGGCGGACGCCCGAGGCCACGAGCGCCTTGGCATCGGCCCGGTCGAGCTCGTTCTGGGTCGCGCACGGGAAGGCCACGTCTGCGTCGAGGTCGAGCTGCCACGGGGTCGCGCCCTCGTGGTACTCGACGCCGTCGAAGGCCTCCGCGTACTCGCGGATCCGACCCCTGCGGGTCTCCTTCAGCTCGTGGATCCAGGCCAGCTTCTCGGCGTCGATGCCGTCCCGGTCGACGACGGTGCCGTCGGAGTCGCTCATCGTGAGCGGCGTCGCCCCCTCGGCGATCAGCTTGTCGACGCAGTATCGGGCCACGTTCCCGGCACCCGAGACGAGGGCCCGTCGGCCGTCCAGGCCGTCGTCGACCCCGCCGAGGACGGCCTCGGCGAAGTACACGGCCCCCCACCCGGTGGCCTCGGTCCGCACGGCCGAGCCACCGAAGGCCTGCCCCTTGCCGGTCATCGTGCCGGCGAAGCGGTTGGTGAGCCGCTTGTACTGGCCGAAGAGGTAGGACACCTCCCGCTGGCCGACACCGATGTCGCCGGCGGGGACGTCGACGTCCTCGCCGATGTGGCGGTGGAGCTCGGTCATCAGGGACTGGCAGAACCGCATGATCTCGCGCTCGGAGCGCCGGGACGGGTCGAAGCACGACCCGCCCTTCGCCCCGCCCATCGGGAGGCCGGTGAGCGCGTTCTTGAAGCCCTGCTCGAAGCCGAGGAACTTGAGCACGGAGAGGTCGACGGAGGGGTGGAAGCGCAGGCCGCCCTTGTACGGCCCGATCGCGCTGTTGAACTGGACCCGCCAGGCCCGGTCGACGCGGATCCCCCCGTGGTCGTCCTCCCAGACCACGCGGAAGGAGACGATCCGGTCGGGCTCGGTCATCCGCTCCAGGATCCGCGCCTCGTGGTACTCGGGGTTCCGGGCCACGAAGGGCAGGACCGACTCGGCGACCTCGCGCACGGCCTGGTGGAACTCGGGCTCGCCGGGGTTCCGCCGCTCCAGTCCGGCCATGAAGGTGTCGAGGTCGGGGACGGGGCGGCGGTCGGGCACGGGGCCTCCTGGGCTGGGGGACGTGCGCCGATCGTTCCACCGGCGCGGGCGCCCCGTCCATGCCCGGGCCTGCCGACGACGAGCACCTCGGACGAGTCGAACCCTCGGGGATCCTCGCGCTCGGTCGTGCGGGATCGACCGGTGGCGATCGACCTGGGCCGGCGGCGCATCCCCCGCCGCCGCGCCGAGGGGCGGCTGCGGGATCCGGCCTCGTCAGCCGGCGCCGACCTGCTCGGCGGCGTGGGCCTTCCAGCGCTTGTAGTCGGCCTTGCCGTTGGCGGCGCGGCCCAGGTCGTCGACCACGAACACCCGCTTGGGCGCCTTGTAGGCGGCGAGGCCCTGCTTCACGTGTGCGATCACCTCGGCCTCGTCGACGGCGGCGCCGTCGCGGGCGGACACGACGGCGGTGACGGCCTCGCCGAACTTCTCGTCGGGCACGCCGACGGCGATGGCGTCGAGGACGCTCGGGTGCGTCTTCAGCGCCTCCTCGACCTCCTCGGGGAAGACCTTCTCGCCTCCGGTGTTGATGCACACCGAGCCCCGGCCGAGCAGCGTGATCGTGCCGTCGGCCTCGACCGTGGCGAAGTCGCCGGGGCAGGAGTACCGCTCGCCGTCGATCTCGAGGAAGGTCGCCGCGGTCTTCTCCGGGTCCTTGTAGTAGCCGACCGGCTGGCGGCCGCCGACGGCGAGGCGCCCGATCAGACCCGATCCGGGCTCGACCCGGTTCCCGTCCTCGTCGATGACGATCGTCTCGGGGCTGAGCTCGAACTTCGCCGTCTCGGCCGCCTGGCCCCCACCCGAGGTGGACGCGCCCATGCCGAGCGCCTCGGAGGACGAGAACGCGTCGAGGATCACCATGGCCGGGTGGTGCTCGAGGAGCTTGGCCTTGGACTCCTGGGAGAACATGACCCCGGAGGACACGATGGCCAGGAGGCTGGAGAGGTCCCAGCGGCCAGGGTTCGCCTCGAGCGCGCGGACGAGGGGCTTGGCGAAGGCGTCGCCCACGATGGCCGTGGTGTTCACGCCCTCCCGCTCGATCACGTCGAGCATCTCCTCGGGGTCGAAGTGCCGGCTCGGGAGGGTGACGATGGAGCCGCCGCCGACCAGCGTGGACAGGCACGGGAAGTTGCCGGTGCCGTGCATCTGGGGGCAGGCGGGGAGGTACCGCATGCCGGGCGCCTCGTGCGTGCCGACCAGGTCGGCGGCCGAGCCGTCGTCGGCCAGCGGGGCGCCGAGCGTGCCGGTGAGCTTCACGGCCAGGTCGTCCTGCCGCCACATGACGCCCTTGGGCATGCCGGTGGTGCCGCCGGTGTAGAGCATCTGCAGGTCGTCGCCCGTGCGACCCCAGTCGGGCACGACGCGCCCGGTCTCGGTGGCAGCCGCGTCCTCGTAGGGCGTGGCCCACGCCGGGCAGGGCCCGGCCCCGTCGTCGACCCACAGCCAGACCCGCACCTTGGGCAGGCGGGCCCGGATGGGCTCGATCGTGTCGGCGAAGGAACCGTGGAAGACGACCGACCCGGCGTCCGCGTTGTCCCACAGGTAGAGCAGCTCGTCGGCCGTGTACCGGTAGTTGGTGTTCACCGGGACCAGCGCCGCCTTGAACGCGGCGTAGGTCGACTCCATGTACTCGGGGCCGTTGTAGAGGTACTGGGCCACGGCCTGCTGGCGCTCGAGGCCGGCGTCCAGCAGGTGGCGGGCGACGCCGTCGGCGCGGCGGTCGACCTCGGACCAGGTGAGGCGGCGGTCCCCGTGGACCAGGCAGTCGGCGTCGGGGAGGTCGTCGGCGACGGTCTCCCAGATGTCAGCGAAGTTCCAGTTCCCCATGCGGGGATTGCTAGCAGGTCGGGACGGGGCCCGGCGGGGGGCCGGGCCGTCAGCGCAGCGGCTGGTGCTCGGGGCAGAAGAAGGAGGTCCGGCCCCCGACGGCGACCTTGGCCATCGGGGCGCCGTCGTCGGCGCAGGGCTCGTCCACCGTCCGGCTCCCGGTCCGGATCATCCGCGTCCGGTGCGACCCGCCGTCGGCGAGCACGTGGTCGCGGACCTGGACCGTGGCGTCCCAGAGGGCGGCCAGCTCGCCGTCGTCGAGGTCGTCGCCCCGGCGGGCGGGGTGGATGCCCGCCTCCCACAGGATCCCGTCGACGATGAGGTTCCCGAGCCCGGCGATGCGGGACTGGTCCATGAGCCGGCTCTTGACCGGCGCGCGCGTCCCGGAGACGAGGGCCACGAAGGTGCCCCGGTCCAGGTCGAGGGCGTCGACGCCGAGGTCGGACTCGTCCCGGTCGAGCTCCAGGGTGGCCATGCGGAGCTGGTCCTCGAGCTCGAGCACCCGGCCGTCGTCGAGGCTCAGCGCGAGGCGGACGTGGTCGGGCCGCGGGGTGCGGTCGTGGAAGGAGCCGTCGGGTCGGGCGACCCGGCCGTCCACGTGGAGCCGGCCCCGCAGGCCGAAGGTGAGCAGCACGGTGTGGCCACCGGACAGGTCGAGGAACAGCGCCTTGCCGGTCCGGCGGGCGGCCTCGACGGTGGCGCCGCCGACGGTGCCGTGGACCACGGGCGGGTCGGGCGCCCGCCGCAGCAGGCGGGGGTCGCGGACGTCGACGCCGGCGATGCGGTGGCCGACGGCGGTGGCGGCCACGTGGCGGTAGGCCTCGACCTCGGGCAACTCGGGCACGGGGCAGTGTGCCCGTGCCGCTGCGGCGGGCCACCGGGTCCGACGCCGCCGTGGGCGGCGAGGACGCCGGTGGCCGCAGCCGCTCGGGTCACCAGGAGCCGACGTAGAGCCCGTAGGCCGACCACTTCACCGGCCAGTACGCCGAGTACCAGCCGTACCAGGGGCCACCGTCGTCGGCGTAGCGCACGCGCGACGACCCGGACGTGGAGGTCGACGTGTAGTAGTCCCCGTGGCCGATCCCCTCGCCGTCGAGGTAGATCACCTTGTGGGCCGCGTCCATGGCCACCGCCGACGCGTCGTCGATCACGCCGTCGTCCTCGGAGCCGATGACGGTCCAGTCGGTGCCGGACCCGACCTGGGGGTTCCGGGCGTGGGACGCGATCCAGGACTGGAACGACGAGCCGTACCCCATGTCGCCGCACTGGGTCGTCCAGCACCAGTTGGCGTAGCCGGATCCGCCGTGCGGGGTGCCGAAGGTGACCACGTCCTCCACGAGCAGCGCCGGCGGGAAGTCGGGGTGACCCCGCTGCACCTGGGCCAGCGCGTACCGCGTGACGAGGCCGCCCATGGAGTGGGCGACGAGGTCGACGGTCTCGCCGTGGCGGGACCACCGCTCGTAGATCGTCCAGGCGAGCTCGTAGCCGAGGTGCTCGATCTCCACGTAGCGGTCGTGGACCCCGCCCGAGGGAGCCTGGTGCACCGACGGCGACCCGTACGGGATCACGCTGACGTCGCAGGCGACCTGGGTGTCGTAGTACCCGATCGTGGTCATGGGACCGGAGAACCCGTAGGAGGACAGGGCCGACTCGTAGGTCGACCACATGTCGCAGCTCGAGGTCGGGTCGCCCCAGGGGTCGTAGCCGTGGACCAGCAGCACCCGCTTCCCGGTCGTGTCGGTCCGGGCCTCGGCCGCCGGGGCCATCGCCACCAGCAGCGAGCAGGCGGCCAGCACCGCCACCGCGCCGCGTCGGAGTCGTCGCATCGGGTTCCCTTCGTCGTCGTGGGGACCGACGACGGGGTGCCGCCGGTCGGGACGCGACGGTCGGGCGACGGGTGCGGCGACGGGTGCAGCGACGAGGCGAGGGCGTTGAGGTGACGTCCGTCACGTCCGGCCCCGTGCCTAGCAGGGTGGCGGCCGTGCTGCCGGGACGCCGGCGCGCCGGGCGCCCCTGCTTGGACGGCTCAGTCGTAGCGGCGGGTGGCCACGGCCGACTCGAGCAGGTCGTGGAGCTCGGCGGGCTCGTCCCGGTCCACGACCGGGATCCCGTCCTCGAGGTGGAAGTCGAGGCCCGGGTTGGCGGCCACGGTGCCGTCGGCGAGGACGAGGGTCGGGCTGACCTCGATGGCGGCGTCGTCGTCGGCGACCTCGGCATCGACGTCGACCTCGGTGCGCGCCCGGTCGACCTCCGCACCGAGCGCGTCCGCGTCGAGCCCGGCGACCGCCCCGGCCACGTCCGCGACCACGGTCTCGTCGGCCACGTCGGCGTGGTCGACGAAGACGGCCCGGCGCAGCGCCCGGTCGAGGGCGACCGAGCGCTCGACGCCCTGGGCCTTCGCGGCGTGGATCCAGGCCGCGGCCACCTCGCCGTCGGCGGGGAAGGCGACCCCGTCGGGCCACGGCTCCCAGCCCGCACCCGGCTCGAGCGCGGCGATCGGGGCGAGCACGTCGCGGAGCGCGACGTCGTCGGGGCCGGGTCGGGCGCCGACGGGGAACCACCGGTGGTCGACGAGCACCTCGCCCTCGGCGCCGAGGGCCTCCACGGCACCGGCCAGGCGGTGGACGACGACGTGGGCCCAGGGGCAGCGCACGTCGCTGTGCACCCTCACCACGCCGGGGGCCGGCGCGCTCGTCGGGGCGGGGCGGACGGAGGGGTCGGACATGCCCGCGTCCCTCCCCGCTCGGCGCACCCCCGATGCCCGGTGCCGTACCGTCCGGTCCGTGCACGGACAGGAGACCATCGTCGTCGACGCCCCCATCGCCGAGGTCTGGTCGCTGGTCAGCGACGTGACCCGCATCGGGGAGTTCAGCCCGGAGACCTTCGAGGCCGAGTGGACCGGCGGGTCCACGGGGCCCGCCGAGGGCGCCACCTTCCGGGGCCACGTGAAGCGCAACGGGCGGGGCCCCACCTACTGGGCGCCGTGCTGGATCACCACCTGCCGCGAGCCCGACGGCGGCGAGGCCGAGCTGGCCTGGGCCGTGGGCACGGGCGGACGCCCGGTGAACAACTGGGGCTACCGCCTGCGCGAGGTCGACGGCGGGACCGAGGTCACCGAGTTCTTCCGGCTCGAGTCGTCGCTGCCCCTCCGGGCCTACTGGGCCCTGGCCGGCCGGTGGCGCGGGCGCACCAACCAGCGGGGGATGCGGGCCACGCTCGAGGGGATGAAGGCCGCGCTCGAGGCCTGAGCGGGGCCGGCCGCAGGGATCCTCCGACGGCGACCGATGAGTTCGAGCGTGCCGCTCCGTCCACACACCCGGAACCCACCGTCGCCCGAGGAGGCACCGTGTCCCTGCACCCGTACCTGTTCTTCACGAACACCTGCCGAGAGGCCATGACCCGATACCAGGAGATCCTGGGCGGCGAGCTCGAGATCATGGCGGTCGGCGACATGCCGGCCGGCGAGGCCGAGCAGATGCCGTTCGAGGCGCCTGCCGACATGGTCGTGCACGCCGCGCTCACCTTCGGCGACGGCGACCTGCTGATGGCCTCCGACGACCCGACCGGCGACGGGTCCGGCGTGCGGGGTGCCGCCCTGGCCCTCACCTTCGGCGATCAGGCCGAGGCCCGACGCGTCTTCGACGCGCTGGCCGAGGGCGGCGAGATCCAGATGCCGCTCGGGCCCACGTTCTGGTCGCCGCTGTTCGGCAGCGGCGTCGACCGCTTCGGCGTGGCGTGGATGGTGGACGTCGAGGCGTCCGAGGAGGGGACGGCAGCGTGAGGCTCGTCGTGTCGCAGTTCGCCAGCCTCGACGGCGTCGTCCAGGCCCCCGGAGGCGCCGAGGAGGACACCGACGGCGGCTTCGCCCACGGCGGCTGGTCGTTCCCGTGGTTCGACATCGAGGTGATGGGCGGGGCGATCGACCGCATCTCCCAGGACACCGACGCCCTGCTCTTCGGCCGCCGCACCTGGCAGGTCATGGCCGCGGCCTGGCCGGAGCGTGCCGGGACGGACCCCTTCGCCGACCACATGAACGCCATCGAGAAGCACGTGGTCTCGACCACGCTGACCGATGCCGACCTGACGTGGGAGAACTCGCACCTCGTCGCCGGCGACGACCCGCTCGCCGCCGTCGCCGAGCTGCGGGCCCGGCCCGGGCGCACCCTGTGCGTGATGGGGTCGTCGCAGCTGTCCCGCTCGCTCCTGGCCGCCGGGCTCGTCGACGAGCTCCACCTGATGATCGAGCCGGTGCTCCTCGGCGGCGGCAAGTCCGCGTTCCCGGCCGACGGCCGGATGCGGGCCCTCGAGCTGGTCTCGGTCGAGCAGGCCTCGACCGGCGTCCTGCTGTGCACGTACCGGCCGGGCGAGGTCCCGACGCCGCCCGAGTTCCCCTACGAGGTCGACTGATGCCCCGCGCCGCACCCGACCTCGCCGCCGTCGACGAGCTGTGCCGCCTGGCCGTCGCCGCCCGACGGCTCGGCTGCCGGGTGCGGCTGACCGACGTCGACCCCGCGCTGGCCGAGCTGCTCGAGCTGGCCGGGGTCGGCGATCTCGTCGACGCGGCCGACCGGCCCGACGCCCGTCCGACGGTGCAGGAAGCGGACCTACGATGAGCGACGTGACCGCCGTCCCCGGCACCGGGATCGCGACCGAGGAGCTCGAGGCGCACCGCCGGGCCCTCACCGGCTTCTGCTACCGGATGCTCGGTTCCTCCGGCGAGGCCGAGGACGCCGTGCAGGAGACGCTGCTGAAGGCGTGGCAGGCCGCCGACCGCTTCGAGGGCCGGTCGAGCGTGAAGACGTGGCTGTTCCGGATCGCGACCAACGTGTGCACCGACATGGCCCGCAGCCCCCAGCGCCGGGCCCGGCCCATGGACCTCGGCCCGGTCCGCACACCCGACCCGGTCCACCTGTCCGACGTCCTGCCCGAGGCGACGTGGGTCACCCCGATCGCGGACGAGGCCGTCATCGACCTCCACGGCGACCCCGCCGCCGTGGCCGAGGCCCGGGACTCGGTCCGCCTCGCGTTCGTCGCCGGCCTGCAGCGCCTGCCCGCCCGCCAGCGCGCGGCCCTCGTCCTGTGCGACGTGCTCCGCTGGTCGGCGGCCGAGACCGCCGAGCTGCTGGACACCTCGGTGGCCTCGATCACCAGCGCGCTCCAGCGAGCGCGGGCCTCGCTGGCCGCGGCCCCGGCCGCCGAGGCGACCGCACCGCTCACCGCGGCCCAGCGGGGGCTGCTCGACCGGTACGTGACCGCCTTCGAGGCCTACGACATGGATGCGCTGGCCCGCCTGGTGCACGACGACGTCGTGCAGTCGATGCCGCCGTACGCGATGTGGCTCCGCGGTCGGGACGACGTCCTGGCCTGGTGGTCCGGCCCCGGCATCGGGTGCGAGGGGTCCCGGCTGCTGCCGGGGTGGGCCAGCGGGTCCCCGGCGTTCGCCCAGTACCGCGTCGACCCCGCCGGCGGCCACGCCCCCTGGGCGCTCCAGGTGCTCGAGCTGCGCGGCGACCGCATCGCCGAGTTCCACGCCTTCCTCGAGCCGGCCGAGCTGTTCGCACGCTTCGGTTTCCCCGCCCACCTCCCTGCGGACTGACGGCGGGCGCGGCACGGGCCCGAGCCGTGCGGCCCGGGCCCGTGGTCGGTCACGTCGATCGCCGGCGGCTCAGGACTCGCTCTCGGTCTCCTCGGCCTCGCGCTCCTCGACCTCGGCGTCGTCGGTCGTGGTGTCCTCGGCCTCGTCGTCCGCGGTGTCCTCCGTGCTCGGGCGGCGGTCCTCGGCGGACGCCTCGGGCTCGGCGTCGTCGTCACGGCCGCCGTTCGAGCGGGCGACCTCGGCCACGGTGGGGCCGTGCTCCGGGCCGGGCTCGGTGCTGCGGGCCACCTCGGACACGGCGGCACCGTGGGTGCCCTCGGGGCCGTCGACGTCGGCGTCGAGCGCGTCGCCGTCCTCGTCGGCACCCTCGGCCAGCTCGTCGGCGAGCTCCTCGGTGGACACGGTGGCCTCGTCGTCCGCGGCGGCGAACACCTCCGGGAGGCGCTCGCGGACGTCGTCGAGCGCCGACGGTGCACCCTCGACGGCGGCCACGCCGGAGGCGAAGCGCTCGGCGAGGGAGACCGGGGGCACGTCGGGGCGGTCCTCGTCACCGCCGGCGGCGGCCACACCGGCCAGGCCGGCGGTGGACAGGGCGAGGGCAGCTGCGCCGGCGAGCAGGGAGGTACGAGTCGGCATCGGGGATCCTTTCTCGGGGGATGCGATCGGCGATGGGGCCGAGCGCCGCTCTATTGCAATTGGATGACGCATTCATGTCAAGTCCGTCATGGGGAGATGCGACCGTTGCGATGCTTCGCCTTGCTACTTAGCATTGCGAAACGATGAGCGAACCCGACGTCACCCGCCTCCGCCTGGCCATCGTCCGCCTCGCCCGCCGGCAGCGCCAGCAGTCGGGGATCGGGCTCACCCTCGGCCTGCAGTCGACGCTGGCCAGCGTCGACGTGCACGGGCCGCTCGGCCTCGGCGACCTGGCTGCCATCGAGCAGGTCGCACCGCCGACGATGACGCGGATGGTGAACCGGCTCGAGGAGGACGGCCTCGTCACGCGCACCACCGACCCTGAGGACCGCCGCTGCGTGCGGGTCGCCATGACCGAGGAGGGCCGGGCGCAGCTGGCCGAGTCCCGCCGCCGGCGCGACGCCTGGCTCGCCGAGCGGCTCGCCGACCTCGACCCCGCGGACCGGGACGCGCTCGCCCGGGCCGTGGAGCCCCTGGAGCGCCTCCTGGCCCGGAGCCGGGACGACGAGCCGGCCGGGGCGGTCGCGACGTGACCCGCCTCCAGGTCTTCGCCTCCGACACGTTCCGCTCGCTCCGGGTCCGCAACTACCGGCTGTTCTTCCTCGGCCAGCTCACCAGCCAGGCCGGCACGTGGATGCAGATGATCGCCGTCGTCTACGTGGTGCTCCAGCTGACGGACTCCGGCGTGGCCCTCGGGCTCGTGACCGCGGCCCAGTTCCTCCCGGTGCTGCTCGTGGGCGCGTGGGCGGGCGTGGTCGCCGACCGCGTCGACCACCACCGGTTCATGCTCGCGACCCAGGCCGGGTTCACCGTCGTGGCCGCCGGCTTCGCCGCGCTCGCGCTGACCGACGCCCTGACGGTGCCGGCCATCTACGCCCTGTCGGTCGCGTTCGGTCTCCTCACCGCCCTCGACAACCCGGTGCGGCGCGCCCTGGTCGCCGAGCTCGTCGCCATCGAGGACGTGCCCAACGCCGTCGGCCTGAACTCCTCGCTCATGACCGGCTCCCGCGTGATCGGCCCGGCCGTGGCCGGTGCGCTGATCACCGGCGTCGGCGTCGAGTGGTGCTTCGTGGTCAACCTCGTCACCTACGTCGCGGTGCTCGTGGCCCTCACCCGCATGGACCGCGACGAGATCCGGGCGTCGCCGCGGGTGGTGCGGGGCAAGGGCCAGCTGCGCGAGGGGCTGCGCTACGTCTGGGCCGAGCCGCGCCTGCGCCTCCCGATGATCCTCCTGGCCGTCATCGGCACCCTGGCCTTCGAGTTCCAGGTGACGCTGCCGCTGCTCGCCGAGCGCGCCCTGGGCGGCGACGACACCTCGTTCACGGTGCTGTACTCGCTCATGAGCCTCGGGTCCCTGGTCGGTGCGCTCGCCGTCGCCCGACGGACCGACGTCTCCACCCACCTCCTGGCCAAGGCCGCGCTCTGGCTCGGGGCGTCGATGGCGGCCCTGGCCCTGTCGCCCAGCATCCTCGTGGCCTCGATCGCCGTGATCCCGGTGGGCGTGGCCACCATCTTCCTGATCTCGGGCACGAACTCCGTGATCCAGCTCCGGGCCAAGCCGGAGATGCGGGGCCGCGCCCTGGCCCTGACAGCGGTGGTGTTCATCGGCTCCACGCCGATCGGCGGCCCGATCGCCGGTTGGGTGTCGGAGCAGGCCGGGGCGACGGCCGGCATCTGGCTGGGCGCGGCGGCATCGGTCGCCGTGGGGGCCTGGGCGCTGCTCGAGCTCCGCCGCCTCGGCATCCAGCCGCCCGCCGTCGAGGCCGGTCGCCGGCCCGCGCCCGTCGCCGCGCCCGTCACCCGGGCCTGACGCACCGGCCGCGACGGGCCGCTAGGAAGGAGCCGTGACCGAGCGCCGCACCATCGTCCTGGTCGACGGCGAGAACATCGACGGCACCCTCGGGATGTCGATCCTCGGCCGCCGGCCGCGGCCCGAGGAGCGGCCCCGCTGGGACCGCCTGCTCGCCTTCGCCGAGGGCCTGGCCCCGGGGGCCGAGGTGCGGGGCCTGTTCTTCCTCGCCGCCAACGACGGCATGCCGATGTCGTTCGTCCAGGCCCTCACCGCCATCGGCTACCGGCCCGTGCCCCTCAGCGGGCCGGCCGACGACAAGATCGTCGACCGGGCCATCCTCCGCACGCTCGACGCGCTGCGGTCCCGGCCCGACGACGACCTCGTCCTCGTCTCCAACGACGGGGACTTCCTCCCCGCCGTCCGGGCGCTGCTCGCCGACCGGCGGATCGCGCTGGTCGGGTTCGAGGAGATGCGCAACGTCGGCTACGGCGAGCTGGTCGAGGACGGCCTCGAGCTGTACGACCTCGAGTACGACGTCGGGGCCTTCAACGTGAGCCTCCCGAGGCTGCGCGTCATCCCCATCGAGGAGTACGACCCGGCCGACTTCCTCGACTGAGGTCGCCCCGCCTCGGCGGGGTCGGCGAAGATCCCCCCATGTCGACGACCGATGCCACGACCACCACCGTCACGGCGACCGACGGGATCGAGCTCCACGTCCGGCTGCTCGGCGACCCCGCCGGGACCCCGGTCGTGCTCGTGCACGGCTTCCCGGACTCCGGGGCGGTGTGGCTGCCCGTGGCCCGGCGACTCGCCGAGGACGGCCACCGCGTCGTGGTCCCCGACGTCCGCGGCACCGGGGCCTCCGGCGTCCCGGCCGGCGACGACGGCTACCGGCTGCCCCAGCTCGCGGCCGACCTGCGGGCCGTGGTCGACGCGACCGTCCCGGACCGGCCGGTCCACCTCGTCGGCCACGACTGGGGCTCGGTGCAGTCGTGGGAGGCGGTCGGCACGGACGCCCTCGACGGGCGGCTGGCGTCCTACACGTCGATCTCGGGTCCGAGCCTGGACCACATCGGTGCCTGGATGCGCTCCCGGCCCACCGGCCGGCGCGACGTCGGGCGACGGGTCCGCCAGGCGATCAAGTCCTGGTACGTGCTCGCCTTCCACTCGGACGTGGCCGAGCGGGCGTGGCGGGGCGGGATCGCCGAGCGCTTCCCCCAGATCCTGGCCCGCACCGAGGGCATCGCACCCGGGGCCGACCACCCGGCGCCGACGCTCGTCGAGGACGGGGCCCACGGCATGGCCCTCTACCGGGCCAACGTCGGCGACCGTGCCCGGGACCCCCGGCCGCGGACCACCGAGGTCCCGGTCCAGCTGGTCGTGCCCACCGGCGACCGCTACGTGACCCCGTCGATGGCCGACGCCGCCCTCCCCCACTGCTCGACCGTGGAGCGGCGCGAGGTCGCCACCGGCCACTGGGGCCTGCTGCTCGACCGCCCTGCCTGGACGGCGTCCCTCCTGGCCGACTGGTGCGCGCGGGTCGACGCCGGCGACGTCGCGGTCGGCGTGCGGTACGTGGAGCCGTCGCTGCGCAGCGGCCGCTTCGACGGCCGGCTCGTGGTGGTCACCGGCGCGGGCCGCGGCATCGGCCGGGAGACGGCCCTCGCCTTCGCCCGGCGCGGCGCCCGGGTCGTCGTGGCCGACCGCGACCTCGAGCCGGCCGAGGCGGTGGCGGGCAGCATCCGGGCGACCGGCGGCGAGGCCGTCGCCGTCGGCGTCGACGTGGCCGACGGCGAGGCCATGGACGCCTTCGTCCGGGCCGTCCTCGCCGACCACGGCGTGCCCGACGTCGTGGTCTCCAACGCCGGGATCGGGATGGCGGGCCCGTTCCTCGACACCACGAGCGAGGAGTGGGACCGGATCCTCGACGTGAACGTCCGGGGCGTGATCGACGGGTGCCGGGGCTTCGGGCGGGCCATGGTCGAGCGGGGCGAGGGCGGGCACCTCGTCAACCTCGCCTCGGCCGCGGCCTTCCTCCCGTCCAGGACGCTGCCCGCCTACGCGACGACGAAGGCGGCCGTGCTCATGCTCAGCGAGTGCCTGCGCGCCGAGCTGGCCGAGCACGGCATCGGCGTGTCGGCCATCTGCCCCGGCATCGTCGACACCGGCATCACCGACCGCACCCGGTTCGTCGGGACCGACGACGCCACCGAGGCCGAGCAGCGCCAGCGGACCTCGGCGCTGTACCGACGGCGGAACTTCACCCCCGACCGGGTCGCGGAGGCCGTCGTCGACGCCGTCGTCCACGACCTGGCCGTCGTGCCCGTCGCCCCCGAGGCCCACGCCATGCGCTGGCTCGGGCGGCTCGCGCCGCCCGCGGCCCGCTGGGTCGCCCGCCGCGACCTCGGCTGAGCGGCCACGCCGCACGCGGCCGCACCCGTGCGCGAGGCTCGCCCCGTGGACGACGACATCGCCCTGCTCGACCGCTTCTTCGCCGCCATCGAGGCCGGCGACGAGGGGGTGCTCGAGGCCTGCTACGCCGACGACGTCGTCGTGTGGAACAACGTGGCGCGGGCCGAGGCGACCAAGGCCGAGAACCTCGCGCTGCTGCGCTGGTGGCACGGTCGGGTCGAGGGCCTCCGCTACGAGGTCCTCGAGCGGCTGCCCTTCGACGGCGGGGTGGTGCAGCGCCACGTCGTGCAGGGCCGGGTCGGCGACGTCGAGCTCGACGTCCCGTGCTGCATCGTGTTCCGCATCGTCGCCGGTCGGATCACCGACCTGCGCGAGTACCTCGACCAGGCTGCGGTCTCGCCCGCCTTCGCACGCTGAGCGCCGGGGGCGACGCCCTACAGGTCCGGCTCGGTCCCGTAGCGGGCACCCCCGCCGAGCGCCTGCACGTCGTCGAGCCAGTTCGTCCCGTACACGTCGTCGGCCGCCTGCGACAGGTCCGACGGCGCGCCCTCCGGCGTGGTGACGAGCGTCCAGGCCTGGCGCTTGTAGGTCCAGTTGGCCCGGTCGAGCTCGTGGGCCTGCTTCCACCACGGCACGGCGGCGTCGTGGCCGACGGTGCGGTACAGGTGCTGGCCGAGCTCGAAGCAGGCCGCGGCCCGGGCCTCGTCGACCCCGACGGGGCGGCTCCGCTCGATCACCCGCTCGGGCGCGAGCGCGAAGCGGCTCCCGGCCCCGTGGTGGGCCCAGTCGACGATGGCGGCCCGGTAGTCCTCGGCCCGGTCGGGCATGGCCTTGATCTCGGTGAGCGCGCTCGCCATCCGGGGATCCACGTCGTCACCGATCTCGAGGTCGCGCAGCGGCGACGGCTCGATCGACGCGGTCTCGGCGGGACGGACGATCGTGCCGGCCTCGTCGATCCAGACCGCCATGGGCACGTTGTCGAAGCCGAACAGCTCGTCGGTGACGTGGCCCGTGTCGACCAGCGACGGGTGGGTCGGGGACGCGGCCTCGATCCACGGTGCGGCCTTGGTGGGGTCGAGGTCGAGGGCGACGGTGACGACCGTCAGACCGAGCGGTTCGAGCTCGGCGTGGAGCGCCTGCCACCCGGGCAGGCTGGTGCGGCAGCCTCACCACGACGCCCAGGCGACGAGCAGCACCTTCCGTCCGTGGAGCGACGACAGCCGGAACGGGTTGCCGTCGGCGTCGACCAGCTCGGGGTCGGCGGCCGCCGCGCTCTGCAGCGCCCGGCCCGTGCCGACCGTGGCCGGGCCGAGCACGCGGACGCCGTGCTCGTCGTCGGACACGACGGGCATCCCGAGGCGGTCGGCGACGACGGCGACGTCGAGGGTCCCGTCACCCCGGTCGGCGCCGGGGGCGGGCACGCACACGTCGCCCTTGCACAGCCCCTCGGGCTTGGCGACCCAGCCGGTGCGGGCGGCGAGCGCCTCGGGGGTGACGGTGGGTGCGTCCAGGAGCATCGACGGGGAACCTACCGGTGCGGGCCGGTCCGTGCCCGGGGTGCGACGGTCGGCCCGCTCAGTCGCCGAGCTCGGCGAGGAACCCCCCGACGACGGCGGCGTAGCGGTCGGGTCGGAGGCGCAGGTCCAGGATGGTCGGCACGCGGGCGAGCGTGGCCCCGGGGACGGCGTCGGCCACCGCCTCGGCGTCGGCCATCGGGTGCAGCCCGTCGAGGTGGTGCCCGATGACGAGCGTGGGCACGGCGTGCGCGGCGAGGGCCTCGGCCCCGCCGCCCGGGGCGCCCTCGGCGAGCAGGGCGCGGAGCATCGCGGCGCCGGCGACGGGCTCGATGGAGGCGACGTCGGCGAGGGCGCCGAGCTCGGGGACCGGGGAGCGACGGAGCGGTCCGGTCAGGGAGGACAGCGGCGACAGCAGCGCCCCGGCCCGGGCCAGCAGCTCGGCGAGCGGGCCGAACAGGCGCTCGCCGACGGGGGCGCCGTGGTCGAGGACCGGCATCTCGACGATGGCGCCGCGCAGCCGGGCGGTGTGCTCGGCGGCGACGGCGAGGGTGACGTTGGCGCCGAGCGACAGACCTCCGACGACGGCGCGCTCGATCCCGAGGTGGTCGAGCAGCGCGACGACGTCGGATCCGAACGCCGACCACGAGTAGGCGCCCTGGTCGGTGGGGCGGCTCGATCGGCCGTGGTTGCGCAGGTCGAGCAGCAGCCAGCGGTGCTCGGGCAGCGCGGCGGCGAGCCGCTCGAACATGCGGCGGGAGAAGAACAGGCCGTGGGTCAGCACGACGGGCAGGCCGTCGGGGTCGCCCCGCTCGGCGTACCAGAGGGTGACGTCGCCGTTGGTGAGCTCGGGCACGGACGACGAGCGTAGGAGCGCTCGACCTGCGGGGCCCGATCCGGTGCCGTCGCCGGGGCCGGCTCGCGACCCGACGGCGACGCCGGGTCGCTACGCGGTGGCCACCGGCCGGGTCGCGGCCATGCGGGCCATGGCGGCGGCCACGTGCTGGCGGTGGACCTCGGCGGTCATCACGATCCCGACCTGGGCCAGGGAGGTGTGGATCTGCCCGCGGCAGGCGAGGTGCTCGACCTCGACACCGGCCGCGGCGAGCGCGTCGGCGTAGGCCGCGCCCTCGTCGCGGAGCGGGTCCATCTCGCACGTGACCACCAGGGTCGGGGGCAGGCCGGACAGGTCGTCGGCCCGCAGCGGCGAGAGCCGGGGATCGGTCCGGTCCAGGCTGCCGGGTGCGCCGTCGGGGCCGGCGTAGTGGTCCCAGAACCAGCCCATGAGGTCCGCGGTCAGCAGGTAGCCCTCGGCGTTGTCCTCGTAGGAGCCGCGGGTGAGGTCGCCGTCGGTGACGGGCGTGACGAGCACCTGGCCGACGAGGCGGGGCGAGCCGGCGTCCCGGGCCTGCTGGGCGACGACGGCGGCGAGGTTCCCCCCTGCGCTCCACCCGCTGACCAGGATGCGATCCGGGTCGCAGCCCAGCTCGGCGGCGTGCTCGGCGGCCCAGCACAGCGCCGCCCCGGCGTCCTCGACCGCGGCCGGCGCCGGGTGCTCGGGCGCGTGTCGGTAGTCCACGGACAGCACGGCCACGCCGGATCCCGCGCACAGCGCACGGCACAGCGGGTCGTCGGAGGTCTCGCTGCCCAGCACCCAGCCCCCGCCGTGGAACCAGAGCGCGAGGGCGTGCGGCCCCTCGGTGTCGGGCCGGTACAGGCGCCACCGCAGGGGGCCGGCCGGTCCGGGCAGCTCCCCGTCGACGACGTCGCCGACGTCGGGGCCGGGCGGGCGGGCGTCGGCGACGGCGGCGTCCATGGCCCGGGCCTCGTCGGGCGAGAGCTGGTCGAAGGTCGGCATGCCGAGCTCGGCGAACGCCTCGAGCAGCAGCTGGACGTCGGGCATGAGGCGACGGATCACGCCGTCCTCGCACTCGGTGCGCACGCCGTCGGTGCGGCGCAGCCCCAGGTAGCCCCGGGCCCGGACGTCGTCGCAGATCTGGCGGTAGCGGTCGACGCCGCCGATGTAGGGGAGGAAGACGCGGGGCTTGCCGGGCACGTTGGCGCCCATGTACCAGGAGGCCGCGGTCGGGTAGAGCGTGACGGACGCCCAGTCGTTCACGTGCTGGACCCAGGCGTCCTCGGCCGTGGTGGTCGGCTCGATGACCGGGAGGCCCTGGTCGCGCAGGTCGACCAGCGTGTCGGTGATCCAGTCCACGTGCTGCTCGATCGAGACGGCCATGTTGGACAGGACCGACGGGCTCCCCGGGCCGGTCACCAGGAACAGGTTCGGGAAGCCCTCCGACAGCAGCCCGAGGTAGGTGCGGGGCCCGTCGGCCCACTTCTCGGCGATGGTGCGCCCGTCCCGGCCCGTGATGTCGACGTTGACCACCGCGCCGGTCATGGCGTCGAAGCCGGTCGCGAACACGAGGTCGTCGACCTCGACCACCTCGCCCGAGGACAGGCGGACCCCCTCGGGGACGATCGCGTCGATCGGGTCGGCGCGCAGGTCGACGAGGCGGACGTGGGGCAGGTCGTAGGTCTCGTAGTAGTCGGTGTCGAGGCAGGGGCGCTTCGTGCCGAAGGGGTGGTCGGTCGGGCAGAGCAGCTCGGCGACCTCGGGGTCCTGGACCCGCGAGCGGATCTTGTCCCGGAGGAAGTCGCTCATCGTCTCGTTGGCCTGCGGGTCCACGAGCAGGTCGGCGACGGGCCCGAGGATCTCGAACAGCTCGCCCTTGGCGTAGGCCGCCTCGAAGCGGGCGCGGCGCTCCTCCTCGGTCAGGTCCATGGCCCGGTCCTCGGTCCGCTCGCCGGGGACGCCGCCGCCCGACCAGCGGGCCTGCTCCCGGTACGCGGCCGGGTCGGCCTCGTACGCCGCGCGCTTGTCCGGCGCGACGGGGCCGTTGCGGGCCGGGATGGAGAAGTTCGGGGTCCGCTGGAACACGGTGCAGGCCGACGACTGGCGGGCGATGATCGGGATCGACTGGATGCCCGAGGACCCGGTGCCGATGACGGCGACGCGCCGGCCGGTGAAGTCGACCCCGTCCCGGGGCCAGCGGGACGTGTAGTGGGTCGCGCCGGCGAAGGTCTCGGTCCCGGGGATGTCGGGTGCCTTGGGCATCGACAGGCAGCCGGTCGCCATCACGTACCAGCGGCAGGTGACGGTCTCGCCCGTGCCGGTGCGGATCGTCCACCGCATCGCCTCGTCGTCCCAGGTGGCGGCCTCGACCGGTGTGGACAGGCGCACGTGGTCGAGGAGGTGGTGCTTCTCGGCGACGAACTCGAGGTAGGCGAGGATCTCGGGCTGGGTGGCGTACCGCTCGGACCAGGTCCACTCCTCGTCGAGGTCGGGGTCCCAGGAGTACGAGTAGTCCTGGGACTGGATGTCGCACCGGGCGCCCGGGTAGCGGTTCCAGTACCAGGTGCCGCCGATGCCGTCGGCGGCCTCCAGCACCGTGAAGGCGAAGCCCGCGTCCCGCAGGCGCTTGGCGAGGTGGAGTCCGGCCATGCCGGCGCCCACCACCACCACGTCGAGGTCGGTCGAAGTCTCGTCGCCAGCCACGGTCCCCCCGGATGTGCTCGTCGGCGTCTGCTCGGCCCAGTCTCGCGGAACGCGGTCGGGGCGTGCTCGGCGCTCAGCGGCGGCGGCGACGCTCCCGGGCCTCCTCGACCATGCGCGCCTTCGTCGCCGCCCACGAGCAGATCGGGCAGGTGGCCAGGTCGTGGTGCAGGGCGGGGCAGTGCTCGCGCCCGAAGAAGATGATCTGGAGGTGGCGGTCGTTCCAGCGCTCCCGGGGGAACACGGCCTTCAGGTCCCGCTCGGTCTGCGCGACGTTCGTCGCCCGCGACAGGCCCCAGCGGGCGGCGAGGCGGTGGATGTGGGTGTCGACGGGGAAGGCGGGCACGCCGAAGGCCTGGGCCATGACGACGCTCGCCGTCTTGTGGCCGACCCCGGCCAGGGACTCGAGGAAGTCCCAGTCGGGGCGCACCTCGCCGCCGGCGGCCACGATCTGGTGGGCCATGGTCGAGAGGTTGCGCGCCTTGGTCGGGGCGAGGCCGAGCTCTCGGATGTGGCCGAGGATCTCCTCCGGCGACAGGGCCGCCATCTCCTCGGGCGTGGACGCGGCCGCGAACAGCCCCGGGGTGACCTGGTTGACCTTCTTGTCCGTCGTCTGGGCCGAGAGCGCCACGGCGACGAGCAGCGTGTACGGGTCGGTGTGGTCGAGCGGGATCGGCGGGTCCGGGTAGAGCTCGTCGAGGATCTCGCCGATCCGCTCCGCCTTCTCGGCGCGGCGCACGGGCGGGTCAGCCGAGGGGGCCGAAGGTCTTCTGGAAGCCGACCACGTCGAAGTAGTCGCGCCACAGGGTGACCTTGCCGTCGTGCACCTCGAAGACGCCCATCACCGGCAGCACCTTCCACTCGCCGTCGATGAGGAAGCGGTCGCTGCGCTCGTTCATCACCACGGCGCCGTCGGCGACCTGGCGGTGGACGACCCACTCGATCTCGCTGGCGCCGTCGAGGAACCCGGCGAGCACGGCCCGGATCCCGTCGGGACCGGTGACGGCCATCAGCGGCTGGTTGTCGTAGACGACGTCGTCGGTGACCATGGTCAGGGCGAGGTCGAGGTCCTTGGCGCAGATGGCGGCGAGGAAGGCGTCGACGACGGCGGCGGGGGTGGGGTCGGTCACGGGGTGCTCCTCGGGTGGTCGGGTGCGGGGAGCCAAGCAGACGGGCCGGCGGGTCTGCGAGGCTCCGGTCGTGGAACCTCGCATCTCCGTGCTCACCCTCGGCGTCGCCGACCTCGACCGGTCCCGCCGCTTCTACGAGGCCCTCGGGTTCGAGGACCGCTCCCGCGACGACGGCGTCGCCTTCCTGCAGGCGGGCGGCATGGTGCTGGGGCTGTGGGACCGGGCGAAGCTGGCCGAGGACAGCGGCGTCGAGCACGACCCCGGCGGGTGGGGCGGCATCACGATCGCCCACAACGTCGCCTCGCCCGAGGAGGTCGACGCCGTCCTGGCCGAGGCCGAGGCGGCGGGGGCGACCATCGCCCACGCAGGGTCGAAGGCGTTCTGGGGTGGCTACAACGGCGTGTTCCACGACCCCGACGGCCACGCCTGGGAGGTGGCCCACAACCCGTACTGGCCCCTCGGCGACGACGGGACCGTCACGCTCCCCTGAGGACCGGCGCAGCCCCGCCGGGCGGGGCCGGGCTCAGTCGGGCCAGCCCGGGACACCCTCGTCGAGGGGCACCCCGAGGCTGTTCAGCGCCATCGACACGAGCGTGTACTGGCCGACGGCGAACACGAGGTCGAGGATCTGCTGGTCGGACCAGCGCTGGGACAGCGCGGCCCAGGTCGGGTCGTCGATGCACTGGTCGTCGTGGAGCTCGTCGACGGCGAGGAGCAGGGCGAGGTCGCCGGCGTCCCACGGGTGGTGGTCGAGGGGCTGGGTGAGGGCGCGGACCTCGTCCTCGGTGACGCCGGCGGCGAGGCCGATGGTGGTGTGCTGGCCGAACTCGTACTCGGCGCCGCACCGGAACCCGGTGCGCAGGATGGCCAGCTCGCGCTCGCGCTCGGGCAGCGTGGACTTGGCCAGCACGTGGTTGCCGAAGACGAGCCAGCGCTTCAGCAGCTTGGGGTGGTGGGCCAGCGTCCGGAAGATGTTGAGCGACCCGGGCGGGACGATCTGGGCCACCTCGCCCTCGAGGCGCTCGGGGTCGAGGGGCTCGAGACGGGGGCGGGCGGGGCGGCGGCGCTCGGACATGCCCGGACCGTAGCCACGTCGACGCCACCGGGTCCGGAGCAACCCCGGGGATGGCGGGCGGCACGCCGTCGGCGTGCGAGGTTGGTCGCGTGCCCCCCGCCGCCCCGACGTCCGAGCCGGCCCGACGCGCCGTCGACGCCCTCCGCGCCGCCGGTGTCGGCCGGGGCGACCTGGTCGCCGTGAGCCGGGCGTCGACGGGGATCGGGCTGGCCGGGGTCGGGGGCTCGTGGGCCGCCGTCGCCGACGACGACCGGGTGGCGGCCGTCGCCGCCGCGGTCGAGGCCGAGCTCCGGCCCCGGTGGGTGTGGTGGTCGCCCGCCGTCGTCCACGACCTCGGGATCGAGCCGTCCACCTGCTGGGACGTCGGCGCCGTCCACCAGCTGATCGAGGGCGGGGCCCGGCGCTCGCCCGGGCACGTGTGGGCCAGGCTCCAGGGGCTCGACCCCGCGGGCGTGCCCCTGTCGCTCGGTGGGGCCGAGACGCTGTTCGCCGCCGCCGACCGGGAGCTGGGCGACCCCGACGACCCGGTCCGGCCCGACGGCCACCTGCGCGCCGACTGGGGCGGCATCGGCTGGGCTCCGACCGAGGTCCAGCTGGCCCGGTGGGCGGAGGTCGCGGTCACCGTCGCCGCCGCGCAGGTCCTCGAGCGCGCCGCGGGCGAACCGGCCTGGTCGGTCGTGGCCCGCAGCGAGTCGACCGCCGCCGTCCTCGCCGAGGAGCTGGGGCGGGACGGCCTGCCCTTCGACCGGGAGGTGGCCGAGTCGATCCTGCAGGAGGTGGTCGGCCCCCGGCCCCGGTCGCCCCAGGAGGCCGACGCCCTGCGCGCCGCCCGGGACGACGCGGTGCTCGCCCACGTGCCCCGGTCCGCCGACGTCGACCTCCGCAGCCCGGGCTCGGTCCGGTCGCTGCTGCGCCGGGTGGGGATCGAGGTCGAGGACACCCGGGCCTGGCGCCTCCGGACCCTCGTCGACGCCCACCCCGTGGTCCCCGCGCTGCTGGCGTGGCGCAAGGCGGAGCGGCTGGCGACGACGACCGGCTACGACTGGCTGGACACCAACGTGCACGGCGGGCGGCTGCGCGGCCGGTGGGAGGCGAGCGACGGCGGTGCCGGGCGGATGACCGCCACGGCGGGTCTGCACTCGCTGCCCGCGACGCTGCGGCCGGCGGTGGCGGCCGACCCGGGCTGGGTGCTGGTGCGGGCCGACCTCGGCCAGGTCGAGCCGCGCGTCCTCGCCGTGGTGTCGGGCGACGACGCCTTCGCCCGGGCCACGCAGGCCGACGACCTGTACGCCGAGGTCGGGCAGCGGCTGGGGGTGGAGCGCGAGATCGCGAAGCTGGCCGTGCTCGGGGCCATGTACGGCCAGACGACCGGGCAGGGCGCCCAGGCCCTGGCCGAGCTGCGCCGCACGTTCCCCACCGCCGTCGACCACCTCGAGGTCGCCGACGACGCGGCCCGGCGGGGCGAGGACCTGCGGACCCACGGCGGCCGGCGGCTGCGGATCGAGCGGCCGAGCGACGGCGACGTGGAGGAGTCCGTCGCCCGCTCCCGGGAGGCGGCCCGGGGCCGGTACGGGCGGAACGCGCTGGTCCAGGGTGCGGCGGCGGAGCTGTTCAAGCTGTGGGCCGTCGTGGTCCGGGCCCGGGTCCGCCCGCTCGGTGGCCGGGTCGTCCTGTGCCTGCACGACGAGCTGCTCGTCCACGCCCCGGCCGAGGTCGCCGACGAGGCTGCCGCGACGGTGGACGCCGCGCTGCAGGAGGCGGTCGCCCGCTGGGCCCCGGGGACGGCGGTGCGCTTCCTGGCCGACACCTCCGTCGTCGCCCGCTGGTCCGACGTGGCGCACTGACGGCGCGGGCGCGGCCGACGACCGCAGCCGTCGGTCCGTGGAGGGGCCGGACGGCCGGGATCAGGCGGCTGGGATCAGGCGGCCGGGATCAGGCGGACGGGAAGCTGCGGGCGGCGCCGGGCACCCAGCGCCCGAGGACGCCGCGGGCCAGCCCGACGAGCAGGTCGGCGTAGTCGAAGCTGTCCCGCCACACCGTGATCCGCCCGTCGCGCACCTCGAAGCGCCCCCACACCCAGAACTGCCAGTGGACGCGGCCGAGGACGAGGGCGTCGGTCCGCTCGGTGAGCACGACGCCGGGGTGGTCGGCGTCGACGCCCACGTGGTGGACGCGGACCCGGAACCCGACGCGGCCGAGCAGCGCGCGGAACGCCCGATCCAGCGCGTCGCGGCCGTGCAGCGTCGGCAGCGAGACGTTCGTGTAGGCGAGGCCGTCGTCGACCAGGTCGAGCGCGGCGTCGAGGTCCTCGGCCTCGAGCGCCTCGAGGAAGGCGACGACGACGTCGACGGGTCGGGTGGGCGGGGCGGTCGTGCGGGACACGGGTCCTCCTGGGGTCGGGTCAGAGCAGCGCCTCGACACCCTGCAGGAGGGCGACGACGCCGACGAAGGCGCCGATGAGCGTGACGGTCTGGCGCTGGAGTCGGGCCTCCACGTCGGCCCGCAGCTCGGCGAGCTCGAGGCGGACCCCGGCGAGGCCGGACCGGTACTCGTCCCGCTGGGTCCCCATCCCCCCGTGGATGCCGGCGACCTCACCGAGGAGCTCCGACCGCAGCCCGGCCATCTCCCCGCGCAGCTCGGACCGCAGCTCCGCCATCTCCCCACGCAGCTCCGACCCCAGCTCGGCGATCTCGTCCCGCAGCTCGGACCGCAGCTCAGCGATCTCGCCGCGCAGCTCGGACCGCAGGCCCGCCATCTCCCCACGCAGCTCGGACCGCAGCTCGGCGAGCTCGGCGCGCAGGAACTGCTTCGTCACCAGCTCGTCGGCCTCGAGGGACGGGAACTCGGTCATCAGGGCGTTCGCGTCCTCCTCGCCGAGCAGGGGAACGAGCTTCCCGTAGATCGACGATCGGTGACGGGCATCGAGGGCCATGGCGGGACCTCCGTGGACGGGCACGAAGGGGAAGTGCGGGCGATGGTACCCCTGGCCACCGACGGCCATCCCGCCGTCGGCGCGTCGAACCGGACGAATGGGTCTTGTCCGACCCGGGATGCATCTCCTAGCGTTCCACCCCATCTCACCCTGGCGGATGACCTCACGATCCCGGCTCGTCGGGATGCTCCTCGTCGCCTCGACGGCGCTCGCTGCGTGCGGCGGTGGCGGTGACGGCGAGGCGTCCCCCGTGACCGTCGACGACGCGAGCAGCACCTCGTCCACGACCACGACCGAGGCCCCGACCACGACGCTGTCGCCGGAGGAGCAGGAGCGCCAGGAGGTGCTCGATGCCTTCTACGCCCAGTGGGACGCCTACTTCGAG
>CAZCEZ010000008.1:10622-19152 GCA_964497795.1 uncultured Acidimicrobiaceae bacterium | reverse complement strand
CGCCGACGGCAACCCGACCGTCCGGGTGGGCAGCGGACCGACGTCGAGCGACGACCCGGGGCGCAGCGGCGGGGGCGACGGGCCCGTCTGCCTCGTCTACGAGACGCCGGTCATCGAGTTCGACGCACCCCAGTTCCTGCCGGTCACCGATCTCGAGGAGGGTCGGACCTACTGGATCCACTGCCGCCGTGGCGGCGTGACCGTCGGCCAGCCCCGCTACTTCGTCCACGAGCCGGGCACGCCGCCCATCAGCAACGAGGGCCTCGCCCGACGGGCGGCCGAGACCCTGGTCCTCGACCTCCCGTCGGCGACCACGAACCCGGACCCCGACGCCCGCCAGCTCCCCGGCGTGGAGACCTGGCTGTGGGTCGACCCGGCGTCCTGGGAGCCGCAGCGCGAGACGGCGTCCATCCCCGGACTGTCGGCCACCGTCACCGCGACGCCCGAGCGCGTCACGTGGGACATGGGCGACGGCACCACCGTCGTGTGCGAGGGGCCGGGCACGCCCTACGACACGTCGCTGCCGCCCGAGGACCAGGCCACCGACTGCGGGCACGTGTACCAGCGGGCCGGGACGCCCACCGTCACCGTGACCGTGTCGTGGCGGATCGACTGGACCGCCACCGACGGCGACGCCGGCAGCCTCGGCACCGTCGACCGGACCTCCACGCTCCAGCTGACCGTCGTCGACCGCCAGGCCGTCGGCACCCGCTGAACCCCGGGCGACCGACCGGACGATGGCGGGTACGGTCCACCCCGTGGCCGGAACCGGGACCCCGACCGACGTGCGGGTCGTGCTCGTCGTCCTCGACGCCGTCCCACCCGATGCCGTCGACCCGGAGGCCACGCCGACCCTCCACCGGCTCGCGACGGACGGCGGGCACTGGCCCGCCGGGGCCGAGGGCGTCCTGCCGGCGCTGACCTACCCGGCGCACGCCACGTTCGTCACCGGGCGGGACCCGGTCGACCACGGGCTGGTCGCCAACCACGTGCACCGGGACGGCGCGTGGGTCCGGGCCGACGCCGTCGGCCCGACGGGACCGACGATCTTCGACGCCGCCACCGCCGGCGGGCGACGGAGCCTCGCCGTCGTCGGCGACCACCACCTGATCGGCGTGTGCGGCGCCGAGCGCGCCACCGTCCACTGGCCGCCCGGCGGCCGCTTCCCCGACGACCACGACCGGTCGATCACCGGGTACCTCCACGACGACGCCGTCGTCGACGCGCTCGCCGCGCACGACCCCGCCGACTTCGACCTCGTCGTCGTCCAGCTCGACGAGGTCGACGCCACCCAGCACGTGCACGGCCCCGGCACCGCGACAGCCGCCTCCCAGGTGACCCGGACCGACGCCGCCCTGGGCCGCCTCGTCGACTGGCTCACCCCCGTGTGGGACGAGGTGGTCGTCGTCGTGGTCAGCGACCACCACCAGGAGGTGGTCGATCCCGACGCGGCGGCCATCGACCCGACCGGGGCGCTCCCCGCCCACGTCGCCTACCGCCCCCAGGGGACGGTGGGCCTGGTCGTCGGCACCGAACCCGGTGACCTCGCGGCGCTCGACGGCATCGAGGGCACGGCGTCGCTGTCGTCGGAGGTCCACCTCGTGTGGGGACCGCCCGGCTCCCGGTTCGGTCCCGTGTCCTACGCCATCCCCGGCGACCACGGCAGCCCCCGGACGTCGCGCCAGCTGGCCGTGGTCGGCGGCGGACACCGGTGCGTCGCCGACGTCGTGGCCCGTGCCGACGCCGCCGGGCCGACGGCGACGACCTGGGCGCCCCTGGTCGCCCACCTGCTCGGCGTCGGCGACCACCTGGCCGCCCGGCCGGCGGCGACGTCGTGATCTGCACCCCCGACCAGCTCGCGTCGTGGCGGGCCGACGGCTGGCTCGTCCTGCCCGGCCTGCTCGACGACGCCAGCGTCGCCGAGATCACCCGGTGGATCGAGGAGGTCGCCTCGTGGGCCGGGGACGGATCGACCCCGCCGACGCGGGGCCTCCACCACTTCGAGCGGACCGACCGCGGACCGGCCCTGGCCCGCAGCGAGCGCTTCGCCGACGACCACGCCGGCCTCGGCTCTCTCCTGCGCGCCTCCGTCGTCACCGACGTGCTCGCCGAGCTGCTCGGCGAGCCGGCCGTCCTGTTCAAGGAGAAGGTCAACCACAAGCAGCCCGGCGGCGCCGGGTTCGCGCCCCACCAGGACGCCACCGCCTACCGCTTCGTCGACCACCACGTGTCGGTGATGGTCCCCGTCGACCCCTCCACGACCGCGAGCGGCTGCCTCGACTTCGCGCCCGGTCACACCCGGGGGCTGCTGCCCGCCGAGCGGGGGCGCATCCGAGACGACGTCGCCGCCGAGCTCGGCTGGCGGCCGGTGGAGGTCGGCCCCGGCGACCTGGTCTGCTTCGACTCCTACGCCCCGCACCGCAGCGGGACCAACACCAGCGACCGCCCCCGGCGGGCCCTGTACCTGACCTACAACGCGGCGTCGCGGGGCGACCACCGGGCCCGGTACTACGCCGACAAGGAGGCCGAGCTGGCCCGCGAGGGCGGCTCGTTCGACGGCGAGCGGGTCCGGATCTCGATCAACGACGACTTCCTGGGCCGGCCGCTGTGAGCGACCCGGTGGCGGCCCTGCTCGCCCGCTACGACGCGCCGGAGGCGCAGCGCCTCTACGACGAGGACGTCACCGAGCGAGCCCACGCCCTCCAGTGCGGCGCGCTCGCCCTGGAGGCCGGCGCCCCCGATGCGCTCGTCGCCGCGGCCCTGCTGCACGACGTCGGCCACCTGGTGCTCGACGACCTCGTCCCGACCGAGGTCGCGCTGACCCGGGACCACCGCCACGAGCGGGCCGGCGCCGCCCTGCTCGCCCGCCACTTCGGTCCCGAGGTGTCCCGGCCGGTCGCGCTGCACGTGGCCGCCAAGCGCTACCTGTGCGCCGTCGACCCCGCCTACCACGGGGGCCTGTCGCCGGCGTCGGTCCGCAGCCTGGTGGTGCAGGGCGGGCCGATGGCACCCGACGAGATCGCCGCCTTCGAGGCCGACCCCCACCACGACGCCGCGGTCCGGGTGCGCCGGTGGGACGACCACGGCAAGGTCGACGGCCTCACCACCCCCGACCCGGCCGACTTCGCCCCGCTCCTGCGCCGCCTGCTGCGCTGAGGGCCGGGCAGGCCCGGACCGCCCGGGGGTACCCTGCCGCTCGAGCGTGGACGTGGGAGGTCGCACCGTGCCGCTGTTCCTGGTGGAGCGCCGCTTCGCCGAGGAGATCGAGATGAACGCCGACGACGTCTCGCGGCTGCGCGCCGTCTACGACGGCGCGGGCGTGAACTGGGTGACCTCGTTCCTGTCGGCCGACCGGCGGCGGACCTACTGCCTGTACGAGGCCGAGGACGAGGCCGCCATCCTCGAGGCGGCGCGACGCCACGACAGCCCGCCAGACACGATCATCCCGGTCGACCGGATCGACCCCGGCCTCCAGGCCGGCTGAGGACCCCGACCGCCCGGCCGTCAGTCGCCGGCGAGGCCGTGGCGCAGCGCCCACGACGCCGCCTCGGTCCGGTTCGCGCACCCCGCCTTCAGCAGGATGGCGCGCACGTGGTTGGCCGCCGTGTGGTGGCTGATGTGGAGCGCCTCGCCGATCTGGCGGTTGCTGCGCCCCTCGACGAGCAGGCGGAGCACGGCCAGCTCGCGGTCGGTCAGGTCGGTGGCCGCGGGCGCCCGGCTGCCGCCGGACCGGGGTGGCAGCCCGCCCATGGCGGCCCGGGCCCGGGCCTCGACGGCGACCATCCCGGCGCGGCGGGCGCCGTCGGCCGCGAAGCGCAGCATCGTGGCCCCCCGCCGCACCTCCTCGGGGTCGTCGGACGCCGCGAGGTGGCTGCCGTAGGCGGCCTGGGTCTGCACGATCCAGGCCGGCATCGCCGCCGTCGTCTCCAGGCGCAGGGCGGCATCGAAGCGCTCGGCGGCCCCGGGCCGACCCAGCATCCCGTCGAGCACGCCGAGGTACCGGTCGGCGGCACCGAAGGCGGCGAGGAACTGGCCGGCCGGCAGGACCAGCCCGGACCAGGGGGCGAGCTCGTCACGGACGACCTCGGCGACGGCCCGGTGACCGACGAGGGCGGCGGCGTCGGCCAGGTAGACGAGGGCGGCCGGGCGGAGGGCGTCGTCGGGCACCGACGCGAGCCGGTCGGCGGCGACGCGGTCGAGGACCCGGGTCGCGTCGTCGACCAGGCCGACCTCGGCGGCGAACACGGCCAGCGCCGGTGCCCACGTGGGGTCGCCGGACGCGGCGATCGCCTCCAGTGCGGGACGCTCCTCGGCGAGGCGACCCTGTGCCCGCCGGATGGCGAACATCTGGACGCCGTACGCGCCCGAGCTGTCCCGACCGGACAGCTCGGCCTCGAGGTCCCGGGCCGCCGCCGCGTGGCGCTCGGCGTCGTCGACGCGCCCCTCGCCCACGGCCAGGACGCTGCGGAGCAGCTCGTCGAGCATCCGGAACAGCGGCTGGCCGACCTGGACGGCGAGCTGGTGGTGCCGGGCGGCGCGACGGCGGACCGCGGCGAGGTCGCCGCGGATCAGGTCGCCGAACACCGCCTTGTCCAGCGCCCACAGCTCCTCCTCGACCTCGCCACGGGCCACGGCCTGCTCGACGAGCTCGTCGGCCAGGGCGGCGAGGCGGCCGACGGTCCGGGGCGTCCACGACGTGAACAGCAGCGCGGTGGCCGCCGTGCGCCACCCGAGGGCGTCGCCTGCGTCCGCGGCCTCGGCGAGGACCTCCTCGGCCGCGTCGCGGGCCTCGGCGTCACGGCCGGAGAAGGCCAGGGCCCGGGCGCGGGCGGCGCGGAGGCGGCGCCGGTCCTCGGGAGCCTCGGCGACGGCGAGCGCCGCCTCCACCAGCTGGCGTGAGGTCTCCCCCGGCAGGGCCGCCCGCCAGTTCGCCTCGTCGTAGGCCATGGCCGACGCGACGACGGCGTCGGCGTCGCCCAGCCGGCTGCCGAGCTCGTGGGCCAGCACGGCGGCCTCCTGCGCGCCGCGCACGTCCCCGGCCCGGGTCCGGGCGTCGGCGAGGTCGAGCAGCAGCGCGAGCCGGTCGACGTCGCGATCGACGAGCGGCTCGGCGGCGCCGAGCACGGCGGCGGCGTCGGCCGGACGGTGGGCGCGGTCGGCCGCCACCGCCGCAGCACGGACCGCGGCCACGGCCTCGTCCCGCCCGACCAGGGGGACGGCGGCGATCAGGTGGTGGGCCAGGGCCACCTCCGACCCGGTGCGCGCCCGGCCCCGGGCGAGCAGGTCCTGGAGGGCGCGGGCCACGGCGAGGTGGACGCTGCCCCGCTCCCGGGCCGTGGTCGCGTCGAGGACGGCCCGGCGGGTCAGGGCGTGGGCGAAGCGGACCGACCCGAGGTCGTCACCGACGAGCAGACCGCACGCGTGGGCGGGTTCGAGCTCCTCGAGCACCTCGGGCACGTCGTGGCCGAGGGCGGCGGCGAGCAGCTCCACGTCGGCGGCCTCGCCGATGGCGGCGGCGATGCGGAGCGCGTCGCAGGTGCCGTCGGGCAGGGCCTCGAGGCGCTCACCGACGACGTCCCGGATCCCCGCCGGTGTGGGACGGTCCCCGAGGGGTCCCTCGAGCCGCCAGCGACCCCGGGGGCGCACGAGCTGGCCGGTGTCGACCAGCTGGCGCCACAGCTCGCCGAGCAGGAACGGGTTCCCGCCGGTCTCGGCCACCAGGTGGTCGGCGACGCGCTGCAGGCCGATGTGGAACGGGTGGCCGGCCGCGGCTGCGACCCAGTCGCGGACGCCGGCCTCGTCGAGGGGCCGGACCGCGATCCGCTCGGCGTCGGGGCGTCGACGCCAGCCGGCCAGCAGGGACCGGGCGGCGTCGGTGACGTCACCGGGCGCGACCCGGTGCGTGACGACGACGGCGCACCGCTCCGGCCCCTCCCCCCGGGCCAGCTGGTCGAGCACCGCGGCGGTCGCCGGGTCCACCCAGTGGAGGTCGTCCACGACCACGAGCAGCGCGCCGTCGCCCCGCACGTCGCGGAGCAGCTCGACCAGGCCCCGGGCCAGGACGTAGGGCTCGGGCACCTGCTCCCGCTCGGCGCCCGGGTCGGTGCGGTCGAGGAGCGGGCCGAGCCGGGGGGCGAGCCGAGCCGCGGCCTCGGGGCGGTCGGCGGTTGCCGCGGCGACGAGGTCCCGGAGCGGCCCGTAGGGCACGGGGGCCGCCTCCGGTGCGCCGGCGAAGAGCACGGTCGCGCCCTGGGCGTGGGCGGCGCGGGCCAGCTCGGCGGCCAGGCGCGTCTTGCCGGCACCGGGCTCGCCGGCGAGCAGCACGATGCGCCGCTCCCCCGCCTCCACGGCCGCCCAGATGCGCTCGAGGGCCTCGAGGTCGTCGACGCGGGCGACCAGCGGCACCGCAGGTGCGACCGCCAGCACGCTCGGGAGCTCGCCCACCGCCGTCTAGTCAATCCTCGCTAGCGAACCTCGGCAAGCGATCCGCCCAGTTCGGGCGAGAACAGGTCATGTGCCCGCCCCGGGACCGGTCGTACGTTCCGATCTGCGGGTGGCGGGATCGTCCCGGGCACCCCCGAGGAGGACGACCGATGGCCTACGAGCTCAAGGGCAGCATGGTGGAGATCTGCACCTGCAAGAGCCTGTGTCCCTGCGTGGCGGGACTCGACCCCGATGGTGGCGAGTGCCGGTTCAGCTGGGTGTTCCAGTTCGACGAGGGCTCGGTGGACGGCACCGACGTGTCGGGCCTCCGCTTCGCCGTGCTCGGCCACCTCGTCGGCAGCGCGTCCGACGGGACGGTCCGGGCCGCGCTCTTCGTGGACGAGCGGGCCAGCGACGCCCAGGAGGCGGGGATCATGGCCGCCTTCACCGGGTCGCTGGGCGGGCCGCTCGCCGACCTGTCGTCGCTCATCGGCGAGGTGGTCGACACCCGGCGCGTCGCCATCGAGATGGACGTGCAGGAGGGGACGGGCACGTTCCGCACCGGCGACCTGGTCTCCGGGCGCGTCGAGGTCCACCGGGGCCCGGACGGGTCGCCGACGACGATGCGCGACTTCGCCCTCGCGCCCCTCGGCGACACCCTCTACGCGGGCCTGGCCAAGGACGTCCAGCTCGACACCGGCGACCTCGACTTCGACTTCACCCCCGACAGCGGCTCGCACTTCGCGTTCCACCACGTGGTGGCCTGACGTGCACGGGACCCCGACGACGGCGCGGGCGGCGACGGTCGGGCCGGACCACGACCACGGTCCGGACCCGGCCCGACGCCGGGCCCGGCGGCAGGCGACGGCGACCGTCGTCGCCGTCGGCGGGGCCGCGTGGGCGCTGCTCGCCGCCTGGGGCGCGAGCCCCTGGGGCCGCTACCTGGACCACGACGACGTGGCCGGCGCCGGGTTGCCGGCCGGCGGGACCGTCGCGGTCTTCGTGGGCGGCTGGGTCCTGATGCTGGCCGCGGTGATGTTCCCCACGACCTGGTCGCTGCTCGAGGTGTTCGCGCCCCTGGCCGAGCGACGGGGGGCGCGACGCCGCCTCGTCGGCCTCCTCGTCGTCGGCTACCTGGCGGCGTGGACGGCGGCCGGGTCGGTGCTGCTCGCCGGCGACCTCGTCGTCCACCGCGTCGTCGACGAGGTCGCCTGGCTGTCCCGCCACCCGTCGTCGGTGACCGTGGCCACGCTCGCCGCCGCGGGCGCCTTCCAGCTGTCGCCGCTGAAGGACCGCTGCCTGACCGTGTGCCGCTCGCCGCGCGCCTTCGTCTTCACCCGGTGGCAGGGACGGGCCCCGGCCACCGAGGCGCTCCTGCTCGGCGTGGCGCACGGCCGCTTCTGCATCGGCTGCTGCATCGGGCTGATGCTCGTCAGCTTCGGCATCGGCGCCGGGAACCTCGGGCTGATGCTCGCCTTCGGCACCGTCATGGCCGCCGAGAAGCTCGCCCCCGGCGGGTCCCGGCTGGCCACGCCCGTGGGGGTCGCGCTCCTCGCCGCCGCCGTCGCCGTCGCCGCCTCGTGACCGGGCCCACCGTCGGCCGGGCCACCACCGACCACTCGACCGACCACCTGACCGACCACCTGACCACCCCGGCCCGACCGCCGGATCACCGACCATCCCGAGGAGGGACCATGTCCACCACCGCCGCCCAGCTCGTCGCCGACGCCAAGGCGACCATCGAGAACCTCGACGTCGAGGCCTTCGCCCGCGAGGCCCGCGCCGGCTGCCTGGTCATCGACCTGCGCGAGGCCGAGGAGCGCGCCTCGGGCACCATCCCCGGAGCCGTCCACGTGCCCCGCGGCATGCTCGAGTTCCGGGCCGACCCGACCAGCAGCTACCACGACGAGCGCCTCGACCCCGACGAGCGGGTCCTGCTGCACTGCGCCAGCGGCGGGCGCTCCGCCCTCGCCGCCCGCACGCTGCTCGACCTCGGCTACCGCGACGTCGCCCACCTCGACGGCGGGATGAACGCCTGGCGGGAGGCCGGCCAGCCCGTCGCCAACGACGTGCCCGCCCCGTACTGACCCGTCCCCGCCTCCCGGCG
>CAZCEZ010000008.1:0-10522 GCA_964497795.1 uncultured Acidimicrobiaceae bacterium | reverse complement strand
CGGCGTCCGAGGCCCGTCGCACCGCGGGCGCCCGCAGCGCCCGTGGTGCGCCGTCGGCCGTGACAGGCTCCGCACATGCGGTTCGTGCTGGCGCAGCTGGCTCGCCTGGTGACCTACTTCCTGTACCGGCGCCTCGAGGTCGAGCACGCCCACCGGATCCCCACCGGCAGGCCGGTGCTCGTGGTCGCCAACCACTTCAACGGGCTCCTCGACCCGGTGCTGGTCATCGCCGCCCTCGGCCGGACGCCCCGGTTCCTGGCCAAGGCGACGCTGGGCAGGATCCTCGGCGTCGGGTGGCTGATGCGGGCGTGCGGGGTCATCTTCGTGCAGCGCCGCCAGGACGGGGAGGGCACGGCCGGGAACGTCGACGCCTTCGAGGCCTGCCACCGCTCCCTGGCCCGGGGCGACACCGTCGCCATCTTCCCCGAGGGCGTCACCCACGACCGACCGCAGCTCTCGCCGGTCAAGACCGGGGCCGCCCGCATCGCGCTCGGGGCCCGGGGCGAGGGCGCCGAGGGGCTCGTCATCCTCCCGATCGGGCTGACCTTCACCGACAAGGTGGCGCTGCGCGGCGAGGTGCTCGTCACCGTCGGCACGCCGATCCACCTCGACGCCGAGGTCGCCGCCGGCATCGACGAGCACGACACCGCGACCGTCGAGCGCCTGACCGCGGAGGTCGAGCGCCGCCTGCGCGAGGTCAGCCCCGACTTCCCCGACACCGAGACCTGGCTGGCCCTCGACGCCGCCGCCGAGGTGGTGTCGCGGACCCCGGACCGGCCCACCCCCGACCTGGCCCGGCAGGCTGACGTCGCCCGCCGACTCACCCGGGCCACCGCCGACGCGCAGGCCGAGGTGGTCCGCCAGGTCGGCCGGTACTCGACGATCCTGGCCGGGCTCCAGATCGACGACCGGGACGTCGCGTCGCCGATCACGCTCAGCGGCGTGGTGCGCCGGGCGACGTGGACCGGCTTCCTCGTCGTCGTCCTCGGCTCGCTGGTCGGCGCCACCATCGCGGTGAACGCCATCCCGGTCGCCCTCGTCGTCCTGGCCAGCCTGACCGTGGACCGCCCGTTCATGAAGGGCACGGTCCGGAGCCTCACCGGCCTCGTCGCCTTCCCCGCCACCTGGTTCACGGCGGCCTCGCTCAGCGTCGACGGCGCCCTGCCCGTGCTCGGGCTCGTCGCGTTCTTCCTCGTCGGCGCGCTCGCCGCCGTCCTGCTCGTCGACCGGGCCGTCCGCTTCGTCTACGCGCTGCTCCGCTGGCGCCTGGTGCGGGAGCGACGGGCCACCCTGCAGGACGCCGCCGCGGTGCGCGCCGACGTCGTGGCCGCCGTGCAGGCCGCGCTGCGCTGAGACCCCTCCGGGCGCCGATGGTGGAGTCGCGGGCGAACCCCTGTACGGTCCTGCGCAGCCGTCCCACAGATCCGGGGCGGCACGCATCGTCCCCGGCGTCCACGTGATCGACGGCCGGGACGTCGCTCGGGGCGGAACGCCGCTGCGGAGCGAGTGCGAACCCGCAGCGTCACGAGAAGCGAGTCCCCCCTCACATGTCCACCACCTTCGCCGGTCTCGGCGTCCCCCAGCCCGTCATCGACGCGCTCGCGTCGAACGGCATCACCGAGCCCTTCGCCATCCAGGCCGACGCCATCGGCCCCGCCCTCGACGGCCGCGACGTCTGCGGCAAGGCCCCGACCGGCTCCGGCAAGACCCTCGCCTTCGGCATCCCCCTCGTCGTCGGGCTGACCCCGGGGACGAAGAAGCGCCCGACCGCCCTCGTGCTCTCCCCCACCCGCGAGCTCGCCGACCAGATCGCCGACGAGCTGCACATGCTCGGCAAGCCGCTCGGCGTGTCGGTGCTCGCCATCTACGGCGGCGTCGGCTACGGCAAGCAGCGGGCGATGCTGGCCAAGGGCGTCGACGTGGTCGTCGCCTGCCCCGGCCGCCTCGAGGACCTCCTCGGCGAGGGCGCCCTGCGCCTCGACGACGTCGAGCGCGTCGTGCTCGACGAGGCCGACCGCCTCGCCGACATGGGCTTCGTGCCCGCCGTACGACGCATCCTCGACCGGTGCAGGGACGACCGGCAGACCCTGCTGTTCTCCGCCACGCTCGACGGCGCCGTCGGCCAGATCCAGAAGCGGTACCAGCACGATCCGGTCCAGGTCGCCGTCGACGCCGCCGGCTCCGAGCCCGACCTCGAGCACCTGGTGCGGCCCGTGTCCCGCGACGGCCGCCTCGACACCCTCGGCGAGGTCGTCGGCCAGCACTCCTCGACCATCGTGTTCTGCCGCACCAAGCGGGGCGCCGACCGCGTCGCCAAGCAGCTGACCAAGCGCAGCGGCCACGCCGCGGTGGCCATCCACGGCGACCGCAGCCAGGGCCAGCGCACCCGCGCCCTGCAGGACTTCAGCTCCGGCCGGGCCCGGGCTCTCGTCGCCACCGACGTCGCCGCCCGCGGCATCCACGTCGACGACGTCACCTGCGTCGTGCACTACGACCCGCCCGGCGACGCCGCCACCTACGTGCACCGCTCGGGCCGCACCGGCCGGGCCGGCGCGACCGGCACCGTCATCTCCTTCATCCTCGACGCCGAGCAGCGCAAGGAGTCCGCCGCGATGTTCGCGTCGCTCGGGATCCGCCCCGCCGTCGACGACGGCAGCCGTGCCCAGGTCCCCGGCCGCCCGAGCGAGCAGCCGAAGGGCGGCCAGTCCAAGGGCGGGCAGCCGAAGGGCACCGGCCAGTCGAAGAAGAAGGCCACGCCGAAGGCGGGCGCCGACCGGTCGTCGAAGGGCGACCGGCAGTCGAAGAGCGAACGGTCGACCAGGGCCGACCGTCCGTCGACGCACCGCCCGGCCGTGGCGCTGCGCGACGGCCAGCTGCGCGGCGACGTGAAGTTCTTCGACCAGCGGCGCGGCTTCGGCTTCATCGCCCACGACGACATCGAGGTGTTCGTCCACAAGAGCAACGTCGAGGGCCGCATCCGCGAGGGCGAGCAGGTCACCTTCGTGCTCGGCGAGGGCCCCAAGGGCACCGAGGCCAAGCAGGTCGCCACCGTCGGCTGAGCCGGCGACGACCCGACGCGACCGGCTCAGCCGGCGCCGTCCCAGGACAGCGTGACCAGCGACCTCGTGGTCGACGGCGGGTGCGCCCGCAGCGCGTCGGCGACCTCGGGGTCGCGGTCCGCGTCCAGGCACAGCCGCCGGCGGGCGAGCAGCACCGAGAGCTCCTCGGGGTGCTGGACCGCCGGGCGCTCGTGCCGCTCGAGCCGCGGCGCCACCCCGAGCACCTCGCCGATCGCCGCCGCGGCGTCGTCGGCGGTCGGGCCGTCCGGGCGGTCGAGGTCCCAGAAGCGCCGCCACAGCGCTGCGGTGTCGGCCCACGGGTGCCGCTCGGTGAGCTCGACCACGACCCGTCTCCGGGCGTGCCCCGTGAGGGCGTCGACGAACGGGGCCAGGTCGGCGACGTTGTAGAGGACGTGGTGGCAGACCGCGACGTCGGCGACCGGCACGTCCGGGGCGACGTCGGGCCAGGTGCCCACCACCGTGTCGACGGCGGCACCGGCCGCCTCGCCCTGCCGGGCGCCCTCGGCCAGGTTCGCCGCGCCCTGGTCGACCATCGTGACCCGTGCCGCCGGGGGGACCAGCACGAGCGACGCCCGTCCCGCACCGGCGCCGACGTCGAGCACGTGCCCGCCGTCGGGGAGCGCCCGGCGGGCGCGGTCGGCCGACGGGTCGTGGCGGGCGGCGGCGTCGAGGCGGGCCTGCTCGTCGCGGAACGCGAACAGCTCGGGCGGGTACCGGTAGGGCGACTCGGGCGCCTGCGCGAGGATCGCCTCGGGCAGGGCCCAGGCAGCGAGCTGGTCGGCCCATCGGGTCAGCGCGGTCACCCCGTGGAGTGTCGCAGGGCCGGCCCGGGTGCCACCGTGTCGGTGTGGCGGAGCACCCCGTGACCGGACCCGGCGAGGCGATCGCCCGGACCCACGCCTGGTTCGAGCGGAACTCGGGGTGGGCGCCGCCCGACGTCGACACCCTCGCCGAGTGGCTGGCCGACGGCGTGTGCCGCTGCCCCGACGAGTGCCTGGTCGCCCCCGAGGCGTGGTGCGAGCACGGCCTCGCCTCGTGGTGGCTCGTGCTCGACGCCCTCGACCGTTGACCACCCGGTCCTAGGGTGCGCCGATGGCCAGGCTCCAGGACATCGGCGACGCAGCGGACTGGCGGTGCTGGCTGTGCGACGAGCCGGTCGACCCCGACATGTCGGTGAACGACCCCCGTGGCCCCAGCGTCGACGCGGTCGAGTCCGCGGCCAAGGCCAAGAAGCGCAAGGCCCCGCCCCAGGAGCGCCTCGCCCACCGGGGCTGCAACACCGGCAAGGGGGCGCGCACGCCGGTCGTGCCGTGGGCCGAGCACCTCTTCGTGGTCGACCCGGCCCCGATCCTCACCGCCGTCGACCGGCTCTCCCGCAAGGGCGGCCGGGAGGTCATGGCTCGCTGCCCGACCGAGGACGATGCCGACCAGGCCGCCGACTGGCTCGTCGACCGGTTGTCGCGCCTCGCTCCCGACCTGGCCGTCAGCGGCCAGGTCGACGAGGGCGGCGGCCAGTTCCTGGTCGTCCTCGTGGCCGGCTGACGCAGGAGCCGGGCGGCTCAGGTCCAGGACGCGACGAGGCGGTCCCGCCGCTCGGCGACGAGGGGGAGGGTGAGCTCGTCGCAGAGGTCGGCGACGGCGACCAGGTGGGCTGCGACCTCGGCGGAGTCCGGTGCCCGGCCCAGGCGCACGTGGCTCTCGGCCAGGTCCAGGTGGGAGCGCGCCGACCAGGACCTCGCCCCGACGCGGTCGTTGGTGGCGAGCGCTCGCTCGAACAGGTCGTGGGCGCCCGCCGGGTCGCCGGCGGCGACGCGCAGGTGGGCCAGGGTCCGGGCCACGGCACCGACCGTCGTGAACGCGTGGTTCGCGACGAGGGCGGCGTGGGGTGCGAGGAGTCCCTCGAGGGTGGCCACGTCGTCGAGGCGACCCAACCACGCCGCGCCGAGCCCGAGGATGGCGTGCTGCCACAGCCACGTCTGGTCGGCACGCTCGTTGCCGAGGTCCAGGCGCAGGTCGTCGTAGGCCGCCGCGGCCTCGGCGTGCATGCCCAGGTCGAGGTGGCGGAGCAGGAACCCGGCGCCCGACGCACCTGGCGCCAGGGCGTGGCCGCCGGCCATGGCGCCGAGCCGGGCGCGCTGGCCGTCGGGGTCGCCGTGCTCGTAGTCGACCCAGAACAGCTCGGCGGCCCGGCGCAGCCCCGCGTCGGGCTGGGCCATCTCCTTGCCGATGCGGTGGCCGCGCTCGATCACCTCGGCGAGCGCCTCCCGGTCGGCGGCGAGGAAGGCGGCCTTGGAGTCGAGCCGGGAGGCGTTCCACCACACGTCGGACTCGTCGATGGTCCGGGCCAGCGCCCGCGCCTCCTCGAGCAGGGCGCGGACCCGCTCGCCGTCGCCGAGGCGCTCGGCGGTGAGGATGCTGGCGTCGGCGGCGGCGAACAGGAGGCGGGGGTCGCCGCGCCGGCGGGCGATCGCCTCGGCCCGGTCCGTGATCTCCACCCGGTCCTCGATCGGGTGGTAGCAGGCCCACTGCACCATCGACAGCACGCGGGCCACGACGTAGTCGTCGTCGGTGCGGGCGGCGGCGGCACGGGCGGCGTCGACCGTGGCCCGGACCCGCTCGCCGTCGGGGTGGAAGGCGAGCTCCACCGCGAGGCACCCGAGCAGCAGGGCGCGGGCGGCGTCGTCGTCGGGGTCGAGGAGGCCGAGGGTCCGCTCGATGCGGGACACGATGGCGTCGTCGACGAGGAACGCCTGGCGGAACGAGCCCCGGTAGCAGGCGAGGATCCCCTCGAGGGCCAGGTCCCCGTGGCCGAGGGCGGCGGCGCGGTCGACCGTGTCGTACAGCAGGTCGAGGTGGGCCGGATCGCCGAGGCGGCGCAGCGCCTGGCCGAGCCCGACGTCGATCTCCAGATCGAGGCGGGCGTCGGCGAGGCCCCACTCGGTGGCCAGCTCGCGGGCCTGGCGGTACAGCTTCGCCGCCGTCGCCGCATCGTGGGCGTCCTTGGCGTCGTGGGCCGCGAGGGCCGTGTAGCGGATGGCCTGCACGGACCGGCCGAGTGGTGCGGCGACCCGGAAGTGGCGGGCGAGGTCGGCGTGGGATGCACCGGCGGCCTCGAGCGCGCACGCCACCCTGTCGTGGTGGCGGGCCCGGGCCAGGCGGCTGATGCCCTCGTAGAGGGCGTCGCGGGTGAGGGCGTGGACGAAGGACAGCACGAGGCGCGTACCCTCGACGCGCTCCTGCAGGAGCCGGGCGTCGAGGGCGACCTCGACGTGGTCGAGGACCTCGTCGAGGGGGCGGCCGAGGGCGGAGGCGAGCACCGAGGGCTCGAAGTCGAGGCCGACGACGGCGGCGGTGCGGAGGGTGTCGAGGACGTCGGGGGCGAGCTGGGCGAGGCGCCGGGACACCAGCTCGGTCGCGGACGCCGTCGTGGCCCGCTCGGGGTCGCCCTCGGCGCTCGCCGCGATCAGCTCGAGCACGAGGAACGGGTTGCCCCCGGACCTGGTGGTGATCTCGGCGGCACGCTGCCGGGCTCGCTCCTCCTCGTCGCCGACGAGGGCGTCGAGCCGGCCGACCTCCTCGGCGGTGAGGCCGCCGAGGTCGATGCGCCGCCAGCCCTGCGCCCGGCCGTCCGCGACGAGCTCGGCGACGTGGGGGGTCGACGGGCCGCTCCGCAGGGTGAGCACGACGGCGACCGGCAGCTCGGCGGCGCTGCTGACGACGCGGGCGAGCAGGTCGACCGTGGCCGGCGACGCCCACTGGAGGTCGTCGACCACGACGACGACGGGACCGTCGGCGCTCACCGCGCGCAGCCAGTCGTCGACAGCGGCGCGCATGCGGCGGTGGGCGGTGCCCTCGTCGGCCCGTGGGGCCTCGAGCCAGGGGAAGCGGTCCCGGAGCGCGGGCACGAGCGGGAGGAGGTGCTCGGGCGTGGGACCGAGCGCCGCGGGCCCGCGGGGGTCCCGCTCGGCGACCCACCGGACCATCTGCGCGACGGGTTCGAAGGGGAGGTCGAGGAACTCGTCGTTGCGGCCGAGCAGGGCGACGACGTCGGGGCGCCGGGCGACGGCCTCGGCGACCAGACGGGTCTTGCCGGCACCGGGCTCGCCGACGACGATGGCGACGCCACCCCGGGCACCGGCGATGCCGGCGTCGATGGAGGCGAGCAGGGCGCCGATCTCCTCGGAGCGGCCCACGAAGGCCGAGGGTCGTGGGTCCAGCGACGGCGGGAGGCCGAGCGCCTCGGCGACGGTGGGCGGTTCCTTCCACTCGACGGTCCCGCACGGGACGGCACCGGGGATGCCCCGCAGGGACCGGTCGGCGACGTCGGCGACGGGACGGCCGGCGGCCCGGGCGGCCCGGACCGTGGCCAGGACGGTGCCCGGCGGGGCGTCGTGGGCGAGCCGGGCCGCCTCCACGACGGTGGTGCCGTACACGTCGGACTCGGGGTAGACGAGCTCGCCGGCGCTGACCCCGATCGTCGGCGACGCGACCGCGGCCCGGAGCACGGCGAGGTGCTGGAGGTGCTCGGCGGCGTCGAGGGCGCGCGACGCCGAGTCGAACGCGGCCATCACGCCCGTCCCGGTCCGCTTCGCGAACCTCGGCGCGAACCCGGCCACGGCGGCCAGGGCGGCGTCCTCCACCGGACCGGCCTGCACCGGCGGGAGGTCGACGTGGCTGAACAGGACCGCACCGAGCTCGCGGCGCTGGTCGTCGTCGGACCGACCGCCCGGCGCTGCGGTCGACGGGGTCGCCGGGCCCGCGCCGGGGATGTGCACCGCCGACCCCACGTCGTCGAGGATCGGCACGTCCTCGAGGGTGGCGACGTCGAGGGCGTCGCGGGAGCAGCGGACCTCACCGGGTGGGCAGGCCCGCTCGTTGGCCGACGCCTCCTCGATGGCCACGCCCCGCCAGGCGCCGTGGTCCAGGGTGACGTCGCCGACCCCGATCCCGATGCGCAGGCGGGCGTCGGCCAGGGTCCGGGCCGCGGCGATGGCGGCGGTGGTGGTGCCGAACAGGGCGATCGCGCCGTCGCCGGTCCCGGCGACGATCCTCCCGCCATGATCGGCCACGACCTGCTCGAGGCGGGTGGAGGCACGGCGGCGCTCGGCCTCGGCAGCGACCTCCCCCAGCTCGGCGAGGCGCTCGGTGGAGCGGACCGTGTCGACCACCACGGCGGCGGCCAGCAGGGGGAGCCCGCCGGCACGTGCACCTGCGATCCTCACGACGTCAAGGGTACTGGACCTCGTCCGCCACGATCCCGTCGCGCCGACGGGTCAGTCGAGCTCGTCGAAGCGCTGGTAGCCGGTCCGCTCGTCGGACCACAGGTGGCAGGCGCGGACCTGGTCCCGGACGTAGCGCAGCGTCATGCGCCGCTCCCGGACGTGGTGGCCCCAGGTGCCCTCGGCGAGGGCCGCGTTGGCGGCGCGCAGGTGGTAGCTGGGGATGCGGGTCGACACGTGGTGGGGGACGTGGACGTCGATCTGGAGGTGCAGGTACGACAGCCACCGGGGGGCGAGCACGTTGAGGGTGCCGTCGACCTGGGCGGCGAAGGGGTTCCACTCGTCCCGGTGCAGGAAGGTGACGTCGTCGGAGGTGTGGTGCAGGAACGTGTACAGCGCCATCCACAGGTGGAACCCGATGGCGGGCAGCAGCCAGAAGTGGAGGACGGCGAGCCAGCTGCCGGTGGCGGCCACCACCGCGGCGACGATGGCGGCGTCCATCACCACGGCGAAGGCCATCGAGCGCAGCACCCGCGTGCGGTGGCGACCGGCCCGGAACCCGCCGGGCAGCCAGTGGTAGCCGAGGAGGTGGAGGAGGGAGCCGATGGGCGGGGCGGCACGGACGGTGCGGTAGATGGCCCGGGTCGCCTTGTCGCCCTCCCGGCGCAGGCGGGCGTACTCCTCGACGACGTAGGGGTTCCAGGCGTTGTCGAAGTAGACGCCGGCGCCCTCGGGCCGGTCGAGCAGGTTCGTGTGGCGGTGGTGGGCGTCGTGGGAGTACTTCCACGCCCAGAAGGGGTAGAGCACCGGCGACAGGCTGAGGTGGCCGATGAGCACCATGGCCCGGTCGCTGCGCAGCAGGGACCGGTGCCCGCAGTCGTGGCCGAGCACGAACAGGCCGGTCATGGCGATCGAGCCGACCAGCCAGGAGACCGGGGCAAGGAACCACCAGCCCTGGGCCCACACGACGGCGGCCAGCGCCGTGGCCACGACCAGCTCGGCGGCGACCCGGGCGATCGTGCCCGCAGCGCGCCGGCGGTCGGGCTCGAGCAGGTGCCGGGGGATCTCGAGGCGGACGTCGCGCAGCGTCGTCGGGGTGGGCGGGGCGAGCGTGCTCGACATCGTGGGGGAACCTCTCGCTCCCCGTGGGGCAGCAGGTCGTGGCCGGTGATCGGTCGGGGACGATCGTGGTCGATGGACGGGGTCCGACCGAAGTCGGGTGGCCCGAGGTCGCGCCCGGCGTTCGTCACCGGGTCGTGGGCCGTTGGTCCCTGTTCGGAGCCGCGCGCTCCGCTGGACGATGGGTGCCTCGCCCGAGGTCCGGGCGGCCACGACCGTCGAGGCGCCCGTGCCCCGCACCACCACCTCCCACGCGCCGACGCCCGGCGACCACACCCCCGAGGCCGTCCGGGTCCGCCTGGCCGGCGGACCGGCCCGCAGCGACCTGCGCGACGTCGTCTACGGCGCGATCGACGGGACCGTCACCACCTTCGCCGTGGTGGCCGGCGTCGCCGGGGCCGGCCTCGACGCCGCGGTCGTGATCGTCCTCGGCGTGGCCAACCTGGTCGCCGACGGCTTCTCGATGGCGGTCAGCAACTACCTGGGCGTCCGCGCCGAGGAGCAGCGTCGCCGCCGTCTCCGCCGGGAGGAGGAGCAGCACCTCGACCTGGTGCCCGAGGGCGAGGTGGAGGAGGTCCGCCAGCTGCTGGCCCGCTGGGACCTGGAGGGCCGGGTGCTGGACGACGTGGTCGAGGCCGTCACCTCGGACCGCCGCCGCTGGGTCGACGTCATGCTCCGCCTCGAGCACGACCTGCCCGCCCGGCCCATGCACCCGGTGCGGGCCGCGGCCGCGACCCTGGTCGCGTTCGTCAGCGTCGGCGCCGTGCCGCTCGTGCCCTTCGTGGTCGACGAGGTGTGGCCGGCCGCGATCGGCAGCGCGTTCGCGTGGAGCACGGCGCTCACCGGGCTCGGCTTCGCCGCCGTGGGCGTGGCCAAGGCCCGGGTCGTTGAGGCCGGGGCGTGGCGGTCCGGTCTGGAGACCCTGGCCATCGGCGGGGCGGCAGCGGGCCTGGCCTTCGCGGCCGGGACGCTGCTCGGCGGCCTCGCCTGAACGGGGTGGGGGTGGTCGGCCCGTCGCCGGGGGCGCACCGGGGTGGTGCGTGCGGCCGGGGTGGGGGGGGGGGGGGGGGGGGGGGGGGGGGGGGGGGGGGGGGGGGGGGGGTG
>CAZCEZ010000007.1:0-75842 GCA_964497795.1 uncultured Acidimicrobiaceae bacterium | reverse complement strand
TCGCGGCGCCACTGGTACTCGCCGCCGACCCACAGGTCGCGGTGGGCGGCCTCGGAGGGCCGGGGGAGGTACGCGAAGCGGTGGCGCCGGGCGACCTCCTCGGCGATCACGTCGAGGCCGATGCCGCCGAGCTTGGACGTGGTGCCGGTGAAGTAGTCGTCGACGAGCTCCTGGGAGAGGCCCACGGCCTCGAACACCTGGGCGCCGTTGTAGGAGGCGACCGTGGAGATGCCCATCTTGGACATGATCTTCAGGACGCCCTTGGTGCAGGCCTTGATGAAGTTCCGGTGGGCCTGGCGCTTCGACACGCCGGCGATGACGCCCTCGTCGATGAGGTCGTCGATGGTCTCGAAGGCCAGGTACGGGTTGATCGCCGTGACGCCGTAGCCGATGAGCAGCGCCATGTGGTGCACCTCGCGGGCGTCGCCGCACTCGGTGACGAGGCCGACCTGGGTCCGCTTCTTGGTGCGGATCAGGTGGTGGTGCACGGCGCTGGAGAGCAGCAGCGACGGGATCGGGGCGAGCTCGGCGTTGGAGTGCCGGTCCGAGAGCACGAGGATCTTGGCGCCGTCCGCGATGGCGGCGTCGACCTTGTCGAAGACCTCGGCGATCGCCCGGCGCATGCCCTCGCCGCCCTCGGCGACGGGGTAGAGCCCGTCGACGGCGTAGGGCTTGAAGGCCTCCATGTCGCCGTCGTCGTCGATGTACAGCAGCTTGGCCAGCTCCTCGTTGGAGATGACCGGGTACGGCAGCACGATCTGGCGGCAGGACTCCGGCCCGGGCTCGAGGAGGTTCCCCTCCGGCCCGAGCGTGGACTGCATCGAGGTGACCTGCTCCTCGCGGATGGCGTCGAGGGGCGGGTTGGTCACCTGGGCGAACTGCTGCGTGAAGTAGTCGAACAGCAGGCGGGACCGGTTCGACAGCACGGCGATCGGCGTGTCGGTGCCCATGGAGCCGATCGGCTCGGCCCCCTTGGACGCCATCGGCGCCAGGAGGATCTTGAGCTCCTCGGTCGTGTAGCCGAACACCCGCTGGTGCTTGACCACCGAGGCGTGCTGGGGCGTGAGCAGGAACCGCTCGGGCAGGTCCTCGAGGCGGACGAGGCCGTCGTGCAGCCAGTCGCCGTAGGGCTCGGCCTCGGCGAGGGACTGCTTGATCTCCTCGTCCTCGACGATGCGGCCCTGGTCGGTGTCGACGAGGAACATGCGTCCGGGCTGCAGGCGCCCCTTGCGGACGACCTTGGACGGCTCGATGTCGAGCACGCCGACCTCGGAGGCCATGACGACGAGGCCCTCCTCGGTCACCCAGTAGCGGCTGGGGCGGAGGCCGTTGCGGTCGAGCACGGCGCCGATGACGGTGCCGTCGGTGAAGGCCACCGAGGCGGGGCCGTCCCAGGGCTCCATGAGGGAGGCGTGGAACTCGTAGAAGGCCCGCTTCCAGTCGGGCATGGTCTCGTGGTTCTCCCACGCCTCGGGGATCATCATGAGCACGGCGTGGGGCAGGGACCGGCCGGCGAGGTGGAGCAGCTCCAGGCACTCGTCGAAGCGGGCCGTGTCCGAGGCGCCCCCGGTCATGATCGGGAAGGCGCGCTCGAGGTCCTTGCCGAAGGCCTCGGAGGAGAACGCGCCCTCGCGGGCCCGCATCCAGTTCTCGTTGCCCTGGACGGTGTTGATCTCGCCGTTGTGGGCCACGATCCGGTACGGGTGGGCCAGCGGCCACGAGGGGAAGGTGTTGGTCGAGAACCGGGAGTGGACCAGCGACAGGGCCGAGTCGTACCGCTCGTCGGTGAGGTCCGGGAAGAACTGGGACAGCTGCGGCGTCGTCAGCATGCCCTTGTAGACGATGGTCCGGCCCGAGAGGCTCGGGAAGTAGGTGTCGTCCACCTCGTGCTCGATCCGCTTGCGCAGGATGAAGCAGGCCCGCTCCAGGTCCATGCCGGCCAGGCCCTGGCCCTCGGTGCCGGCCACGAAGAGCTGCCGGAAGGTCGGCTCGGCCTCGGCGGCGAAGCGGCCGATCATCGAGTCGTCGATGGGCACCTCGCGCCAGCCGAGGACCCGGAGGCCCTCCTCGGCCACGATCTCGTCGATCCGTGCCTGGGCGGCGTCGGCGGCGTCGGCGCCCTGGGGCAGGAAGCCGATGCCCACGGCGTAGGCGCCCGGCTCGGGCAGCGCGAAGTCGACGACGTCCCGGAACAGCCCGTCGGGGATCTGGGTCAGGATGCCGGCGCCGTCGCCCACGTTGTCCTCGGCGCCGGTGGCGCCGCGGTGGTCGAGGTTCTGCAGCGCGGTGAGGCCGCGCTGGACCATCTCGTGGCTTCGCCGGCCGTGCATGTCGACGACGAAGGCGACGCCGCACGCGTCGTGCTCGTACGCGGGGTCGTACAGGCCCTGCTTGGCAGGAAGGTGATTCATCGGACGTGGCTTCCCTGGAGAGTCGAACGGGGGATCTGGTTCAGGCTCTGCACTACAGGGACGCCGTTGGCCCAATGGCAGTGCGGGACAGGGTAGCGGGCGTCCCGGGGCGTCCCAAGAGCGCTCCACGCGGCCGGTCCCGGATCGGGGCTTCAGGAACCGGTCGTCCCGGCCGATCAGGAAGGGGCAGCAGGACCCCCGGGAGAGGGAGCAGCGACGGCATGCAGGACATCGAGTTCCACGACCCGACGGCGCGCGGCCTGGACCGCCGCGTCCTCGCGCTCGTCGGCCTGGTCGTGGTCGGCATCGTGGCCGTGCTGGTCCTGGGGAGAGGTGGGGGCGGCGACGACGCCGAGGACCCCTACGTGCTGCTGGGCATCGGCGACTGCCTCGACCTGGACGACCTGTCGGGTGGCCGGCCGATCGACTGCGACCGGGCCCACGACGGGCAGGTCTTCGCCAAGCCCGAGCTCGCCGACGCCGGGTGGCCCGGCGAGGTCGACGTGGTCACCGTCTCCGAGTCGGCCTGCATCGAGGTCTGGGACCGGGCCGTGGGCACGAACTTCTACACCGACACCCGCTTCGACTTCGTCGCCCTGCCCCCCAACGAGGCGCGCTGGGAGGTCGGCGACCGCGAGGTGGTGTGCGTGCTGACGCTCGCCGGGGGCGGCGAGATGCTCGGCGACCAGCTCGTGCGCTGAGCGGGTCGGCCGCACCGGCCCGGCGACCGGTGTTAGGTACCCCTAATACCGGTGTGGCACCGTGGCGGGATGACGACGCGACGCACCATCGGCACCGCCGCTGCCGCCCTCGCCCTGCTCCTCCCCCTCGCCGCCTGCGGTGACGACGACGGCGAGGCCGTCCGCGAGGTCGGCGCGGAGGCCGGATCGTCCTCAGGTTCGGGCTCGGGGTCCGCGTCCGGCGTGACTGCGGAGGAGGCCGACTGCGAACCCGTCGGGGAGGAACTCGAGGACGAGGCGACCGCGACGGTGGAGATCGAGCTCGTCGACCACGCGATCGAGCCGGGCGTGCTCGAGGTCGAGCCCGGCGTGACGACCTTCGTCACCGAGAACGAGGGCGAGGAGGCCCACGAGCTGGCCTTCCTCCCCGGCGGCGGGCCGGTCCCCCTGCTGGCCGACGGCTCCCCCGACGAGGGTGCGCTGGCCGAGGCGGGCGCGTTCGAGCTCGAGGCCTACGGCCCCGGGCAGACCTGCTCCATCACCGTCGACCTCGAGCCGGGCGAGTACACGCTGTTCTGCGTCGTCGAGGGCGAGGACGGCCGGACCCACCTGTCGAAGGGGATGGTCGCCCAGCTGACCGTCGGCTGACGCGGTCGGGGGTGGGCCGCCCGCGACGGCTGGTCAGACCAGCCCGAGGGCGGCGGCGGCGACGGTCGCGCCGAGGTCCCAGCACGCGGCGCGGTCGTCGCCCGACGGCTCCCCGAGCACGACCACGTCGTCGGCGACGCGTCGCCAGGCGAGGCCGGTGAGGATCCGGTCGAGGTCGCGCCGGGCGCCGGCCACGTCGTCGTTCCCGTGCCAGGCCACGCCGACCGGCAGCCCGGCGGTGTGGTCCAGGCACGGGTAGTAGGCGAGGTCGAGGAAGTGCTTGAGCGCCCCCGCCATCGACCCGAGGTTGGCCGGCGAGACGAGCACGATGCCGTCGCAGTCGAGGGCGTCGGCGGCGCCGGCGCGCAGCGCCGGCCGGGTGACGACCTCCACGCCGTCGAGGTCGTCGGTGCCGGCGCCGTCGACCACGGCCCCGACCATCGTGTGCAGCGACGGCGACGGGGTGTGGTGCACGACCAGGACCCGGGCGGTGCCGTCCCCGGTGTCCGGCTCGGCGGCGCTCACCGCTGCCGGACGCCGTCGAGGCGGGCCACGATGTCGCCGGCCTCGGCCGAGGCGGGCAGGTCGACGGTGACGGCCAGGTACCACTCGTCGTGGCCCTCGGGGTCGACGAGCACCTGCTCGACCTCCCACACGTCGCCCTCGTCGGCGACCAGGAAGCGGCTCGGGCCGCGGGCGTCGGCGTCGATGGCGATGCGGGGTCGGGGCGGCGCCGCCGTCGGCTCCTCGCCCGGGCGGGGTGCGGGCGCGCTGCCGGCGACGGGGTCGGGTGCGGCGTCGTCGCCGTAGGCGTCCAGGTAGGGCCCGAAGGCCTCCACGAGCTTGCGCTCGTTCCAGCCCCGGTCGCCGACCTCGGTGAGGTCCTCGGACCAGGCGTCCCAGCGACCGGTCGCGGCGTGGGTGACCCAGCGGAAGACCCGGGCGCGGACCAGCGCCCGGAAGGCGCGCCGGTCGGTGGTGACGTCGGGGACGGGGTCCTCGTGCGCGGCGGCCTCGAGGGCGTCGGGATCCACCGGGCCACCGCCCTCGGGGGCGAACAGCTGGGTCCACTCGTCGAGCAGCGAGGAGTCCGTCGAGCGGATCACGGCGCCGAGCCAGTCGGTGAGCTCGTCGACCTCGGGGGTGCGGGCCTCGTCGGGCACGGTGCGCAGCAGCGCCTTGTAGACGTCGGACAGGTAGCGCAGCAGCAGGCCCTCGGAGCGCTTGGTGCCGTAGTGGCGGACGAAGGCGGGGAAGTCCATCGCCCGGTCCCACAGGTCCCGCACGACCCCCTTGGGCCGCACGTTGGTCGAGCCGATCCAGGGGTTGTCGGCCCGCCACGCGTCGAACACGTCGTAGAGCTGCTCCCGCATCGGCTGCGGGTAGCCGATCTTGTCGAGCTCGGCAATGCGGGCGTCGTAGTCCAGGCCGGCCGCCTTCATCTCGGCCATGGCCTCGTCCCGGGCCTTGTCCTTCTGCGCCATGAGGATCGGGTACGGGTCGTCGACCACGGCCTCCACGAGCGCGAGCAGGGCGAGGGGGTAGCCCTCGTCGTCCCGGTCGAGGCGGGGGAGGGCGTGGAGCAGGAACGGCGACAGCAGCTGGTTGAGGGCGAAGTCGTCCTGGAGGTCGGCGTCGACCTCGACGAAGCGGCCCCAGCGGTCCGGCTCGGCCAGGGTGCGCACCACGCCGGCGGTGCGCAGCGCCCGGTACAGCCCGATCGTCTCGCGGACGTGGCGGCGCTGCCGGGTCCGGGGCTCGTGGTTCTCGAGCAGCAGGCGGCGCCCGTGGGCCCAGGCGTCGCCGGGGCGGTCGAGCAGCTGCATGAGCATGCCGGGCGTCATCTTGAAGCTCGACTCGAGCGGCTCGGGGCGGGCCTCCACGAGGCGGTCGAAGGTGTCCTCGTCGTAGTGGACGAAGCCCTTGGGCGGTGTCGACTTCTTCAGCTTGCGCTTCTTCTTGGGGTCGCCGGCCGCCTTGGCCTCGGCGGCCTCGTTCTCGGCCACGTGCTCGGGGGCGAGGCACACGACGAGGCCCTCGGTGTCGTACCCGGCCCGCCCGGCCCGACCGGCGATCTGGTGGAACTCGCGGGCCGACAGCAGCCGGGTCTCGGTGCCGTCGTACTTGTAGATGCGGGTGAGGACCACGGTCCGGATGGGCAGGTTCACGCCGACACCGAGCGTGTCGGTGCCCGAGACCACCTTGAGCAGCCCCCGCTGGGTGAGGCGCTCGACGAGGCGCCGGTAGCGGGGGAGCATCCCGGCGTGGTGCACGCCGACGCCGTTGCGGAGCAGACGGGCGAGATCCCGCCCGAACCCGGCGGGCAGCTTGGCGGCGGCGAGCTCGGCGGCGACCTCGGCCTTGGCGTCGTCGTCGAGCTTGGTGACGCTGGCCATGGCCGAGGCCTGCGCGAGCGCGTCCTTCTGCGAGAAGTTCACCAGGTACAGGGGGGCGGCGTCGCGCTCGAGCAGCTCCTCCACGGTGTGGTGGAGCAGCGTCCGGCGGTACTCGAAGCGCAGCGGCACGGGCCGGACGGCGTCGTCGACGAGCGCCGTGGGCCGACCGGTGCGGCGGGTGAGGTCCTCGCGGAAGAACCGGACGTCGCCGAGCGTGGCCGACAGCAGCAGGAAGCTGGCCTGGGGGAGCTCGAGCAGCGGCACCTGCCAGGCCCAGCCCCGGTCGGGGTCGCCGTAGTAGTGGAACTCGTCGAGCACGACGCAGGAGGCGTCGGCGGCCGGCCCGTCCTTCAGCGCGGTGTGGGCGAGGATCTCCGTGGTGCAGCAGATCACCGGCGCGTCGGCGTTGATGGAGGAGTCCCCGGTCAGCATCCCGACGTGCTCCGGTCCGAGCTCCCGGCACAGGTCGAAGAACTTCTCCGACACCAGCGCCTTGACCGGCGCCGTGTACCACGAGCGGCTGCCGGGCTCGTCCCGGTCGACGACCGATCGGGCGTGGGCGGCCAGCGCGACCAGCGACTTCCCCGAACCGGTGGGCGTGGCGAGGATGACGTTCGCCCCCGACAGCAGCTCGAGGATCGCCTCCTCCTGGTGGGGGTAGAGCTCGAGGTCGCGCTCGGCGGCCCAGTCGGTGAAGGCCTCGACCAGGGCGTCGGGGTCGACGCCGCCCGGCACCGGGTCGGGGAGGTGGTCGATGAGGCGGGCCATCGGGGCGAGTCTCCCACGCGCCCGGCCGCTCCCCGTCGGGCCCCGCCCCGCAGGGCTACCGTCGCCGCCGTGTTCGCGCCGGGGGAGCTGTCGCCGCGGGTCCGGAACCTGGCCGCCGGGACCGTCCACCGGGTCTGGGACTGGATCGTCGCCGTCGGCGCGGTCGGGCCCGACGACGCCGCCGCCCGGCGGTTCCGGGCGTTCGGGACCCGGTCGATGCTCGCCTTCCCGCCCGGGCAGCGCTTCCACGAGCACTGGATCGCCATCGGGTCCCACACCCTCGTGGGACCCCACGTGGCCATGTCGGTCGGCATGTGGAACGAGGAGCTGGACCCGGCCGCGCCCCCCGTCCTGCGGATCGGCGACCGGGTCAACATCGGCCGGGGCAGCTCGCTCGTGGCCCGGGTCGGCATCGAGGTCGGCGACGACGTCACCATGGCGCCCGGGGTCTACGTGACCGACCACAACCACGCCTACGACGACCCCGACGTGCCGGTGGCCCGCCAGTGGCCCCGCGCCGAGCCGGTCGTGATCGGCCCGGGGTGCTGGCTCGGGACCGGCGCCGTCGTCCTGCCCGGCACGCGCCTGGGCCGCAACGTCGTGGTCGGGGCCAACAGCGTGGTGCGGGGCGACGTCCCCGACCACGCCGTCGTGGCCGGCGTCCCCGCCCGGGTCGTGCGCCGCCTCGTCGACGGCCGGTGGGATCCGCCGGTCCCGCCGGGGGACGAGGCCGTGCCCGACGCCTGGCCGGACCGCTGACCCAGCGGCCCCGCACCCCGCCCGGAGCGACACCGGACCACGGATCCGTCACCGGTCCGTAACGTCGGGCCGTGCGACGGGTCACACACGACATGGGCAGCGTCTGGCGCGTCGCGATCGTCAACCGGGGGGAGGCCGCGATGCGGCTCGTCCACGCCGCCCGGGACCTCGACGGCGAGGTCGTCACCGTCGCCCTCCACACCCGGGCCGAGCGGCGGGCCGCCTTCGTCCGCGCCGCCGACGAGGCCGTCTGCTTCGACGACCTCGCCGTGGTGCCCGCAGCGGGGAACCCGTACCTCGACCTCGACGTCCTCGGCGCCGCCCTCGTCGCGGCCCGGGCCGACGCCGCCTGGGTGGGCTGGGGGTTCGTGGCCGAGCGCCCCGAGTTCGCCGAGCGGTGCGCCGAGCTCGGCGTCACCTTCGTCGGCCCGTCGGCCGAGGTCATGCGCGCCCTGGGGGACAAGATCGGGGCCAAGCGGCTGGCCGAGGAGGCCGGTGTGCCCCTGGCCCCCTGGTCGGGCGGGCCGGTCGACACGCTCGCCGAGGCCGAGGCCGCCGCCGAGCGCGTCGGCTACCCGCTGATGGTGAAGGCGGCTGCCGGTGGCGGCGGGCGCGGCATCCGCCGGGTCGACGCCCCCGGCGAGCTGGCGCTGGCCTGGGAGCGGGCCCGGGACGAGGGGGCCAAGGCCTTCGGCGACCCCACGGTCTTCCTCGAGCGGGTCGTCGAGCGCGCCCGCCACGTCGAGGTCCAGATCCTGGCCGACGCCCACGGCACGGTCTGGGCGCCGGGCGTGCGTGACTGCTCCATCCAGCGGCGCAACCAGAAGGTGATCGAGGAGTCGGCCTCGACCGCGCTGACCCCGGCGCACGAGGCCCGGCTGCGCGACGCCGCCGTGTCGCTGGCCAAGGTCGCCGGCTACGTGAACGCCGGCACCGTCGAGTTCCTGTTCCAGCCCGAGGAGGACCTCCTCGCCTTCCTCGAGGTCAACACCCGGCTCCAGGTCGAGCACCCCGTCACCGAGCTGACCACCGGCCTCGACCTCGTCCGCCTGCAGCTCGCCGTGGCCCGGGGCGAGGCCCTGGTCGGCGAACCGCCCGCCCCGACCGGGCACGCGTTCGAGGCCCGGCTCAACGCCGAGGACCCGGCCAGCGGCTTCGCCCCCGCGCCCGGGCGCATCACGACCCTGGCCCTGCCCCACGGCCCCGGCGTCCGCGTCGACACCGGCGTCGAGGCCGGCGACGAGATCGCCCCGGAGTACGACTCGATGATCGCCAAGGTGATCGCCTGGGGTGCCGACCGGGACCAGGCCCGGCGCCGCCTCAAGCGGGCGCTGTCGGAGACGACCGTCCTCGTCGAGGGCGGCACGACCAACAAGTCCTTCCTGCTCGACCTCGTCGACCGGCCCGAGGTGGTGGCCGGCGACCTCGACACCGGCTGGCTCGACCGCCTCACCGCGGCCGACGGGCACCGGACCGACCGCCACGCCGAGCTCGCGCTGCTCGTGGCCGCCATCGACGTCCACGACGCCGAGGTCGCCCTGGAGCGGACCCGCTTCCTGTCCTCGGCGGCCAGGGGTCGCCCCGAGGCCGAGGTCGAGGTCGGCCACACCGTCGAGCTCGGCTGGGAGGGCGGCCAGTACCGGGTCCACGTCGCGACCGGCGACCACGACGGCTGGTACCGGGTCACCCTGGACGGCACGACCGTGGACGTGGTGCTCGACCGGCTCGGCGGTCCCGGCGGTGACGGGAGCCGGTCGCCCCACGCCCGCCTGCGCGTCGGGGACCGCGTCCACCGGGTCGTGTCCCAGACCCGGCGGGCCGACCACCTGGTCGAGGTCGACGGCGTGACCCACCGGCTCACCCGCGACGACGGCGGCCTGCTCCGGGCGCCGGCGGTGTCGCTGGTCGTGTCGGTGGAGGTCGCGCCCGGCGACGAGGTCGTGGCCGGTCAGCGGGTGGCCGTCGTCGAGGCCATGAAGATGGAGACCGCGGTGCTCGCCCCGACCGACGGCGTCGTCGAGGAGGTCCACGTCACCCCCAACACCCAGGTCGACGCCGGCGCGCCCCTGCTGCGCATCGGGGCCGCCGAGCGCGGCGAGGACCCGACCGGACCGCGCCTGTCCCTGCACCCGGAGCGCCTCGCCGGCGCGGTCGCCGGCGATCGCACCGGACGCCTCGACGTGCTGCGCTCGATGCTGCTCGGCTTCGACGTGACCGACGACGACGCCGCCCTCCTCGACGCCCTGCGCGGCGACGGCGACGGGATGGCCGACCCCGAGGTCCGCCGGGGCGAGCTCGCCCTGCTCCGGGCCTTCGCCGACCTGTGCGGCCTGACCCGGGAGCGGCGCGTCGCCTCCGCCGACGCCGGCCTCGAGGCCCGCAGCCCCCGGGAGCACTTCAACGCCTACCTGCGGACCCTCGACGCCGACCACGAGGGCCTGCCCGACCGGTTCCGCAGCCGCCTGCACGACGCCCTGGCCCACTACGGGGTCACGTCGCTGGACCGCACGCCGGCCCTGGAGGCCGCCGTCCACCGCATCCACCTCGCCGCGGCCCGACGGGACGACCAGCTGCCGCTGGTGGCCGCGATGCTCGAGCGGCGCCTCACCCGCTGCGGCCCCGAGGACGAGCGGGACGAGGTCCGAGACACCATCGACCGCCTCGTGGCCGCGACCCAGGCCCGCTACCCGGGCATCGGCAACCTGGCCCGCAGCGTCCGCCACCGCTGCATCGACGCCCCCCTGCTCGAGCGGGCCCGGGCCCGGGTCCGCGAGGAGGCGGGGGAGGCGCTCGACGCGCTCACCCACGACCCCGACGACTCCGCGGCCCTCGCCGTGCTCGTCGGCTCGTCGGTGCCCGTGTTCCGCACCATCGCGGCCCTCGACGCCCTGGTCGCCTCGCCCGCCGTCGGCGCCGCCATCGTCGAGGCGCTGACCCGGCGGTTCTACAAGATCCGCGAGCTGACCGACCTGGTCCGCCACCACGACGGCCACGGCGCCGTCACCGCCCGCTACCACCACCGGGGCCGCGACGTCGGCGTGGTCGCCGCCGTCGTCCCCGCCCTCACCGGCGACGGCGGCCTGGCCGAGGTCCTCGCCGGGCTCGGCGACCGGCTCGCGGGCGCCGCGCCCGGCTGGGACGAGCCGCCGGCGGCCACCGTGGTCGACGCCTACGTGCGGCTCGACCACGGGACCGACGTCGACGCGGTCGCCGCGGTCGTGGACGCCGCCCTGGCCGCCGCGGTCGCGGACGGCGCCGTGCCCGCCGCGGTCCAGCGCGTCGCCGTGGTGGCCGCTCCCGTGGGCCCCGGGCCCGACGGCACCCCGCCCGAGGAGGTGCTCCACCTGTCCTGGCAGCGCCGGGGCGACGCCTTCGTGGAGGACCGGGAGTTCCGGGGCCTGCACCCCATGATCGGTCGTCGGCTCCAGCTGTGGCGGCTCGAGAACTTCGACGTGCGCCGCCTGCCGAGCGCCGAGGACACCCACGTCTTCGACTGCGTGGCCAAGCGCGACGGCGACGACCCCCGCGCCCCGGTCGACGAGCGCCTCGTCGCCGTCGCCGAGGTGCGCGACATCACCCCGCTGCGCGACGCCGACGGCAGCCTCGTCGCCCTCCCCGAGCTGGAGCGGGTCCTCGCCTCGTGCCTCGACGGCATCCGTCGGTCGCTCGCCGCCGACCCCGACCGGCGCCGGCTGGAGTGGAACCGGGTGATGCTCTTCGTGTGGCCGCCGGTGGCGATCAGCGCCGAGGAGATGCAGGCCGTGGCCAAGCGCCTCGTGCCCATGACCAACGGGCTCGGCATCGAGCAGGTGCTCGTCCAGGGGCGCCTGGTCGACCCCGGCGGCGCGCCCGGCGACGACGGCGTCGACGTGGTGGTCCGCCTCGGCTACCAGGCCGGGTCGGGGCTCACCCTCCAGGTCACCGAACCGCCCACGGCGCCGATGCAGCCCATCGACGACCACACGCAGAAGGTCCTGGCCTGCCGGCGGCGCGGCACCGTCTACCCCTACGAGCTCACCGGGCTCCTGACCCGGGTCGGCGACGGGCCGGTCGGCACGTTCACCGAGCTCGACCTCGACCCGGCCGGGACGGGTCCCGACGACGACCGCCTCGTCCCCGTCGACCGCGGACCGGGCCGCAACGAGGCCGGGATCGTGGTCGGCCTGGCATCGACGCCCACGGCCAAGGTGCCCGAGGGGATGGAGCGCGTCGTCCTGCTCGGCGACCCGACCAAGGCGATGGGCTCGATCACCGAGGCCGAGTGCCGGCGGATCCTGGCCGCCATCGACCTGTCCGCCGAGCGCCGGCTCCCCGTGGACTGGTTCGCGCTGTCGGCCGGCGCCCGCATCGCCATGGACTCCGGCTCGGAGAACCTGGACTGGGTGGCCGCCGTCCTCCGCCGCCTCGTGGAGCACACCCAGGCCGGCCACGAGGTCAACGTCGTCGTGGCCGGCGTCAACGTCGGCGCCCAGCCGTACTGGAACGCCGAGGCGACGATGCTGATGCACACCCGGGGCATCCTCGTGATGACGCCCGACTCGACGATGGTGCTCACCGGCAAGCAGGCCATCGACTTCTCCGGCGGCGTGTCGGCCGAGGACAACATCGGCATCGGCGGCTACGAGCGGGTCATGGGCCCCAACGGCCAGGCCCAGTACTGGGCGCCCGACGTCGCCGCCGCCGTCGAGGTCCTCCACGCCCACCACGACCACACCTACGTGGTGCCCGGCGAGGCCGGACCCCGTCGGCGTGCGACGACCGACCCCGTCGAACGGGACGTCCGCGCCGAGCCCCACGAGGGCGAGGGCACGTCGTTCACGACGGTGGGGGAGATCTTCGACGCCGCCACCAACCCCGACCGCAAGAAGCCCTTCGACATCCGCTCGGTCATGCGGGCCGTGGTCGACCACGACGCCGAGCCGCTCGAGCGGTGGGCCGAGATGGCCGAGGCCGAGGGGGCCGTGGTGCTCGACGCCCACCTCGGCGGGGTGCCGGTCTGCGTGGTCGGGGTGGAGTCCCGCCCCCTGCCCCGATCCGGCCAGCTGCCCGCCGACGGGCCGTCGCAGTGGTCGGCGGGCACGCTGTTCCCGCTGTCGTCCCGGAAGGTGGCCCGGGCCGTCAACGCCGCCTCGGGCAACCGGCCCGTCGTCGTGCTCGCCAACCTGTCCGGCTTCGACGGGTCACCGGAATCCCTGCGGCGCCTCCAGCTCGAGTACGGCGCCGAGATCGGGCGGGCGATCGTGAACTTCGACGGCCCGATCGTGCTGTGCGTCGTGTCCCGCTACCACGGGGGCGCGTTCGTCGTGTTCTCCGGGCGGCTCAACGACCGGATGCAGGTGCTCGCCGTCGAGGGCGCCCACGCCTCCGTGATCGGCGGCGCGCCGGCCGCGGCCGTCGTGTTCACCCGCGAGGTCGACGCCCGCACCGAGGCCGACGAGCGGATCGTCGCCGCCGAGGCCACCCTCGCCTCGGCCGCGCCCGGCGACCGCGCCCGGCTCCGGGCCGAGCTCGCCGACCTCCGGGCCGAGGTGCGCAACGCGAAGCTCGGGGAGGTCGCCGCCGAGTTCGACGCCATCCACGACGTGGCCCGCGCCCGGTCGGTGGGCTCCGTCCACGAGATCGTCCCCGCCGCCGAGCTCCGCCCGCGCCTCGTCGCCGCCGTGGAGCGGGGGCTGGCCGACGGGTGACCGCGCCGTCCCTAGGGTGACGTCGATGCGCCGTCGGGTCGAGAGCTCCACGCGTCCGCGGGCCTGGCCGCGCCCGAGCCGCCGCGCCGTCGCCGCGACCGTGCTGCTCCTGGCCGTGGCCGGCGCCGCCTGCTCGGGCGGCGACGGGGGAGACGACGACGCGGACGGGAGCGGCGGCACCGAGGAGGCCGCGCCGGCGGTCCGCTTCTGCGACGCCTACCTCGACTACCTGGGCGAGCCGACCCCGGCGAACCTCGCCGTCGTCGTCGACGCCGCCGACGACCCCGAGGTGGACGAGCTCGCCGCCGTCGTCGGCGAGGACGACCGGACCGGCCGGGTCCTCGCCGCCTCCGCCGACCTCGACGACCTGGCCCGCGACCGCTGCCTGCCCGAGTGGGTCGGCGGGGCGCAGGGCGCGGGTGACACGGGCGCGGCGGCGCAGGCCTTCTTCGACGCCGTCGTGGCCGGCGACCGCATCGGCGCCCGGAACGTGGCGTCGGCGAACGCCATCGCCCGGTTCGAGCCCTGGCAGCCGATCGAGGCCGACGACGACGCCGGGACGCCGGCCATCGTCTCGGTGGGCGAGGGCGCCTTCGCCATGGCCCTCGGGCCGGCGCTCCTGGCCGAGTGCCAGGTCGAGACCGGCGTGGTGCTCGCGTGCACCGTGGTCCGATGAGCGACCCGACCCCCGGCGACGGGCTCCCGGTCACACCCGATCCGGAGGGTGCGGGCACCGAGGTGCAGGCCGCAGCGGCCAGCGGCGGCGTCGACCTGGCCGCGTTCCTGCTCGCCCGGGGCGTCGACGAGGAGCGGGTGGCCCGGGCCGAGGACGAGGGCCACGACGCCCTCCGCCGCCTCGCCCTCGCCGTCACCCTGCTCGGCGAGCCGCTCCACCTGCGCCCGCCCGAGGTGTGGGGAGCGACCCGGGCCAGCGAGGACCTGTCCCGCCGGCTGTGGCGGGCCATGGGCTTCGCGGACCTGCCCGAGGACTCCGAGTCGCTGACCGCGGCCGACACCGAGGCGCTGCGCGCCATCGCCGACTACCTGGCCGCCACCGGCGTCGGCGAGGAGCTCGCCGTCCGATTCACCCGACTGCTCGGCCAGACCATGGGCCGGGTCGCCGACGCCCTGCTCTCCATCGTCGACCAGGGCCTCGACCAGCTCGTCGACCTCCCCGACGGCGACGACGACGACCTCGTCGTGCTCGCCGCCGAGCTGGTCACGCCCCTGATCGAGCGGGAGCTCACCTACCTGCTGCGCCGGCACCTGCACGCCGGTGCGACGCGCCGCACGGCCAGGGCCACCCAGGACCAGGAGCAGGCCGTCGTCGGATTCGCCGACGTCGTGTCCTTCACCCGCCTGTCCGGCCAGCTCCCCGAGGAGGACCTCGCCGAGCTGGTGGAGTCCTTCGAGGCCACGACCACGGAGATCATCGCCGACCGGGGCGGGCGCGTCGTGAAGCTGATCGGCGACGCCGTGCTCTTCACCCTCGGCACCGACGAGGCCGCCGAGGCCGGGCACCTGGCTTTGGACCTCGTCGACGCGTTCGGCGGCGACCGCCCCGAGCTGCGCGTGGGGATGGCGGCCGGGCCTGTGCTGTCCCGACTCGGCGACGTGTTCGGGCCGACGGTCAACCTCGCCAGCCGCCTGGTGGGCTGGGCCCGGCCCGGCACCGTGCTGGTCGACGGGGCCCTCGCCGAGCTCGTCGAGGGCAGCGACGACCCGGTGCTGCGGACGCGCTCGCTGCGGCCCCGCGACCTCAAGGGCCTGGGGACCACGCCCCTCCACGTCCTGCGCCGCTGAGCCCGCCCCCGGCCGCCACCGACCCGGGCGAGCGGGTCCGCCGGTCAGGTCCCGGGCGGGACCATGGCCTCCATGTCGGCGTCGAGGCCGTCGAGGATCTCGGCGGCCAGGGCGTCGCGCAGGCGGCCCTTGGTGAACCCGTGGGCGCCGCGCGGCAGCTGGCCCAGCGCCCGGGCCCGGCCGATCGCGACGTCGACGACCTCGTCGGCGGGCACGACCTCGTCGAGGTACCCGGCGTCGACGGCCCCGGCCGGGTCGTAGATCTCGGCCTGGAGGATCGCCCGGGTCCGGTGCCGCTTCGACAACCGGGCCTCGGCGAGGCGGATGCCGTACCAAGGCAGGCCCATGCCGATGGCCGTCTCGTTCAGGCCGATCTTGGCCGGGGCGTCGGCCCCGATCCGGGTGTCCGAGGCCAGGCACAGGATTGCGCCGGCGGCCAGGGCGTGGCCCGTCACCGCGGCGACCGTGGGCTGCGGGTGGGTGTACACGCGGACCATCAGCTCGCCGCCGGCCCGGACCAGCCCGCGGGCCGCGTCCGCGCCCTGCGTCATCACCGACAGGTCGAAGCCGGCCGAGAACCGCCCCTCGCGCCCGACGAAGCAGACGGCCGTGGCCTCCTCGGCCGCCCGGTCGAGGGCGGCGTGGACCTGGTCGATCAGGAGGTGCGAGACCGCGTTGGCCTTGCCGTCGTCGAGGCGGAGGACGGCCACGCCGTCCTCGATGGTGACGTGGACGGGGCCGTCGCCGGCGGGATCGGTCGTGGGAGGCGCATCGGGGGAGCTCACGGCGCCGCACCGTAGCCAGGGGTCGGTGCGCCACGGGCGCTCCCAGGTCCGGATCCCGCCAGACGCCGGGTCCCGGGTGGGGCAGGATCGATCCGTGACCCGCCCGCCCCAGCGCCGCCCGGACGCCGCGCCGGACCCGGGCTGCCTGGTCGACCCGGTCGTCGAGCCGGCCCTCGACCCGGCCCGGTGCTACGACGCCCTGGCCAGCCGGGACCCGCGCTTCGACGGTCGGTTCTGGGTCGGGGTGCGGACCACGGGCGTGTACTGCCGCCCCGTCTGCCCGTCCCGCACCCCGAAGGCGGCCAACGTGGCCTTCTACAGCCACCCGGCCGCCGCCGAGGCGTCCGGCTTCCGCCCGTGCCGCCGGTGCGCGCCGGACGCGGCGCCCGGTTCGCCCGCGTGGCGCGGCGGCGCCGACGTGGTCGACCGGGCGCTGCGCCTCGTGGAGGCGGGCGCGCTGGACGACGGCACGGTCGGTGCCCTGGCCCGCCGCCTCGCCGTGGGGGAGCGCCACCTCCGGCGGCTGTTCGCCGAGCGGGTCGGCACCTCGCCCGACGTCGTGGCCCGGTCCCGGCGGGCCCACCTCGCCCGACGCCTCCTGGCCGAGACCGACCTGGCCGTGGCCGACGTCGCCTTCGCCGCCGGCTTCGGCAGCGTCCGCCAGTGCAACGACGTGGTCCGGGCCACCTTCGGGCGCACGCCCACCGAGCTGCGCCGCGACGCTGCCGCCCGCCGGCCGGCGGGGGCGGCCCCGGTGAGCCCGGAGGGCGACGCCCTCGCCCTCCGCCTCCCGGTGCGGGCCCCCTTCGACCCGGGCTCGCTCCTGGACTGGTTCGCCGCCCGGGCGGTGCCCGGCCTCGACGTCGTCGACGGTCACGCGGTGTCCCGTGCCGTGGCGGTGGGCGGCGCCGTCGGCGTCGTCCGGGTCGCCGGGGGCGCGACCACGGGCACCCAGCCGCCGGCCCCCGCCGTGCGGGTCGAGGTGGACGCGGCGCTCCGGCCGCACCTCGCTGCCGTGGTGGCCGGCGTCCGCCGCTGGTGGGACCTCGACGCCGACCCCGAGGCCGTCGACGCGCACCTGGGCGGCGACCCGCTCCTGGCCCCGCTCGTCGCCGCACGGCCCGGCCTGCGGGTGGCCGGCACCTGGTCGGGCTTCGAGGCCGCGGTCCGGGCCGTGGTCGGCCAGCAGGTCAGCGTCGCCGCCGCCCGGACCGTCCTGTCCCGGATCGTGGCCGCCCACGGGGCGCCGGTGGGCCCCGCCGACCCCCGTCCACCCGGGCCCGTTGACCGGCCGGCCCGGGCCTTCCCCGGCCCCGACGCCCTCGTGGACGAGGAGCTCGAGGCGCTCGGCCTGTTCGGCCGTCGCGCCGGCACCGTGCGCCTCCTGGCCCGTGCCGTGCTCGACGGCGACCTCGCCCTCGACGGCGCGGTCCCGCACGCCGACCTGGTCGCCGGACTCGTCGCCCTCCCCGGCGTCGGCGACTGGACCGCCGAGTACGTGGCGCTGCGCCTGGGCGAACCCGACGCCTTCCCGGCCGGCGACCTCCACCTCGCCCGCGTCGTGTCCGGCGGCACGTCGTCGCGCGACGTGGCCGCCACCCGGGACCGGGCCGAGGCGTGGCGGCCGTGGCGGTCCTACGCCGCCACCCACCTGTGGCACGCACCCCGCCCGCCGATCCCGACGGAGACCCCGACGTGAGCACCCCCGCCTCCTCCAGCACCCGGACCCCCGACCGCCGCGCCCCCGACCGCCGCGCCGGCGACGGCCCCGTCGTCGAGGTCGCCTCGGTCCCCACGCCCGTCGGCGACCTGTCCGTGGCCTGCGCCGGCGACCGCGTCGTCGCCCTCGCCTGGGCCGACCACCTCGACCGGGTCGCAGGCCCGGTGCGCGCCGCGCTCGGCGGCGACTGGGTCGAGGCCGACCCGGTCGACCCGCCGGCCCCGGCCCGGGCCGTGGCCGCCTACGTGGCGGGCGACCTCGCGGCCCTCGACGACGTCGAGGTCCACCCCGTGGTCCACGAGGTGGCGACCCCGTTCCGTCGGCGGGTCTGGGCTGCGCTGCGCGCCATCCCCGTCGGGACGACCGCGTCCTACGCCGAGCTGGCGGCCGCGGTCGGCGACCGGGCGGCGACGCGGGCCGTCGGCTCGGCCAACGGGGCGAACCCGGTGTGGCTCGTCGTGCCCTGCCACCGGGTCGTGCGCAGCGACGGCTCCCTCGGCGGCTACGGCGGCGGCGTGGACCGCAAGGCCTGGCTCCTGTCCCACGAGGGCGCCCGCCCGACCCCCGGCGGTGAACCGGACGTTCCGGACGGTCCGGAATGGGGTGCCGACCGGGTGCCTCGGTAGCCTCGCGGCGTCGGCGAACCGGGAGGACCCGCCATGTACCTGCGCCTCGGCCGGTGGTGCTACCGCCATCGCGTGATCGTCCTGGCCATCTGGGTGGCGCTCGTGATCGGCGTCAACGTGGCGTCCAGCACGATCGGCACCGCCTTCTCGAACGACACCGAGGCGCCGGCGTCGGAGTCCGGGACCGGGCTCGAGATCCTCGAGGAGTCCTTCGGCGGCGTGGGCCTCGACGGCATCCGGGGCACGATCGTGTTCCAGGCCGACCAGGGCGTGCAGGACCCCGAGGTCCGCTCGGCCATGGAGTCGCTGTTCGCCACCGTCGAGTCCCGCACCGACGCCCGGGTCACGAGCCCCTACACGCCCCTCGGCGGCCGCCAGATCGCCCAGGACGGCCCGCTCGCCGGCGAGGTGGCCTTCGCCGAGGTGTTCGTGCCCGGCGCCTTCTCCGAGCCGGGGGCCGCCGCCGACATCGGCGTCCTCATCCAGGAGGCGGCCCCCGACCTCCCCGGGCTGCGGGTCGAGGTCGGCGGCGAGTCCTTCGCCGAGTTCGAGCCGCCCGAGTCCGAGCTCATCGGCCTCGGCTTCGCGATCGTCATCCTGATCGTGTCCTTCGGGTCGGTGCTGGCCATGGGCCTGCCGATCGGCACCGCCATCTGCGGCGTGTCCGTGGGCGTCGCGCTGGCCGGCCTGCTCTCGAACCTGACCGTCGTGCCCGAGTTCGCGACGATCATCGGCGCCATGATCGGCCTCGGCGTGGGGATCGACTACGCCCTGTTCATCGTCACCCGCTTCCGGGAGAACCTCGAGCTGGGCGACGACACCGAGACGGCCACCGGCTGGGCCATGGACACGGCTGGCCGCGCCGTCGTGTTCGCCGGCGTCACCGTCGTCGCCTCCCTGCTCGGCCTGCTCCTCATCGGCCTCCAGTTCGTGGCCGGGCTCGGCCTGGCCGCCTCGACCACGGTCTTCGTGACCCTGCTCGCCTCGGTGACCCTGCTGCCCGCCCTGCTCGGCTTCGCCAAGCTGCGCGTCGAGGTGACGCGGTGGCGGGGCCTGATCGCCGCCGCCTTCGTCGCCGCCGGCTTCGTGGCCACCGGCCTGCAGCTGCCCCGGCTCGCCGGCGCGCTGATGGGCGCGGCGGTGCTCACCGTGCTGGCGTCCTTCGTCGTGGGGCCGCTGCGCCGCGAGGTCCCGCCCCGCCGCCGCAAGCCGCTGCGCGAGACCGGCTGGCACCGCTGGAGCCGCCAGATCCAGCGGCGGCCCTGGCCGATCGCCGTGGCCGGCACGCTGCTGCTCGTCGTGATCTCGCTGCCCATCTTCGGCATCCGCCTCGGCTTCTCCGACGAGGGCAACTTCCCGGAGGAGACCACGACCCGCCAGGCCTACGACCTGCTCGCCGAGGGCTTCGGCCCCGGCTTCAACGGCCCGTTCTTCGCCGTCGCCCGCCTCGACGACCCCGCGGACCTGGCGTCGATGCAGGTCGTGGCCGACGCCATCGCCGCCGACCCCGGCGTCGTCGGGGTCAGCCCGGTCATCCCCAGCGACCTGGAGGACCCGGCCGCCTCCGACGCCGCCCTGCTCCAGGTGATCCCGGCCACGGCCCCCCAGGACGAGGCCACCGACGAGACGGTGCAGCGCCTGCGCGACGAGGTGATCCCCGCCGCCGAGCCCGACGGGCTCGAGGTCGTGCTGACCGGCCAGGTGCCGGGCTCCATGGACTTCTCGAACTACCTCGGCGAGCGGAGCCTGCTGTTCTTCGGCGTGGTGCTGCTCGTGAGCTTCGTCCTGCTGATGCTCGTGTTCCGCTCGATCCTCGTGCCGATCAAGGCCGTCATCATGAACATGCTGTCGATCTCGGGCGCGTACGGCGTCGTGGTCGCCGTGTTCCAGTGGGGCTGGACGTCCGACGTCACCGGCATCGAGGCCGCACCCATCGAGCCGTTCGTGCCGATGATGATGTTCGCCATCGTCTTCGGCCTGTCGATGGACTACGAGGTGTTCCTCCTCAGCCGCATCAAGGAGGAGTACGCCCGCCACGACGACGCCACCGACTCGGTGGCCGACGGCCTGGCGGCCACCGCCCGGGTCATCTCGGCGGCCGCGGCGATCATGGTCGTGGTGTTCGGCTCGTTCCTCCTCGAGGACAACCGGATCACCCGCCTCTTCGGCACCGGCCTCGGCCTCGCCGTGCTGCTCGACGCCACGCTGGTCCGCATGCTGCTGGTGCCCTCGACCATGCAGCTGCTCGGTCGGCGCAACTGGTGGATCCCCCGGTGGCTCGACCGCGCCCTGCCCGAGCTCAACGTCGAGGGCACGCCCCGCCACCTGGCCCCCGAGACCGACGTCTCCACCACCGAGCCGCCCACGGGCGCGACGGTCGACGAGGCGCCCGTCCCGACCGGCCCCGACGCGACCGGCCCCGACACGACCGGCCCCGACGCCGGCGACCCGGTCACGCGGGACGACCTCGCCCGCGCCGTCACGGCCGTGGCCGACGTCGTCGACGGCGACCGGGCGACCCGTGGCCGGTCCGGCGGCGTGGCGACCGCGGTCCGCGACCGTGACGCCGCCCCCGTCGAGCCCGCCGTCGAGCCGTCCCCGGACGGCGCTGGCGGCTCCGCCCCCGCGGCGGGCCGCGGTGACGGCGCCACGTGGGTCGTGCGCCTCCGCACCCCCACCGACGGCTGAGCCGGCCGCCGACGGACCCGTGACGGGGCGCGCCGGCGCGGGTCCACGCTGCAACACTTGACGTCACACGTTGCAACGTGGATCCTCGGGGTGTGGCCGACCTCGCCGAGCACCTCGCCGCCCGCACGTCGCCGCCCGCGCCCGACGAGGCCGTCCGCCCGTTCCTCGAGGCGGCTCGCCGGGCCATGGCCCGGTTCGGCTGGTCCCGCACCACGATGCGCGACATCGCCCGCGAGGCAGGCGTGGAGCGCACGACCGTGTACCGCCACGTCGGCTCGATGGGCGACGTGCACCGCCTCCTGGTGGAGGACGAGCTCGCCGCGCTGGTCCGGTCCGTGCCCTCCTGGATCCCCCGAGACGCCACCGGCGCCGACATCGTGGTCGAGGTCGTGGCCCGGGCCGTGGAGCACTGCTGGTCCCACGACCTCCTGACCAAGGTGCGCGAGGACGAGCCCGACCTGCTCGGCGGCCTGCTCGTGGACGCCGTCCCCGAGGTCCTCGACCGGCTGCGAGACGTCTTCGCGCCCACGGTGGAGGTCGGCGTCGCCCTGGGCCTGCTCGCTCCCCGGGACCCGTCCGTCGTCGTGGACTGGTGCGTGCGGATCGGCCTCACGCTCCTCGTGGCCCCGCCGCCGGGGGACCTGCGCACGTTCCTGGCCGGCGTGCTGCACCCGCTCCTCGACCCCGTCGGGGACCACCCGCCCGCCACCAGCGACCACACGGAGGCCACGTGACCCTCGACCTCGACTCGATGCTGGAGCGGATCCGGTCCCGGCAGTGGGCGCTCGCCGACTTCGACTGGGACGCGCCGGGCGCGGACCGCATCACGGACGAGCAGCGCCCGCAGCTCGCCGCGTTCATGGCGGACCTCGTGTGGATCGAGCAGGTCGGCGCCCGCGGCTTCGCCGCCCTGTCCCGGGCCACCGACGACCCGACCCTGGCCGAGATCTACCGCTGGTTCCACGCCGAGGAGCAGCGCCACGCGAACGCCGAGCTCGCCCTCATGCGCCGGTGGGGGATGCTCCCCGACGGCGGCGTGCCCGAGCCGAACACCAACATCCGGCTCGTGATCGGCTGGCTCGACCGGTTCGGCGACGACCTGCCGCTCGGCGTGCTCGGCACCGTGATCCCGATGCTCGAGGTCGCGCTCGACGGCGCGCTGCTCCGGTTCCTCCTCGACGAGGTCCACGACCCCCTCTGCCACGAGGTGTTCGCCCGCATCAACAACGACGAGTCGCGCCACCTGGCCGTCGACTTCCACGTCCTCGGGATGCTGGGCGACGCGGCGGCCGACCACCCCGACCGCCTCGCCCTGGTCCGGGGCCTGACGACCCCGGGCGTGGTCGCCGGCGTGCCCGTCGGGCTGCCGCTCCTGGCCCGCATGCGGGACAACCTCCTGGCCATGGGCCTCGACCCGGCCCGCCTCGACGCGGCCCTGGCCCGCTTCTCCCAGCTCGCGGCCCGCGAGCCCGGTGCCACCGGGAACCCGACCTACCGACGCCTCTCGGCCGCCGCGCCCCACCTGCTCGAGGAGGGGCACTGGATCAACGCCCTGGCCCGGGTCCTCGTCTCCCTGACCGAGCGCATCCCGGCCGCCGCGCTCGGCCGCCCGCCGTCCTGGATCGACCAGCTGACCCACGAGCCGGTGGCGTGAGCCGGCGACGCCCGGTGACGGCGCACCGGTCGCCCCTGCCCGACCTCGCGCCCTTCGTCGGCCCCGTCGTGCGGGACCCGTCCGGGGCCGACCTCGAGGTCCTCGGCGGGCTGCGGGTCGCCCTGGTGGGGGAGCCCGCCGCCGTGACCCGGACGCTGCCCCGGCTGGCCGGTCGGGTCGCCCGCTGCAAGGTGCTGCAGGCCGACGGCGTGTGGGTGCTGCCCACGAGGGGCCCGCTCGGCCCGGTCCTCGACGCGGCCGGCGCGCTGGTCCCCGCGCCGGTGCGCGACCACGTCGTGCGCGCCGTGGCCGAGCGCGGGCTCGCCCGTGGCGTGCGCGACGGCTGGACCCGCCGGCACCTCACCCCGCAGGTGCCGCCCCGTCGGGGCAGCGTCGTCCGGGTCGACGGCTACCACCGCGCGCTGCGCCGCGACGACGTCGAGCTGATCGGCTGGCCCGTCGCCGCCGTCGTCGCCGAGGGGATCCGCACCGCCGACGGGATCGAGCACCACGTCGACGCCATCGTCGTGGCCGGCTGAGCCCGGACCCGGCTCAGGCGACGGTGACGGAGCCGTCGGGCAGGATCGTCACCCCGACCTCGGCGGCGCAGGCGACGAGGTCGGCCAGGGGCAGGCCGATCACGTTGGAGTCGCTGCCGTCGATGCCGACCACGAAGGCGCCCGCCCCGCCCTGGACGGCGTAGGCGCCGGCCTTGTCCCGGGGCTCGCCGGTGGCGACGTAGGCGTCGATCTCGGCCGGGCTGACCGTGCGGAGCCGGACCTCGGTGCCCACGGCCCGGGTCGCGACCCGATCGCCGAGGCGGACCGCGAGCCCGGTGACGACCCGGTGGCTCCGGCCGGACAGCCGGCGGAGCATCTCGGCGGCGGCCTCGTCGTCGGCTGGCTTGCCGAGCACGTCGCCGTCGAGCTCGACCTCGGTGTCGGCGGCGACGACCAGCGTGCGGGCTGCATCGGCGAGGTCGCGGGCGACCGCCTCCGCCTTCGCCGCGGCGAGGCGCAGCACGAGGTCCGTGGCCGCCTCACCGGGCGCCGGGGTCTCGTCGACGTCGGCCGGCCGCACGTCGGGCGCGATCCCGAGGCGCCCGAGCAGCTCGCGCCGCCGGGGCGACGCGGAGGCGAGGACGACCGGCACGGCCGTGCCGGCCTCAGCCACCGGAGACGACCAGGTCGGCGAGGCGGTCGGGCGGCTCGAGCGCGTCGGGGTCGTCCAGCCAGCCCTCGGGCAGGGCCACGGGGCGGGGGCCGGTCGTGTGTCCCCGCTGCATCCGGCGGGCCTCCCGGGGGAAGGGCAGGTGCCGGTCGAGCTGGTCCAGGCAGGCGTCGAGCTGGTCCAGCGTCTCGAGCCGGCGGAGGTCGTTGCGCAGGTCGCGGCCCACGGGGAAGCCCTGGAGGTACCAGCCGGTGTGCTTGCGCAGCTCCTTCATGCCCGACAGCTCCCCGAACCACTCGGCGAGCAGCTCGCCGTGGGTGCGGAGCATGTCGGCGATCTCGCCCAGCGTCGGCGGCGCCGGCACGTCCCGACCCTCGAACGCGGCGACGAGGTCCCGGAACAGCCACGGCCGACCGAGGCAGCCCCGACCGATCACGACGCCGTCGCATCCCGTGGTCCGCATCATCTCGACCGCGTCGGCGGCCTCCCAGATGTCGCCGTTGCCGAGCACGGGCACGGTCGTGACCGTCGCCTTCAGCTCGGCGATGGTCGACCAGTCGGCGGTGCCCGAGTAGAGCTGCTCCGCCGTGCGGGCGTGGACGGCCACGGCGGCCGCACCGGCCTCCTCGGCCAGGCGCCCGGCCACGAGCCAGGTCCGGTGCTCGTCGTCGAGGCCCAGGCGCATCTTCACCGTGACCGGCACGTCCCCGGCCCCCGCGACGGCGGCCTCGACGACGGCGGCGAAGAGCCGGGGCCGCAGCGGCAGCGCCGAGCCGCCCCCGTGGCGGGTGATCTTGCGGGCGGGGCAGCCGAAGTTCAGGTCGACGTGGTCGACGCCGACCTCGCCGACGACCCGGCGCACCGCCTCGCCCATCACGGCGGGGTCGGTGCCGTACAGCTGGAGCGATCGGATGGGCTCGTCGTCGGCGAAGCGGGCGATGCCGAAGGTGCGCTCGTTGCCCTCGACCACGGCGCGGGCCCCGACCATCTCCGAGACGTAGAGGGCGGCCCCGAAGCGGCGGCACAGGGACCGGAACGGGGCGTTGGTCACCCCGGCCATGGGGGCGAGCACCACCGGCGGGTCGGCACGGTGCGGCCCGATCCGCAGGGGCGGGAACGGCGGGCCGGACGGGGCGTCCGGCCCCGGCGGGGTCGTGGTCTGGTCGTCCATGGCCCCTCCAGTCTCGCCCGCCTCCCCACCGGTGCCCAACCACCGCCGGCGGCCGGGGCGGGCGCGGGGCGGGCCGGGTGGCAGCATCGGGCCGTGATCCTCGTCGACGCCACCGACCTGCGCGCCGCCCGCCCCGACAGGGTGCTCTTCGAGGACCTGTCCCTGACCGTCGCCTCGGGCGACCGGATCGCCGTGGTCGGCGTCAACGGCACCGGCAAGTCGACCCTGCTCGGCGCCCTGGCCGGCACCCGCACGCCCGAGGGCGGCACCATCCGCCGGGGCCGCGGCGCCCGCGTGTCCCTGCTCGACCAGGACGCGCCGCTGCCGCCCGGGACGGTGGCGTCGGTGACCGGCGACGGCTGGGAGGCCGCCGCCGTGCGGGACCGCCTGGGCCTGGCCGGCCTCGACGACCGGCCGACCGACGCCCTCTCGGGCGGCCAGGTCAAGCGGGTGTCGCTGGCCAGGGCCATGCTGGCCTGCGGTCCGCCGGCCGGCGGACCGCCCGACGCCGACGACCTGCTGATCCTGGACGAGCCGACGAACCACCTCGACGTGGCGGCCATCGCCTGGCTCGAGGAGTGGCTCGCCGGCTTCCGGGGCGGCCTGGTCCTCGTCAGCCACGACCGCCACGTGCTCGATCGGGTCTGCAACCGGATGCTCGAGCTCGACCGGGGCGGGCACTTCGTCCACGACGGCGGCTACGCCTCCTACCTGGAGGCGCGGGCCGAGCGCGCCGCCCGGGCCGAGCAGGCCGAGGCCAAGCGCCGGAACCTGGCCCGCGCCGAGCTGGCCTGGCTGCGCCGCGGCGCGCCGGCCCGGACCTCCAAGCCCCGCGCCCGCATCGAGGCGGCCGAGGCGCTGGTCTCGGGGGCCCCGAAGGACGCGTCGGTGCGCGACGAGGTCCTCGACCTGCACCTCGGCACCCCCCGCCTCGGGGACAAGGTGGTCGAGGTCCACGGGGTCGGCGCCGACGTCGTCGATCCCGACGGCACGGCACGGACCCTGTTCGACGGGGTCGAGCTGCTCCTCGACCCGCGCGAGCGGCTCGGCATCGTCGGCCCGAACGGCGCGGGCAAGACCACCCTGCTGCGGATCCTGGCCGGCGAGCGCGCCCCCGAGCGGGGCACCATCGACGTCGGCCCCACCGTGCGGATCGGCGTGTTCTCCCAGGACGCGGCCGAGCTCGACCCCGACGCCCGGGTCCGGGACCTGGTGACGGGTGGGAAGAAGGACGTGTCGTGGCAGGACACGGCGCTGATGGAGCGCTTCTGGTTCGACGGCGACGCCCAGTGGGCCCCCGTCGGCACGCTCTCGGGCGGCGAGCGGCGGCGCCTCCAGCTGCTGCTGACCCTCCTCGCCCAGCCCAACGTGCTCCTCCTCGACGAGCCCACCAACGACCTGGACCTCGACACGCTGCGGATCCTGGAGGACTTCCTCGACCAGTGGCCCGGCGCCCTCGTGGTCGTGTCGCACGACCGCGCCCTGCTGGAGCGGACCGTGGTCGACGTGCTCGTCGTCGACGGGCGGGGTGGGGCCCGCCGGGTGCCCGGCGGACTGGCCGCCCACCTGGCCGAGGCCACGGGCGGCCGGGCCCGGGGCAAGGCAGGGGCCGGCCAGACCGGTCCGGCGCCGCGGCCGGCGACGCCCGCCCCGGACGCGTCGGGGCCGTCGTCGACGGGCACGTCGACCACGTCGCCGTCGGCCATCCGGCGAGCGCTGAACGAGGCCGATCGGGCGCTGGCGCGGGCCACCGAGGCCCGGGACCGCCTCGCCGCGGAGCTGGAGGGCGCGATCGGCGACCACCGGCGCCTGGCCGAGCTCGGTGCGGCGCACGCCGACGCCCAGGCCGCGGTCGACGCCGCCGAGGAGCGGTGGCTGGAGCTGGCCGAGGAGGCCGAGGTCGTCAACCCGGGCCTGCTCGGCCGCTGACCGCAGGCGGCGGGCGGCGAGCCTGGGCCGGCGGGCCTCAGGTGCCGGTGATCCGCTCGACCACCTGGGCCAGGGCGAGCGTGGTGCCCGGGAGGAGCACGAGGTGGACGCGGCACGGCCGGGCACCGTCGGGGGTGTCGACCTCGGTGTCGACGTGCACCGGGTGCCCGTCACGGCCCTCGAGCAGCGCGGCGCGGAGCTCGTCGCCCTCGGCCGGGCGGACGAGCAGCTCGGCCGCGGGCCGGCCCAGCACCTCGTCCTCCCGGCGTCCGAAGAGGGCGACGGCCGCCGGGTTCAGCCGCAGCACGGCCCTGGCCAGCAGGTCGATCACGACCGCCGGCACGGGGGCGAGCTCGAGCAGCTGGTCGAGCTGGTCCGTGGTGAGGCCGCTCGCCGGCCGCCCGCCGAAGCGCAGGCCGCCGGGCGCCTCGGCCGGCGACCCGGTCGGCAGCTCGATGGTGAGCCTCGCCCCGACCGGCGCGCCGGGGGGCGGGGAGGCGGCGGTGAGGGTGCCGCCGAGCCGTTCGATCACGGTGCGGGCGTAGGGCAGCCCGGTGCCCGATCCCGGGAGGCCCTCGCTGCCCGCGCCGCGGACGCCGGGAGCGAACAGCTCCTCGGGGTCCTCGCCGAAGCCCCGCCCGTTGTCGTCCACGTCGACGACGACCCGGTCCCCGACGGCGCGCACCGAGACGACGACGCGCAGGGCGCGCGCCGGGTCCCGGTAGCGGAGGGCGTTGGCGACGAGGTTCACGAGCGGCTGGCGCACGGCGGTGATGGGCACCGGGAGGTGCGCCACCTCGGCGTGCAGGGCCAGCTCGCCTCCCGCGTCGGCGATCTGGGCGGAGAACAGGGACCCGACCAGGTCGAGCAGGTCCGCGGTCGCGGTGGAGGCATCGGCGTCGTCGGCCGCCGTGCCGGCCTCGAGGACGATGTCGGCCACGACCTGGGAGGCGGCCCGCGCCGAGCGCTCGAGGCGCTCGAGGACCTCCCGTCGCATCTCCGGTGCGAGGTCGTCACGGGAGCGGGTGAGGGCGGCGAGGTTGGTGATCGACGCGAGCGGGTCCCGGAGGTCGTGGGCGATGCGGGACCCGACGGCGGCGAGGGCGTCGGTGGCCTCCCGGAGCCGCCGCGTCTGGGACTCGAGGGCCGCGTTGGCGTCGAGGACGTCGGTCAGGTCGACGGCCTGGACGAACACGATGCCGTCCCGATCGGTGGGCACCATGTGGATCTCGACGGTGCGCAGGCCGCGGGGCGTGTCGACGACGCGGATGGTCCGGGTGCGGTCGCCCCGCAGCAGGCGGGCGCGCAGCGCGTCCTCGGGGGTGGGCTCGTGGAGCAGGTCCCGGCCCGACATGGTCCGCAGCTCCTCGACCGGACGACCGAGGAGGGCGACGGCCGCGGCGTTCGCGTCGAGCACCAGGCGGGCTCGGACGTCGAGCACCAGGCTGGGGACGGCCGACTCCTGGAAGAAGCGGATCTGGTCCGCTGCGCCGAGCGCCGGTCCGCCCGGTGGCGTGGATGCGCCGGGTGGTCGGTCCTGCACGGGTGCGAGCCTAGGTCCGGCTGCGGCGCCCGGTGCCCCCGGACCGCCGGGGTCAGCTCGCGCCACCGGCCACCTTGGCTCGCAGGTCCAGGTACGCCGCCGTCGAGGCGTGGGCGCGCTCGATCAGCTCGGAGGACCGGGTGAAGTCGTTGCGCCGCACGGCTCCCGGGTCGATCCCGGGGAGGACGACGAGCTCGACGTCGTCGGGGACCCGGGACATGTCGGCCTCGAAGCGGGCGTTGCGGGAGATCGAGAACGACTGGAGGAGCACGTCGAGCGGTCGGCGCGGGGTGGGGCGGGGGCGCTCGAAGTTCCCGACGTGCAGCACGACGACGCGGTCGAAGCCGAGGTGGAGGGCCCGGGTGAAGGGGACGTTGTCGACCACGGCCCCGTCGATGTACAGGTCCGAGCCGATCTCCACCGGTGGGAAGGCGGCGGGCAGCGCGGTGGAGGCGAGCACGGCGTCGACGACGGGTCCGCTGTCGAACCACCGGGCCCGTCCGGTGTGCAGGTCGGTCGCCACGCACTGGAACGGGATCGGGAAGTCCTCGATCCGGTCGTGGGGCGAGCACCGCTCGATCAGGGCCTGGAGGCCCTCGTTCCCGTACAGGCTCGGTGCCCGCTTCAGCAGCTGCCACGGACCGCTGATGCGCCCGGACGGGAAGATCTCCTCCCCGTCGATGTCGAGCCAGATCTCGCGCAGCGCCTCGACCCCGTCGGGGCTCGGGTCGGCGGCCATGGCCAGCCCGTTGAGCGACCCCACCGAGCAGCCGAGCACGAGGTCGGGCCGCTCGCCGCGGTCGATGAGGGCCCGCAGCATGCCGACCTGGATGCTCCCGAGGTTGCCGCCGCCACCGAGGACCCAGGCGGTCCGGTGTCGACGGTCGTGCAGCGAGGTGACGGTCACGGCTCCCCCTCTCCCGTGGCCGGTCCCGAGCGGGACCGGTGCCGTTCCCTGCACGCCACGATCGGCGACGACGGGCCCGCCGTCACGCCAGGGGCGGGATCGTAACGAGACCGTCGCGTGCGACGGGTCGACGAAGCGGACGATCGCCGCGAACCGGGATCGGGGTGCCCCGGGCGGGGTGCCGACCGCTTTGCTAGGCAGCGGGCCATGACCGGTGCAGGCGACGATCGACGAGCAGCGCTGGAGGGCCGCGTCGCCCTCGTGACCGGGGGCGGCCGGGGCGTGGGACGGGCGATCGCGCTCGCCCTCGGCGCCGACGGGGCGGCGGTGGCGGTCAACTACCGGCGCGACGTCGAGGCCGCCGACGCGACCGTGGCCGACCTCCGGGCCATGGGGGCGACCGCCATCGCGGTGCAGGCCTCCGTCGACGATGCCGATGCCGACGCGGCCATGGTCGAGCGCGTGGTGGACGAGCTGGGCCCGATCTCGATCCTGGTCAACAACGCCGGGCGGGCCAGCCGGGGCCGGGCCGTGGCCGACACCGACCCGGGTGAGGCGGCGGCCCTGCTCGCGGTCCACGCCGTGGGCCCCCACCACCTGTGCCGGCTGGTGCTCCCCTCGATGCGGACCTGCCCCCGCGGCGACGTGGTGTTCATCTCGTCGGTCGCGACCGACCACCACGCGGCCAACGGCGCCCCCTACAACATGGGCAAGGCGGCGATGGAGGCCCTGGCCTCCACCCTGGCCAAGGAGGAGCAGCGCCACGGGATCCGCGTGAACGTCGTCGCCCCCGGGCTGGTGGAGACCGAGATGGGCCGCCGCCTCGTGCAGGCCGGCGGCGTGGACGACATCGCCACGCTGCACGACCACTACCCCTTCGGCCGGGTGTGCCAGCCCGAGGACGTGGCGGTCGTGGTGCGGGGCCTGGTCGGCGACGTGGGCGGCTACGTGAGCGGCGTGCGGATCCGCGTCGACGGCGGGGGCCAGCAGATCGTCCGGCCGCCCCGCTGACGCGGGCCGGGCCGGACGGACCGCGCCCTCAGCGGCCCCGGAACTCGGGGTCCCGGCCCTCGGCGAAGGACGAGATGCCCTCGTGGAAGTCCTTGGTGCCGAACAGCTGCATCGTCTGGAGCAGCACGTGGTGCGTGTGGGACGGGAAGTCCTGGGTGAGGCCGTGGCGGTACAGGCGCTTCATGGCCCGGATCGCGAGCGGCGCGTTGGCTGCGATCTCCCGTCCCCAGGCCCGGGCCTCCTCGACCAGGTCCTCGTCGGCCACGACGGCGTTGGCCAGGCCGAGGCGCTCGGCCTCGGCGGCGTCGATGTCCCGACCGAGGAAGCCGATCTCGGCGGCCTTGGCCCACCCGAGCAGGCGGGGCAGGTACCAGGTGCCCCCGGACTCGGGGACCACCCCGCGCTTGGCGAAGCCGGGCAGCAGGCGCGACGAGGTGCCCAGGATCCGCATGTCGCAGCCGAGGGCGAGGTCGAGGCCGTAGCCGGCGGCGGCGCCGTTGACCGCGGCGATGATCGGGGTGTCGATCTCGAAGAGGATCGAGGTGGGCAGGTCGCGGGTGTTCTGCATCCCGACGGGCGCGCCGCCCCCGCCGCCGCCGATGCCGGTGCCGGCCATGGCGTCCTTGATGTCGAGGCCGGCGCAGAACCCCTTGCCCGCGCCGGTGAGCACGACGGCCCGGACCCGGGGGTCGCGGTCGACGTCGGTCAGCGCCCGGCCGAGCTGGTCGAGCATCCGGACCGAGATGGCGTTGCGCCGGTGGGGCCGGTTGAGCGTGATGGTGGCGACGTGGTCGTCCACCTCCACGAGCACGGGCTCCTCCTCGGTGGCTGCCTCGGTGGTCTCGGTCATCGCTTCCCCCTCGTGTCGTGACGACGCCCTTCGGGACCGGGCGAGGTCGTCGGTAGCGTAGAGCCCATGTCCGCGACCGAGTCCGACGCCCCCACGACCCCCGCCGACGCAGGTGCGGCCGGGGACGGGAGCGACGACGCTTCCGTGGTCCTCACCGTCACCGAGTCCGCCATCGCCAAGATCCTCGAGCTGCGCCAGTCCGAGGAGGAGCCCGAGGGCCTCGCCCTCCGGGTGGCGGTCACCGGGGTCCGGGGCCCCGAGTACACCTACGACCTGACCTTCGAGGCCCTGACCGAGGCCACCGAGACCGACCTGGTGTCGCGGCAGGGCGAGCTGCCCGTGCTCGTGCCGGCCGACTCGATGGACGCCCTCGCCGGCGCCACCCTCGACCTGCCCGACGGCCAGTCCGGCCTCGTGCTGCGCAACCCGAACCGCCCCGACCCCCTGGCCGGGGTCGACCTCGACCTCCAGGGCACCACGGCCGAGAAGGTCCAGCAGCTGCTCGAGCAGCAGATCAACCCGGGCCTCGCCGCCCACGGCGGCTACGCCGAGCTCAAGGGCGTGGACGGCGACAAGGTGTACGTGACCATGGGCGGCGGCTGCCAGGGCTGCGCCGTGTCGGCCATGACCCTCCGCGAGGGCATCGCCGCCTCCATCACCAGCGCGATCCCCGAGATCACCGAGGTGGTCGACGTCACCGACCACACAGCGGGCGAGAACCCCTACTACACGTAGACCTACCGGTCGGTAGCTTCGCGGATCGTCCACCACGGCGCGCGAAGTCGACGCCACCCCTTGCACTTCGCGTGGTGGGACGCGATGCTGTGGTCGTTGTCACCTTCCACGTGGGGGCGACCAGGGGGAGAGGCCCGGACCACGGTCCGGGCCTCGTCGCGTTCGGGCGAACGCGCCTGAGCGGTCGAGGACGCAGCACGCCCGGGGAGGCCACGTCGCCCCTCCGCAGACCCTGGACCCGGCTGCGGCGGAGCCGCAGACCCTGGGTACGGCTGCCGCGGAGCCGCAGGCCCGCCACACCGCTTCCCCGTGGCCGAGGCGCCTCCGCTGGGGTCGGAGAGCGAAGACGCCCCGGTCAGGGAACACAACGTCGGGAGGGAACCAAGACGCTGCTGACGAGGGAACGGTGCTCCCCGCGATCCCTTGCGGTCCTCGCGGAAGATTTCTCGGATTCCTCCTCCGGGACCCGTCCCGGACGCTCGAGCGGCCCGGCCGCCCCCGGTCAGGAGGCGGTGACGGCGCCCACGACCCGGCGCACCGAGCCGGCGATGCCGGCGGCGTCGAGGCCGAGATCGGCGAGGATGGCGTCGACCTTGCCGTGGGGGAGGTACGCGGTCGGCACCCCGAGCACCTCGATCCGGGGCACGTCGCGCTCGGCGCACGCCTCGGTCACGGCGGAGGCGAGCAGCGCGCCGGCGCCGCCCTCGCGGTAGCCGTCCTCGACGGTGACCACGGCGGGGTGGTCGATGGCGTCGGCGATCATGGCGACGTCGGCCGGCTTCACGCACCGGACGTCCCAGACGGTCGCCTCGATGCCGGCGAGGGCCAGCTCGTCGGCGGCCTCGAGCGCGGGGTGGAGCATCTTGCCGACGGCCAGGATGCACACGTCGCGCCCGGCGCGGACCCGGCGGCCCCGCAGGCCCTCGCCCACCTCGTCGGGACCGACGTGGACCGCGGGCGTCTTGGGCCAGCGGATCAGCACCGGGCCGTCGGTGACGTCGAGGGCGTCGTGCAGCATCCGGCCGACCTCCTCGTAGGAGGACGGGCAGAGCACGGTCATGTTCGGGATCTTGGTGAACAGGACCAGGTCGAGGACGCCGTGGTGGCTGGGGCCGTCGTCGCCGGTGATGCCGGCCCGGTCGAGGCAGAACACGACGGGCTGGTCGTGGAGGCCCACGTCGAGGTTCACCTGGTCGAAGGCCCGGGACAGGAAGGTCGAGTAGACGGCGAACACGGGGCGCAGGCCACCCATGGCCATGCCGGCCGCCGCGGTGACGGCGTGCTGCTCGGCGATGCCGACGTCGATCAGCCGGTCGGGGAAGCGCTGGGCGAAGGGCAGCAGGCCGGTCGAGTCCGGCATGGCCGCCGTGATGGCCACCACCTCGGGCCGGGCCTCGGCCTCGGCCAGCAGGGCCTCGGCGAAGGCGCCGGTGAAGGTGCGGGTGTCGATGGGCTCGTCCCCGGCCGACACCTTGAGCCCCGGCTTGGTGTCGTGCATGTTCTTGATCTCGTCCTGCTCGGCGGGCAGGTAGCCCCGACCCTTCTGCGTCAGGACGTGCACGACGATGGGCCCGTCGTACTCGGCGGCGTCGTGCAGCGCCCGCTCGACGCCCTCGAGGTCGTGGCCGTCGAAGGGGCCCGTGTACCGGATGCCCAGGTCCTCGAAGAAGGCGGGGGGCTCGAAATAGTCGCGGACGCCGGCCAGCGTGGCCTCGAAGCCGCGCTCGAGGCGGTCGCCGAAGAGCGGCACCTCGCGCAGGAGCCGCTCCACCCGGGCCCGGTTCCGCACGTAGCGGGGGTCGAGGCGGAGGCGGGCGAGGCTCTCGCCGAGGCGGGACACGGTCGGCGCGTAGGAGCGGCCGTTGTCGTTGAGGACGATGACGGCCCGCTTGCCGGAGTGGCCGAGGTTGTTGAGGCCCTCGTAGGCCATGCCGCCGGTCAGCGAGCCGTCGCCGATGACGGCGACGATGCGCCGGTCGGTGACGCCGTTGCGGTCCATGGCCGTGGCCAGCCCGTGGGCGTAGGACACGATCGTGGAGGCGTGGCTGTTCTCGACCCAGTCGTGGGGCGACTCCTCGCGGCTGGGGTAGCCCGAGATGCCGTCGGCCTGGCGGAGGCCGGCGAACCCCTCGCGACGCCCGGTCACGATCTTGTGGACGTAGGCCTGGTGGCCCGTGTCCCACAGGATCAGGTCCTTGGGGGACTCGAACACCCGGTGGAGGGCGAGCGTGAGCTCGACGGCGCCCAGGTTCGACCCCAGGTGGCCGCCGGTCTTGGCCACGGCGTCCACGATGAAGGCACGGATCTCGGCGGCGAGCGTCTCCAGCTGCTCCGTCGACAGGCCACGGAGGTCCTCCGGGCCGGTGATCCGTTCCAGCAGCATGGCGTTCCCTTCGGCGGGCGGGCCCGTGGTGGGCGTCGGGGAGGCGGAGCGGGCAGCGCCGTCGGGAGGGACGGGAGCGCTCCGGGGACCCCCGAGGGTACCCGGGTCCGCCGGGATCCGACCACGTGGTGTGACGTCCGGCGTCGTCGGACCGGTGCCCGCCCCGGCCCGTAGGCTCGGCGCCCATGCCGTCCATGGAAGGGGCCCGGGCCCGGGGCGAGGGGGCGCTCGAGGCCCTGCGACGCCAGCTCACCGAGAAGGCCGCGTCGCTGCTCAACGAGCACCCGGACTTCGCGGCCGGTGCCGCCGAGGTGGGCCTCGTGGACCGGGCGTGGCTGGAGGACCCGGTCAACCGCCCGATCCGCACCGCCACGAGCCTCGACGTGGTCCAGCGCTTCCTCGAGCGCTCCGTCGAGCAGGAGCCCTCGCTCATCGCGAAGCTCGGGCTCGACGTGATCCAGCTCCTCACCGTCGACGGGGGCGGCGGCGACGGCGCCGCGGCCCAGCCGGCGACGGTGGTCTTCACCGACCTGGAGGGGTTCACCTCGTTCACCTCGGCCGAGGGCGACGCGGCGGCGCGCGCGCTGCTCGACGCCCACCACCGCGCCGTGGGCCCCGTCGTGCGCAGCCGCGGCGGGCGGATCGTCAAGACGCTCGGCGACGGGCTCCTCCTCGTCTTCGCCGCCCCCGAGGCCGCCGTCCTCGCCGCCGTCGAGCTCCGGGAGGCCAACGGCACCGACCTGCGCCTGCGGGCCGGGATCCACCACGGCGAGGCCGTGTCGGTGCGGGACGACCTGATCGGCCACGACGTCAACCTCGCCGCCCGCGTCACCGACTCGGCCAAGGGGGGCGAGGTGCTGGCCACCACCGCCGTGCGGAGCGCGGTCGGCGACCTGCCCGGTGTCCGCTTCGGGCGGGCTCGGCGGCGCAGCTTCAAGGGCGTGGACGGCTCCGTGCTGGTCTGCCCCGTGCGCCGGGAGCCCTGACGGTGGCGCCGGACATCGAGCGCCGGCGCGACCTTCCGCTGGCCGACGTCCTCGAGCTCCAGCGGCAGGCGTGCGCCCGGGCCGGCTCCGCCCTCTACGACCGGATCCTCGCCGTGCTCGCCCTGGACGAGGCCGCGGCCGGCGCGACGCGGCGGATCCTGGGGCCGTGGGCGGCGAACGCGATGGCCGACGCCGTCCCCCTCCGGCTCCTGGCCGCGCTCCACGACCTGGTGCTGTCCGGGCGGGCCCCCGCCCTGGCCCGCCACTACCCCTCCTCCGAGGGGCACGACCCCGACGTCGACCCCGCCCGGCTGGCCACCGACGTGCTCGACGCGCTCGAGGCCCACGAGGCGACCCTCGTGGCCGCCATGCCCCTCGGCGTCCAGACGAACGAGCCGGGCCGGGCCGTGTCGCTGGTCGGGCCGCTCCACCTCGTCGCGACCCGCTCCGCCCTCCCCCTGCGCCAGCTGGAGGTCGGCGCCAGCGGCGGCCTGCTCCTCCACCTGGACCGCTACCGGTACGAGGCCGACGGCGGGCGGCTCGCCTGGGGTCCGGTGGACAGCCCGGTGCGCTTCGTCGACCCGTGGGACGCCGCCGTCCCGCCGCTCGCCCCGACCGTCGTCGTCGCCGAGCGCCGCGGGTGCGACCCGAGCCCGATCGACCCGACCACCGAGGTCGGCGCAGCCCGGCTCCGGTCGTTCCTGTGGCCGGACCAGGTCGAGCGGCGGGCCCGCCTCGACGCAGCCATCGCCGTGGCCCGGACCCGGCCGGTCGCCGTCGAGCGGGCGAGCGCCGACGTCTGGCTCGCCGAGGTCCTCGCCGAGCCCGTCCCCGGCACGGCCACGGTGGTCCACCACTCGATCGTGCTGCAGTACCTGCCCCGCCCCGTGCTGGAGGGGGTGCGGGAGGTCCTGGCCGAGGCCGGACGGCGGGCCACGCCCGAGGCGCCCGTGCACTGGCTCCGCATGGAGCCGGCCGGTCCGGTGGCCGACCTGCGCCTCCGGACCTGGGCCGGCGGGGAGCCGAGCGAGGAGCTCCTCGGCACGACGACCTACCACGGCCCGCCCGTGACCTGGACCGGGCCCACGGGCTGAGCCCTGCGCCGGGTCCCCCGGCGCTGCGCCCGTGCCGGTCTCAGCGCGCCGCCGCCGCCCGGGCCCGGTGGCGGGTCTCGAGCCAGCGGGTCAGGGGGCGGGCCAGGGCGGCCCCTGCGCCGAGGGCGACGAGGCCGCCGACGGCGTCGAGCCAGTAGTGGTTGGCGGTCACGATGATCGTGAACAGCGTGAGCAGCGGGTAGCTCCAGGCCAGGAGCCGCAGCGACCGGCGTCGCATCATCGGGGCGAGGACCAGGGCCGACCACACCGACCAGCCGATGTGCATCGAGGGCATGGCCGCGTACTGGTTGGTCACCTCGGCTGCCTTCTCGTCGTCGAAGGAGATCCAGCCGCCGTGGACGGCCAGGGTGTCGACGTAGCCGTACCGGTCGCAGCCGGGGACGAGCTTCTCGCCGGGCTCGGCGGTGGCCGCGGCATCGGGGGAGTGGAGGCGGCAGGCGCCGAACGTGCCCGGATCGTCCAGCAGGCGGGGCGGCATCAGCGAGTACGACGCGAAGCCGATGATGGCCAGCGCCGTGGTGAGGCCCAGCGTGTTGCGCCAGCGCGGGTAGCGGGCCTTGTCGGTGCGGAACAGCCACACCATGGCCCCGGCCGTGACGAGGAAGTGGGCGGTGCCGTAGAACACGTTCCAGAACCGGATGAACCCCATGGCGGGCAGGTCCAGGTACCACTGCTGCAGGTCGGCCTCGAAGTAGAGGCCCATGGACCGCTGGATGTCGATGATCTGCCGGGCGTGCTCGAAGGCCACGGTGGCGTCGACGTCGTCGCCCGTGCCCTGGGAGCCGAACAGGTTCCGCACGAAGGAGTACACCGCGTAGAACACGGCGATGTAGAGCAGCTCGCGCCACCAGCGGAGCCGGTCCGCCGGGGTGCCCGGGGGCGCGCCGGTGCCCTCGTCGTCCGCCCCGCCGGGGCTGCCGGGGACGGCGTCGGGCCGTCCGTCGGTCGCGTGCTGCACTGCGTCCCCTCGCTGGTGGAACCCGTCCCTGCCGGGCGGGACGCCGAGACTACGGGGCGCCGCCCGCGCCGGACACGTCTCCCCGCGCCGGCCCTGGCCGCGCCGACGGTGCCCGCGGCCCGCGCCGGCCACACTGGCGCCGTGCGCGAACACCAGGTGACCCTCCCCGACGGCCCGACGCTGGCGGTGCTCTCCGCCGGCGGACCCGAGGACCCGGCCGTCGACCCGGCCGTGGCACCGGGGGCGCGTCCCCGCCTCCTGCTCGTCCACGGCTTCACCGGGGCCAAGGAGGACTTCGCCCCCCACGTCCCCGCCCTCGCCGCCCGGGGCTGGTGGGTGGTCGCCCCCGACCTGCCCGGCCACGGTGCCTCGCCCGTCGACGACGGCGAGGACGCGTTCTCCCTGGCCCGGTTCGCCCGGGACGTGGCCACCCTGGTCGACGTGCTCGGCTGGGACCGCCACGTCCTGCTCGGCCACTCGATGGGGGGCATGGTCGCCCAGCTCGTCGCCCTCGCCGACCCCGGTCGCCTCCACGGGCTGGTCCTCATGGACACCGGGCACGGGCCGGTCACGGGGGTCGACCCGGGCCTGGCCGAGCTCGGCGCCGCGCTGGCCCGCGACGGCGGGATGGCGGCGGTGAAGGAGGCCCTCGACGGCCTCGGCGACGACGCCCCGCTCGGCTCGCCCGCGTACGAGGCCCTGATCGAGGCCGACCCCGGCCACAAGGACTACGGCGACGCCAACCTGCTCGCGGCGAGCCCGGCCATGTACGCGGCGATGCTCACCGAGCTCCTCCGCCAGGAGGACCGCCTCGAGGCCCTCGCCGGGCTCGACGTGCCCACGATGGTGCTGGTCGGCGACCAGGACGAGCCGTTCCTCGGCCCGTCCGAGCGGCTGGCCGGCGCCATCGCCGGGGCGCGCCACGCCGTGGTCCCCGACGCCGGCCACTCGCCCCAGTTCGAGAACCCGCCGGCGTGGCTGGAGGCCGTGATCGCCTTCCTCGACGAGCTCGCCTGAGCCGACGGTTGCGACGGGGCCCGGGCGCGCCACGGCCCCGGCGAGGAGCCGGGGCCGTGGCACGGTCGCGTCGGTGCGGGACGGGCCCGCAGCGTCAGACCAGCGTGGTGCGTCGCCGGAGCAGGACGCCGCTCACCGCGGCCGTGGCGGCGAGCGGGACGGCGAGGAACCAGAACAGCAGCGCCACCGTCGACGGGGGCGCGGGCTTCGTCCGGCTCACCGGCTGGAGGTCGACGGGCGCCGGTGCGGCGAGCTGGTCCTCGAACTCCGAGCCGTCGTCGAACTGGGCGAAGCCGTCGTCGGCGTCGAGGTCGATCTCGGCCGGGGCCAGGGTGGGCGGCGGGGCGACGGTCGTGGTGGGCGCCGTGGACGGGGGCGGCGTGGTCGTCGTCGTGGTGGTCGTGGTGGACGGCGGGACCGTCGTCGGCGGGGTGAACCCGGGGGCCAGGGACTCGAACGGCGTCGGGAAGGCCTCGGACACCCACACGATGGAGATCGTGTAGCCCGTGTTCGCGCCCAGGTAGTTGTTGATGACCAGGTTGTAGTCACCGACCGGCTTGAACAGGAAGAAGGTCTCGGGCTGGCTGAGACCGCAGCCGCAACCGACCTCGCCGTTGTCCTCGGTGACCTCGTGGCGGCTCGTGTCGTCGACCGGGTCGACGAAGCCGTAGAGGTCCATGTCGTTGGCCGCGATCGGCTCGCCGGTCACGACCGGGTCCTCGGCCTCCTGGGACTCCCAGGACAGGGTCACCGAGATGAAGTACTCGTCCTCCTCGGTCACCGTCGGATCCTCGATCACCGTGAGCGGGATCAGGTCGCAGTAGGCGCTGGTCGGGCACGTGTCGGGCTCGGCGGCCTCGCCCGTCGGGTTCGACGCCGGGATGGGCGAGTACGAGACCTCGATCGCGCCGTCGGGCTCGAGGACCAGGCGGTCCTGCTCGAAGGCGGAGGCCGCGGGCGCCAGGACGGTGATCGCCGTGGCGGCGAGCACGCAGGCGGTGGCGCCGAGGGCGGAGGCGCGGAAGGTCTTGCGCAGTCGGTCGGTTCGCATCACAGGACTCCGGTGTCGGGGGGAGCGGCGTTCAGTCGGAAGCCGTCGTCGTATCCGAGGCACGGATCGGACGGGCTCATCTGGGCGGTGGCGTTGCCGTCGGGGATCTCCTCGCGGAGGTAGCGACGGCCCTCGGCGAAGCGCCAGCAGCCCGGGTCGCTGGCACCGGGGCGGGCGGCGGGGTCCCAACGACCCAGCACCAGGTCCTTGATGCAGGTGTAGTCGTTGGGGAGGTAGAAGCAGGCCGGCACCTGGGCGTCCTGCGAGCTGATCGCCGGGATGGCGTGGAAGCCCTTGTCGATCGAGGTCGGGCCGAGGCGGGGCCCGGCGACCTGGATGCCGATGAAGAGCTGGCGCAGGTTCTCGTAGAAGTCGCAGGCGTAGCCGTTGACGTCCTGGCGCGGGGCCTGCGGGTCGATCGACCGGTAGGCCTGGAAGCAGATGCGGCGGGTGATGTCGTCGGGGACGAAGGGCTGGTTCGACGTGGTGACGGCGTACTGCCAGACCGTCTGGTCCTGGTTCACCTGGTTGCCGTACTCGCCGTCGAGGTCGCCGTCGCCGGCCAGGATCCACTCGGGGAAGTAGTTGATCTGGGCGGCGGCCTTGGAGAACTTCGACTCGTAGCCCCCGGGCCAGATGATCGTGGTGACGTCGGCCTGCTGGAAGCGCGTCATCGCGTCGATGGCGTACTGGGGGGTCTGGGAGTTGTCGAGGGCGATGCCGGACACGGGGAAGGTCGCCTCCTCCGCGATCTGGCCACCGCACTGGGAGAAGCGCTCGACGACGGTGTCCTTGAACTTGCGCAGGCCGGGGAAGCCGGGATCGGTCGTGTAGACGATGCCGTACTTGCGGGGCTCGCCCTGGTAGTCGCCGGAGTGGTCGACCGGGTTGGGCGCGTACTTCTTGCACAGCACGTCGGAGTACTGCTGGGCCTGGATCTCCAGGCTCGGCGCGAAGCCCCACAGCAGCTTCGGGAACCGCTCGTAGAAGGCGGCGTCCTGGCCGACGTAGTTGCCGAAGTTCAGCACCCCGCGCTTGAGCATCGAGTCGGTGTAGGCGTCGAGGGCGCCGTGGAACTCGGCCCCGACGACGGTGGCGAAGGGCTGGGCCCGCTTGAAGACCTCGGCGGCGTCGGCACGGCGGGCCTCGGCCGTGCCGTCGTTGCCGGAGAAGTAGACGTAGAAGCGGACGAAGCGGCCGTAGGTCTGGTACCGGGTGTTGAAGTAGGTCTGCCAGCCGCGCAGCATGCGGAGCATCACGTGCTCGTCGGCCTTCGGCTCGGCGTCGGCGCCGGCGAGGTCGAAGAACTCGTTGAGCGGGCGCTGCTCGCGGCCTCGGGAGGAGCCGGTGTCGCCCACGCCGCCGTCGAGGTAGACGAGCAGGCTGATCTCGTCCTCGGTGACGCCCTGGTAGGTCTGGCCGAAGTTGTCGCCGTCGAAGAAGGCGACGCAGGGCGGGGAGAGGGGGTCCTCGGTCTGGCGGCCCTCGACGCAGCGGAACTGGGAGACGTTCTCGCCGGTGCCGTCCTGGACCGGGGGCGGGGGGAGCGTGGTGGAGGTCGTGCCGGCGCCGTCGCCGCCCAGGGCGCCGTCGCCGCTCAGGCTCTCGGAGGAGCCGAGGCCGAGCTGGTCGAAGTTGCCCTCCGGCGGGGGCGGGTCGTCGTCGGAGTCCTCCGGGGGCACCGGGGCGAACTCGAGGGTCTGGCTCGGGTTGTTCTGCGGCAGGTTGAGCGCCGAGGGCATCACGAGGATCGCGATCAGCAGCCCGCCGAGCATCGACAGGAGCGGCGGGTAGCGGAGCGCCCAGCCGGAGCCCTCCTCCTCGTCGTCGAGGAGGTCGTCGACGACGACCTCGTCGATCGCGTCCTCGCTCCCGTTCGTCTCCGGCGTGTCGGCCATGTCGGCGCGAGCCTCCCGTGTCGTTCCTGGTGGGGGCGATCTGGTTCCCTCGACCGTCCCTGCTGTCCATATTCGCCCGCAGGCGGCCCGTCTCCTGCACCGGAGCGCACGCCGAGACCAGCCGATCTGCGCGAACGGGACAGACGGTAGGCAACGCCTGGCACCGGGCCCACGTCAGGCCTGTGAACGGAGCATTACGGGGCCGGCGTTCCTGACGAACCGCGTGGTTCCGGGGTGTCGCCCCTGTCACATCGCGCACCGTTCCTCCCGAGCGTTCGCGACCTGCCTCGTGAACGGCGCGTTTCCTCGGGCACCTGGGGAGGAGATCCCGCGGGCCGTGCAGAACCCCTTCGACATCGCCCCGACGGCTGGACGCTCCTACCGTGTCCGCCGGGGCGGGCGCCGACCGACGGCGGCGTCCGAGCATCGACACGACTTCCAAGGGGTCCCGAACCATGGCCACTCGCCCTGCCCGCACGCCGCTCAAGGCGAGCCGATCCTCCTCCGACGGGATGACCGCCGAGCGGTTCAAGGAGGACTTCGACGCGATCACCGGCAACATCGAGTCGGTCATCAAGGGCAAGTCCGACGTCGTCCGCCTCGCGATCTGCGCCATCATCGCCGAGGGCCACATCCTGTTCGAGGACCTCCCCGGCACGGGCAAGTCGATGCTCTCCCGGGCGATCTCCGAGACGATCAGCGCCGGCAACGCCCGCATCCAGTGCACGCCGGACATGCTCCCCGGTGACATCACCGGCTCCTCGATCTACCGCCAGAACGAGGGCACCTTCGAGTTCCAGCCCGGCCCGGTCTTCACCAACGTGCTCCTGGCCGACGAGGTGAACCGCGCCACCCCCAAGACGCAGTCCGCCCTGCTCGAGGCCATGGCCGAGCGCCGCGTGACCGCGGACGGCACGACGTACGACCTGCCCCGCCCCTTCCTCGTGCTCGCCACGCAGAACCCGGTCGAGCAGGCCGGCACCTTCCCCCTCCCCGAGGCCCAGCTGGACCGCTTCCTGTTCAAGCTGTCGATGGGCTACATGAACCGCGACTCCGAGTTCGAGGTCATGTTCGACAACGCCAAGTCGCTGTCGATCGAGGACCTGCGCCCCGTCACCGACCTGGACAACGTGCGCGAGATGATCGAGTACGCATCCACCGTCGAGGTGTCCCCCGAGGTCGGCTACTACATCGTCGACCTGGTCCAGGCCACCCGCAACGACGCCGCCATCGCGGCCGGCGGCTCGCCCCGCGCCACGATCGCCCTCCTCAAGGCGTCCCGCACGCTGGCCGCCTCCGACGGCCGCAGCCACGTCTACCCCGACGACGTCCGCGCCGTGCTGCGCCCCGTGCTCGGGCACCGGATCATCCTCAACCCCGACGCCATCCTGCGCGGGGAGAACGTCGACGCCGCCCTCGAGCGGATCACGTCGAGCGTCAAGCCGCCCGTCAGCGGTCGATCCGACCTCTCCGCCGTCTCCTGATGGTCGCGGTCGGCCGCGCCGATGCGGCCCAGCCCAAGCCCTCCGCGGGCCGTCGCGTGCTCGCCCGGCTCGACCGGGTCCGTGCCGCGCTCGAGCCCGCGAACCTGCGCCGCTCCTACGCGGCGCTCGAGCGCAAGATCGGCGTCACCCGCGTCGGCGTGGCCGCCGTGGTGGCCGCGGTGCTCATGTGGCTGCTGGCCTACATCGTCGCGGGCACGGCCATGTACCTGTTCGCGTACGGCATCGTGCTGCTCCTCGGCATCTCGATCGCCATCGCCCCCCGCCGCCTCAAGCTGACCGGCGACCGGACCGGCCTGTTCCCCCGCGCCGTCGAGGGCGACCGCCTCGACGTCGAGGTCGCGCTCACCGCCGGGCGGACCGTGTCGACCTTCCTCCTCGAGGAGCGCGTGCCCGAGCGCCTCGGCACCTCGGTGAAGGTGCCCGTGACCCGGCTCGGCAAGGGCAAGACGGTCTCGCACCGCTACACCCTGCGCGCCGCCCGCCGCGGCGTCTACGAGATCGGGCCGCTCGTCGCGGTCGCGTCGGACCCCCTCGGGCTCTCCGAGCGCGAGACGGTCGTGTCCGAGCCCTTCGAGCTGCTCGTGCACCCCCGCATCGAGCTCGTGTCCGACCGCCCGCTGTCCCGCTCGAACGAGGACCCGCCCATCCGTCCGCCCGTGTCCCGACCCTGGCCGTCGGGCATGGAGTTCTACGGCATGCGCGAGTACGTGCGGGGCGACGACACCCGCAAGATCGTGTGGAAGGCCACCGCCAAGACCGGCAAGGTCATGATCCGCGAGGCCGAGCAGGGCATCACGGACCACATCACGATCATCCTGGACACCGACCGGGGCCACCACTCCAACGACGGCGAGGGCCTGTCGGAGTCCTTCGAGACCGGCGTGCGCGCCGCGGCCAGCCTCGCGGTGCGCCACCTCCGCGAGGGCTACGAGATCAAGGTCGAGACCAACGCCGGTCCCCTGACGCGGCACCTGCGGGGCGCGACGGCCCAGACGTCGATGCTCGACGCCTTCGCCACCGTCGAGCTCGACCGCCAGCCCCTCACCGCCTGCCTCCAGCGGATGCTGGCCGGTGCGCAGCGGGACGCCCACAACATCCTCGTCACCCCGCACCTGGGCCCGCAGTCCGCGACCCAGCTCAAGCTGCTGCTCCAGACGGGCGTCTCGGTCCAGGTCATCGCCCTGCTCTGGGACGAGGAGGACTCCTCGACGATGGGCGTCGCCGCGTCCCTCGGCTGCCAGGTCACGGGCGTGCGCCCGGGTCAGGACCTGGCCACCGCGCTGTTCAACGAGGTCACGGGAGCCGCACGATGACCGTCACCGACGAGCAGACGACGGCCGAGGACGCCCTCGAGGACGCCGACCTCGCCGCGACCGAGTCCGACGTCGACGCCGGCGTCGACGACGACGAGGAGGGCGAGCCCGAGGAGCTCTCGCCCTACCGCACGGCATTCGCCCTCGTCTTCCCCGTCCTCGGCACCGCCGTCATGGCCGGCGGCGTGTTCACCGGCGTCGACCCCCGCATCTACGCCGCGATCGCCGGCGTGCTGGGGATGGGCCTCGGCCTGGTGGTGTCCCGCACCCGGAACCCCCTGCTCTCCAACGTCCTCACCGTCGTCGGGCTGTTCGCCATCGGCCTCCTGCTGATCGGGCCCGGCAACATCGCCAACGCCGGCGACCTCGCATCCGAGGCTGCGGCCGAGGGCGACCTGACCCGGCCGCCCCTGCCCTTCTCCGCCGGCTGGCGGGCCATCACCTCGTGGCTCATGGGCATCGTGGGCTTCACCACCGTGTGGCTCGGCGTCGTGGTGAAGAAGCGCTCGCTGGCGCTGCTCGTGCCCCTGCCCTTCGCCGCCATCGCCGGCATCTCGGTCCCCGACGACCAGCAGGTCGCGTCCGGCGTCGTCGTGCTGGTCCTCTTCGCCCTCGGGCTCGGCGTGCTCTCCTCGATCAACTCCTTCGAGGGCTCCGAGCGCCCGCCCCTCTCCTACGAGCTGCGCAAACTGGCCAAGAGCCTCCCCGTGATCGCCGTGATCACCGGCATGCTGATCGGCCTGGCCCAGACCGACTTCCTCTTCCCGGATCCCCAGATCGACCCGGCCGAGGAGCCCCAGCAGCCCGACACCGTCCCGCTGTCGGAGGTCGAGGACCGCGTCCTGTTCGAGGTCGGCCCCGACGTCGAGTCCGGCGACGCCGAGCTCACGGTCTCCGGTCCGTGGCGCATGGGCTCGCTGTCGGTCTACGACGGCGAGGCCTGGCTGCTCCCGGCCCTCGTCACCAACGAGTTCGAGGACATCCCCAACAACGGCATCATCGACGACGAGCTCGTCGGCCGCCTCGGCGTGCGGGCCCGCTTCCGGATCTTCGGCCTCGGCGGCACCGTCCTGCCCGGCCTGCCGCTGTCCGCCGTCATCCAGTCCTCGGGCGTGGACCTCGCCTACGACGCCAACACGAACAACGTCCGCGTCGCCTCGGGCACGATCCGCTCCGGCCAGGTGTACCGCATCGCCGCCGCCGCCCTGCCCTCGGTCGACGACCTGCGCGGGCTCGGGGCCAGCATCGACTACGAGCCCGAGCTGCTCGAGCTGACCGAGATCCCCGATCCGCCGCCCGCCGTGCAGGCCCTGCTCACCGAGGCGATCACCAGCTTCGACAACCAGTGGGACCGGTTCGACTTCATCCGGACCTACATCCTGGACGAGGTCGTGGCCGCCGGCGCGGGCGAGCCGGTGGCCATCCCGCCGGCCCGGGTCCAGGAGATCCTCGGCGGCACCTTCGAGGCGTCCCCGTACGAGATCGTCGCCATGCAGGCCATGGTCGGCCGCTGGCTGGGCATCCCGTCCCGGATCGGCTTCGGCTTCGACGGCGGCGACCTGAACGGCGAGGTCCTCGAGGTCCGCCCCAAGCACGGCGCCTCCTTCGTCGAGGTCAACTTCCCCGGCTTCGGCTGGTTGCCCGTGATCGGCACGCCGGCGCAGGCCAAGCCGACCGTGGGCACCGACCCCGGCCAGCAGCAGGTCGATCCCAACATCGTCCCGTCCGACGACACGGCCGTGCAGATCTACCTGCCGACCCTCCTCGCGCCGCCGTCGACGCTGACCCAGCAGATCCAGATCGGCGTCCTGGTCGCCGTCGTGCTGGCCCTCCTCGCCTTCGCCGCCTACCTGGCGATCCCGGCCATCCGCAAGGCCCGCCTCCGCTCGGCCCGCCGGGCCGCCGCCCGGGCGGACGGCCCCAGGGCCCGGATCGCCCTGGCCTACGCCGAGTGGCGCGACCACGCCGCCGACTTCGGCTTCCGGTTCCCGAACGACACGCCGCTGATGTTCCTGTCCCGGTTCATCGAGGACCCCGAGCACACCGAGCTCGCCTGGCTCGTCACCCGCACCCTGTGGGGCGACCTGCGAGACGACGCCGACGACCGGCAGGCCGCCGCAGCCGAGGAGCTGTCCCGTGCCCTGCGCCGTCGGCTCTCCTCGGCCCAGCCCGGGTCGATGCGCTTCGTCGCCGCCGTGTCGCGCATCTCGCTGCGGGAGCCCTTCGCCCCCGCGACCGACCTGACCCGGCGCGACCCCGGCGCCGGCCCGGCCTCGCCGCCCGACGACGGCGACGGCGACGGGCCCGCGGGCGGTCGTCGCCGCCTGCGCCGCCGCCCGGCGACGACCGCCGAGGCGGGCGATCGAGGCCGCCCCGAGGAGATCCCCCCCACCGTCCTCGTCGAGGAGGAGCGTGAACGTGTCCCGACCCCGACCTGAGCACCGCCCCAGCACCCGCCGGCTCGCCGTCGGCGCCCTGGGCCTGGCCCTCGTGACCACCGCCTGCGTCGAGCCCGACGAGCCCGGCGTGGACATCCAGGCCCTGCAGGCCGACGTGGCGTTCGGCTTCGAGGCCCCGGCCGAGGACGCCCCGATCGAGCTGCCCACGGCCGTGCCGGCCCAGGCCGCCCAGCAGGGGCGGCCCGTGGACACCGGCACCGGTGCGCTCACGGTGCCGTTCCGCAACACGCTCCCGGACCGGTTCAACCGGTTCACCAACCTCCAGCCGCCGGCGCCCGAGGTCGAGTGCCCGACGGCGCCCATCGGCTCGAGCCCGGCCACCCAGGCCCCCGAGGAGGTGACCACGGTCCCCGAGGTCGGCGTCTACCGGTGGAAGCGGGACATCACCACCACCTCCGTCGGCGCCGCCGGCGAGATCACGGTGCAGGTCGAGGGCTTCGAGACCCGCGCCGTGCGCGCCGTCGAGGAGCTCGGTGCCGGGACCGCCGTCGACACCGACGACCCGAGTGCGCAGCAGGGCATGCGCTACCGCTACGAGACCCTCGCGCCGCTGCCGTCCGGCCTGACCGAGCTGACCACCTGGACGGTCAACACGGCGCCCGTCGCCGCCGGCGCCAACGTCACCCAGGACCCCGAGGGCGTCACCATGACGGCCGAGGGCGCGGCGTCGGAGATCACCGGCGAGGACGTCGACGTCCCCGACGAGGCCCAGGAGCAGCTCCCCGGCGGCCAGCGGATCCAGACCGGCGAGCCGAACCGCGGCCTGGTCCTGAACCAGGTCGAGAACATCGACGCCAACGGAGCCAACCAGGGCTCGTTCAACCCGTCGTCGCCGCTGCTGTACCTGCCGCTGCCCGTCCAGGCCGGCGAGTTCTGGACCTCCACGGCCGTCGACCCGACCTCCGGCGAGACCCGCCGCATCGAGGGCCAGGTCAACGAGCGTCGATCCGTCGACGCGTGCGGGACACTGCTCGACGGGTGGCTCGTCGAGGTCTCCGAGACCCGGGCCACGGCGGCCGGCACGGTCACCATCGAGGCCGAGTACGTCGTGAGCACCGAGCTCGGCGCCCTCGTCATCGGCGAGACGTCGCTGGTGACCGATGCGCTGGGCAACTCGGTGGACGCCACCTACGAACGGGGTCAGGTCGAGGCCGACCCGCTGCCCGAGGACCTCCGGTGACCAGGTTCCTGCCCTCCGATCCCCGGCTGAGGTCGGCCGTCCTCCTCGGCGGCGCCACCGTCCTGACGCTGGTGCTGAGCCTGCTGGTCATGGACGGCGGCGTGCCCGCCGGCATCGTCTTCGACGGCCTCGTCAGCGGTGCGCTCGCCAGCCTCACGACGGTGGGCATCGTGCTGGTGTACCGGTCGATCCGGGTCATCAACTTCGCGCAGACGGCCTTCGGCGTGTTCGGCTCCACGGCCTTCTTCCTGTTCGTGCGCCTGACCGACGTCCCGTTCCTGCTCGCCGTCCTGATCAGCGTCGCCGTCTCGGCCGCCGTCGGCCTCGCCGCCGGCGTCGTGTCGATCCGGTTCCTCAAGGCCTCCCGCCTCGTGCTGACCGTGGTCACCGCGGTCACCGCGCTGTTCCTGGTGCAGTTCGCCCCGAACATCGCCCAGCTGCCCTTCTTCTCCGACATCGCCCAGCTGCCCCAGCAGGAGCAGCTCGGCGGCGTCGCCCTGACCGAGGGGGGCTACCTGCCCCTCGCCGGCTTCGAGTTCTTCATCGGGGACTACCCGGTGCCCTTCGGCTTCGCCGAGCTGTTCGTGCTCGAGGTCACCCTCCTCGTCCTGGTCGCCATCGGCGCGACCCTGCGCTACACGAAGGTCGGCACGGCCGTCCGGGCCCTGGCCGAGAACCCCGAGCGGGCCGGTCTGCTCGGGATCGGCGTGCCCGGCCTGGTCATCGGCGTGTTCGTGGTCTCGGCGGTGCTGGGCGGCCTCACCACCGTCGGCACGGCCATGACGCAGACGCCGGCCGCAGCCAACAACCTGTCGCCGGCCGTGCTGCTGATCTCGCTCGCCGCCGCGGTCCTCGCCCGCATGGAGAAGCTGCCCACGGCCGTGGTCGCCACGCTCCTCCTGTCGATCCTCGTCCGCTCGTTCCGCTTCGCCTACCCCGAGGACACCCCGCTGATCGCGGTGTTCTACCTCGTCGTCCTCGCCGTCGGCCTGATCTCGCAGTCCAAGGGCCTCGACCGGGTCGAGCAGGCGCAGGTGTCCTGGGCCGCCGCCGACGAGCCCCGGCCGGTCCCCGAGGCGCTGGCCTCGCTGCCCGTGGTGCGCAACGTGCGCCTCGGCCTGTACGCCGTCGGGCTCCTGGCGCTGGGCATCATCCCCTTCGTCGCCTCGTCCGGGTTCGTGTCGCTCGCCTCGACCATCGCCCTGTCGACGATCGTGGTCATCTCGCTGGTCGTCCTGACCGGCTGGGGCGGCCAGGTGTCGGTCGGGCAGTGGGGCTTCGCCGCCGTCGGCGCCGTCGTCGCCGCCGCGCTCACCACCACCGCCGGCCTCACGTTCTGGCTCGCCGTCCCCGTGGCGACCGCGATCGCCGGCGCCGTCGCCATCGCGGTGGGCATCCCGGCGCTGCGGATCAAGGGGCTGTTCCTGCTCCCGGTCACCCTCGCCTTCGCCTTCACCATCGAGAACGTCTTCTTCGACGACCGGTACTTCGGGTGGCTCCAGCCCGATGCGGCCATCGAGCGGCCGACGCTGTTCTTCCTCGACTTCGCCGACGACACCTCGATGTACTTCCTGTGCGTGGCCGCCCTGGTCGCGACCATCGTCGTCGTCGGGAACCTGCGGCGCACCCGGGCCGGTCGCATCCTGATCGCCCTGCGGGAGAACGAGACGAACGTGCAGGCCTTCGGCGTGGACGTGTTCCGGACCAAGCTGCTGGCCTTCGGGATCTCCGGGGCGATCGCCGGCTTCGCCGGTGCCGTGTTCGTCCACCAGCAGCAGGGCATCACGGCGGCCCAGTACGGCGTGCTCCCCAGCTTCGAGGCGTTCAACACCGCCATCATCGGCGGCGTCGGGGCCGTGGCCGGCGCCCTGCTCGGCGCCGCCTACTTCGAGTCGCTCCAGTACTTCCTCACCGCCGGCATCTTCCGCACGTTCCTGAACAACGGCGGCACGATCTTCATCATCCTGGCCTTCCCCGGCGGCTTCATCTCGCTGGTCCAGGGCGTGCGGAACTCCGCGCTGCGGGTCGTCGCCCAGCGGGAGCAGATCGTGGTGCCGAGCCTGTTCGCGGACTACGACGCAGACGCCATCGAGCGTCGCGAGGTGCCCCTCGACGAGCTGTCGGGCGACTCCGGCCTCGCCGCCCTGCCGAGCGACCAGCGCTGGTCGCTGCGCTCCGAGCTGTACCGGGGTCGGGGGCAGTCGGCCGCCGAGCGGTTCGCCCAGGCGGCCCGCTCCGAGGTGGAGCGCCCCGCGCCCGAACCCGAGAAGAACCCCCTGCTGGGCTCCAGCCCGGTGGGCGCCTAGGAGCCCGAGATGAGCATCGACGACCCCACCGGCCCCCGCCGTCGAGCCCGCCGAGCGCCCCTGCGCAGTGCCGGCACCGCGCCCGCCCCGGCCGGCGCCGAGCGCTCGACCCCGCACGAGCAGGCCCGCCCCGGTCGGCCGGCCACGACCCACGAGGTCGGCAACGCCGGCGTCGAGTCCCGGGCCGCTCACACGGCGCCGACCACGCTCCCGCACGACCGGCGGCGCGAGCCCCAGGCCGACGACTTCCTCGAGTCGCCCGCCTCCGACGAGGCCGCCGGCCGCATCCACCTCCTCGACGAGCCCGACTTCGACACCGGCGGGCTGTTCGCCCCGGGCGAGGCCGAGAACGAGGCCGGCGAGACCCGCCGGCGCAGCTGGAGGCAGGCGGCGAAGGACTCCTTCGACTTCTCCCGCCTGCGGAAGTCGCCCTACGGCCTCGCCCCGCTGCTGACGCTGTCGGGCATCTCCTTCTTCCAGCAGCTCGACTCGGCGGCGTTCACCCTCGCCGGCCCGGACATCGCCCGCGACCTCAACATCGACGTCGGCGACATCATCGGCATCGTCGCCCTCGTGGGCACCGTGTCGGTCTTCGCCTCGATCCTGGCCGGCTACTACGCCGACCGGGTCCGCCGCACCCCCTTCATCTGGGTGGGGACGATGCTCTCGGGCGTGGCCACGTTCTTCGCCGGCCTGTCCAACTCCTTCTCGCCCCTGAGCACGAGCCGGGTCGCGAACGCCGCCGCCGACGACGGATCCGGCGTGCCCCGCCTGAGCCTGTTCGCCGACTACTACCCCTACGACGTGCGGGGGAAGGCCTTCGCCTTCAACGGCGCCCTCGGGCGCATCGGGCAGATCGCGGCGCCGCTCTTCACCGGCTACCTCATCGTCGAGCTCGGCTGGCAGACGGCGTTCAAGATCATCGGCGTGCCGCTGCTCGTCATGGGCGTGATCTCGATCTTCACGCTCCGCGAGCCGATCCGCGGCTTCTTCGAGCGCAAGGCCCTCGGCGCCACCGACGAGCAGGCCGCCGTCGAGGACGAGCCCCTGTCCTTCGCCGAGTCGTTCCGGACCACGTTCGCCGTCCGCACCATCCGGCGCCGCACCATCGCCGACATCTTCGCCAGCGGCGCGAGCTCGGTGTCGGGCCTCTTCTTCATCTTCTTCGCCGCCGAGGAGTACGGGCTCAACGCCTTCGAGCTCGGCCTGCTCACCATCCCGGCCGCCCTCACCGGGATCGCGGGCGGCCTCTACGGCGGGACGCTCGTGGACCGGCTCACGCGGGTCAACCCGTCCCGGGTGATCTACATCGTGGCGGTCTTCGGCCTCGTCGCCGCACCCTGGCCGCTGCTGTACATCCTGACCCCGCCGCTGTGGGTCATCGTCGGCGCCCTCGCCGTGATCTCCTTCGGCGCCTCCATGATCGGGCCGTCGGCCGCGGTCGTGAACGTCCAGGTCATCCCGGCCAACATCCGGACCTTCGGTCTGCAGCTGACCGACCTGTCCCGGCTCGTCGGTCCGGTCCTGTGGCTGCCGATCGCCCGCCAGCTCAACGGCGACTACGGCTACGACGCCATCTGGATCATGGCGTTCCTGCTCAGCCTCGTCGGTGCCGCCATCGACCTGTCCGCCGCCCCGTTCTTCGAGCTCGACATGCGGGCCGCCTTCGCCAAGTCGGTCGCCAGCCAGGAGTACCAGCGGGCGAAGCTGTCCGGCGAGACCAAGCTGCTCGTGGCCCGCAACCTCGACGTCTACTACGACAACGTCCAGGTCCTCTTCGACGTCGACTTCGACGTGGAGGAGGGCGAGATCCTCGCCCTCCTCGGCACCAACGGCGCCGGCAAGTCCACGGTGCTGCGGGCCATGTGCGGCGTGCAGCCGGCCCGCTCCGGTGCGGTCATCTTCGACGGGCGCGACATCACCCAGATGCCGTCCAACGAGATCGCTGCCCGCGGCGTCATCGAGATGCCCGGTGGCCGGGGCATCTTCCCGTCCATGTCGGTGCGGGAGAACCTGCTGCTCGGCAACTGGATGTCCGACGACGTCGAGGACGCCAAGGCCCGGATGCGCGAGGTCTTCGAGATCTTCCCCCGCCTGACCGAGCGCCTCGACGTCCCGGCCGGCACGCTCTCGGGCGGCGAGCAGCAGCAGCTGTCGCTGGCCCAGGCCTTCCTGTGCAAGCCGAAGATGCTCCTGATCGACGAGCTCTCCCTCGGCCTGTCGCCCGCCGTGGTCGGCCAGCTGGTCGAGATCGTCAAGGAGATCAACCGGCGAGGCGTCACCGTCATCGTCGTCGAGCAGTCGGTGAACGTCGCCCTGACCATCGCCGACAAGGCGATCTTCATGGAGAAGGGCGAGGTCCGGTTCTACGGGCCCACCCAGGACCTGCTCGACCGCCCCGACATCCTCCGCGCCGTGTACGTCAAGGGCACCGGCGCCCTCACCTCCGGCACCACGGCCGCCGCCGGTGGGCCGATCGAGCTCGCCGACGCCGCCCCGGCGCTCGAGGTCGAGGGGCTCGTCAAGGACTACGGCGGCGTCCGGGCCGTCAACGACGTCTCCTTCGCCCTGCGCGAGGGCGAGGTCCTCGGCCTCATCGGTCCCAACGGCGCCGGCAAGACGACCATCTTCGACCTGATCTCGGGGGCCCAGCCCCTCGACGGCGGCGTCGTGCGCTTCCAGGGCGTCGAGCTCAACGACCTCTCGCCCCAGGAGCGGGCTCGCATGGGCCTCATCCGCCGCTTCCAGGACGCCCGCCTCTTCCCCTCGCTGACCGTCGAGGAGACGATCCTGATCGCCCTCGAGCAGAAGCTCGAGGTCCGCTCCTCGATCCTCGGCGCCATCTCCGCGCCGCAGGTCCGCAAGGCCGAGCGCCGGGCCCGGGTCCGCGCCGAGCGCCTCATCGAGCTCCTCGAGATCGGTGCCTTCCGCGACAAGTTCGTCCGCGAGCTGTCCACCGGCCTGCGCCGGATCGTCGACCTGGCCTGCGTGCTCGCCGCCGAGCCCAAGGTGCTGCTCCTCGACGAGCCGTCCTCGGGCATCGCCCAGGCCGAGGCCGAGGGCCTCGCCCCGCTGCTGCGCCGGGTCAAGTTCGAGACCGGTTGCTCGATCCTCATCATCGAGCACGACATGCCGCTCATCTCCGCTGTCTCCGACGAGCTCATCGCCCTCGAGCAGGGCACGTTCGTCACCCGCGGCCTGCCCGACGACGTGCTGAACGACGAGCGCGTCATCGAGTCCTACCTCGGCACCTCCGAGGCCGCCATCAACCGATCCGGGAGCCTCGCATGACCCGCCTCCTCGCCCTCCTCCTCGCCGCCGGCATGGTCCTCGCCGCATGCGGGGAGGAGAACTCCGTCGGCGACGACGCCCTCTTCGAGTTCGACCCCGAGCAGTCCGAGGCCCTCGGCGGGTCGACGACGACCACGACCGTGGTCGACGACACGATCCCCGAGCAGACCACGACCACGGTCGCCGACGCCGCGCAGACCACCACCACGGTCGCCCAGACCACCACGACGGTCGCGCCCGAGGAGCAGGAGGTGTCCGAGGAGGTCGTCATCCGCGACGACGGCCAGGACGGCCTCGGCCAGTTCACCCCGAACGTGGTCCAGATCCGCACCGGCGGCACCATCCGCTTCAAGAACATCGGCACCCAGGCCCGGACCGTCGTGTTCGAGAACCTCGGCGTCAGCGTCGGCCCCATCGCGCCCGGCGCCGTCGAGATCTTCCGGCCCGAGTTCGTGGGCGACTTCAACTACACCGATGACACGCGGCCCTACGCGGGCGGCAAGGTCATCGTGGTCCAGTGACGGTGACGTCCCGGACCCCCCTGCGGCGGGCCCTCGCGCCGGTCGTGGCCGCGGCCGCGCTCGTCGGTGCGTGCAGCGGAGGCGACGACGGTGCCGTGTCGGCCGCCGACGACCGGACGATCGCCGAGCTCGACGCGTCGATCCCCCTCGAGGTGAACGGCCTGGCCGTCGAGGAGGAGGACATCGCCGACACGCTGTCGGGCGCCCAGCGGCCGTACCTCGAGGCCGCCGGCCTCTACTCGTTCCGGGAGGACGACCTGCTGCAGGCCACGCTGCAGATCGGCCGCTTCGCCGACGACGTCGACGCCGACGACGAGACCTTCCGCGCCAGCCTGGTGAACCGCGTCAGCGCGGGCGCGGCGCAGTTCCGGATGGGCGGCACCGAGCTCTACGTGGCCGGTGCCGACCGCCAGACGCTGACGATCTGGTTCGACGACGACCACCTGTTCCTGCTGTCGACCCGCGACGGCTACGAGGGCGGCCGATCGCTGCTCCGCGAGGCACTGGAGATCCAGCCGTGATCGGCCGAACGCCCCGGTCCCACCCCCGTCGACGCTGGGCCCGCATCGCCGTGCTCGTCGGTCTGCTCGGCGTGCTGGCCGGCGCCTGCGCGCAGGACGACACCGACTCCGAGGAGGTGCGCGACGTCCTCGACGAGACGGCCCTGCAGGCGCACCGCTTCGTGTACCAGGAGGTCACGCCCTCCGGTCGGACCACCGTCGTCCAGGGGATCGTCGAGGACGACTTCCGCTACCAGGCCCGCCTCCTCGAGGACGGCGAGCCGGTCCTGGAGCGCGTCGTGTCCGACGACGTCGTCGCCGTCCGCTTCCTCCAGCCGGGCGAGCTCGGCCGGTTCGTGGACAAGGACATGACGGGCCTCGTCGACACCGAGACCGAGCTCGACGGCATCTCCGTGTTCGACGCCCTGCAGGCCCGCCGGTGGGTCGTCGACCCCGGCGGCGCGCCGCCCCAGCTCGTGTCGGTCGACGCCGCCACCGACCCCGGCGTGGACCCGATCTTCGACGCCTTCCGCCAGCTCGGACGGGCCCGCCGGGCGACGCTGGCGACAGAGGTCGTCTTCGTGGAGTACGACCCGGACTCGATCAGCCTGGTGTACCGCGCCGACGAGGACCCCTTCCCCCTCCCCGAGGAGGGATCGGGCGTCACCCGCTACGACCTGGTCCAGCCGAACTTCCCGACCGCGGCCGAGGCCCAGAACGGCGACCTGCCCGGCGAGGCCGTCTTCCGGAAGATGGTCGTCTACGTCAAGGACGGCCAGGTCATCCGCGTCATGGAGGACATCGGCCTCACCCCGTCCCGGCTCGACGACTTCGAGGACTACATGGTCCGCCTCGTCTCGGAGAACGCGCCGGACCAGATCCGCGACGGCTTCCAGGCCACCGTCGGCCAGCTCGAGGGCGAGGAGCTCGGCCAGTTCCTGCTCGAGGGCCTGAACACGTTCCTCGACCTGCGGGGCGATCCCCGCATCCGGTTCCGCTCCACGTCCTACGAGCTGCTCGACGTCGGCGATCCGTCCCTCGCCGTCGAGCTCCCCGAGGACGACACGATCGAGGCCGACCTCGCCGTGCTCGTCAACCTCGGCGTGAAGCCCGTCGTCGACGGTGCGGCCGGCGACGAGGGCGACCCGGCCGACGGGTCGACCGACGCGACCACCACCGGTGCCCCGGCCGCCGGGACGGACAGCTGACGTGCGCGCCGACCGCCGGATCCGGGCCCTCGTCGGCCTCGTCGCCCTGGCCGCGCTCCTGTCCCTCGGTGGGGCGGCCTGCGGCGGAGGGGACGACGACGGCGCACCGGAGCTGTTCGTGCCCCTCGACGGCTCCCCCCGCGTCCCCGACGCCGAGGGCGTCCTGGTCGAGGTCGCCGACGACTTCACGAGCCTGACCCTGGACGACGACCGGACCTACGACGTCCACGAGGACCTCCAGTCCTTCGCGGCCGGCGACGGCTCCCTCCAGCCCGTGGGCCGCTACGAGGGCAACTACGTCCAGGTCGGCATCCAGGACGGCGAGGTCGTCTGGCTCGGCAGCATCGCCTCGGTGGTGCGCGTCCCGGGTGACCCGGACCTCGCCTACGTCACCGGCTCGCTCCGGTCGGCCGAGGACGGTCGCCTGGTCCTCGACAGCGGGATCGTCCTGGCCGCGGCCGACGACCTCGACCTGCCCGACCTGCCGACGGCGGCCGTCCTGACCATCGACGTCGCGAGCCGCACCGTCGTGGCCGTCGACCGGGCGTGAGCCCGGGCCGCCGTCGCACGACGCGCACCCGCGTCCTGGTCCAGTCGGTGGTCTCCGCCGCGCTCGGCTTCGCCGTCGTCGCGCTGATCCTCGTCGTCTTCTTCGACGGCGACGCGGGGCCCGACGTGGCCGACGTCGCGGAGGACGCGCTGTCGGTGCAGGAGGTGCTCGAGCTGGTCGCGCCCGAGGAGCAGGTCGTCGTGACCGGCTACGTCTTCGTCGGTGAGCGGCGCTCGATCCTGTGCTCGGCCCGGGACCGGGAGGACCCGCCCTACTGCGAGGGCGTGGCGATCGACCTGGTCGGTCTGGACCCGAGCCGGCTCGACCTCGCCGTCCCCGACGACGCCCCGGCCTGGTCGCGGGACGAGGTGACGGTCGCGGGCAGCTACCGGCCCGGCCAGCTCAGCGTGACCGAGGTGCTCCAGTCGTGACGGTTCAGCGCGCCTTCTCGAGGAACCGCTCGACGTCGACCACGACGCGGGTGACGCGCCCGGCGGCCACGAGCCCCCGGGGGTCCGAGGCCGACACCGTGAAGGTGAGCCGGCGCCCGGCGACCTTCTCGAGCGTGGCCTCGGCACGGACCGACAGGCCGACCGCCGTGGGCATCAGGTGGTCGACCTGCACCCGCATGCCGACCGAGGTGGAGCCCTCCGGCAGCTGGCCGGCGAGCGCCTCCACCGCGGCCTGCTCGCACAGCGCCACCAGGCGGGGCGTGGCCAGCACCGGGACGTCGCCCGAGCCGATGGCGATGGCGGTGTCGCCCTCGCCCACCACGAGCTCCACCGCGGCGGACAGTCCGGTCTGCAGTGCTCCCACGTCCGCACGCTACGTCGTCGACGGCCCGCGCGCCGTCACGGCCCGCCCGGCACGCCCGGCGGCGCTGCGCGACCCTGTCCCCACCCCACCCCGACGTTGCCCAGGGAGGCACCGATGATCGAGGAGCCCACGCTCCAGCGAGTCCTGCACAAGGCGCTCCAGACCGGCGGCGAGTTCGCCGAGGTCTTCGCCGAGGACAAGCAGAACGGCAACGCGATGCTCGACGACGGCCGGGTGGAGCAGCTGTCCTCCGGTCGCGACCGAGGCGCCGGCATCCGGGTCGTCGTCGGCGACACCACCGGCTTCGCCCACACCGCCGACCTCTCCGAGGCCGGGCTGCTGCGCGCCGCCGAGGCCGCGTCGGCCGCCGCCCGCCAGGGCGGCGGCGGGGTGCGCGAGGTGGCCCTCACCCGCACCAGCCACGCCAACCCCTCCGACCCGCAGATCCTCCTCGACGACGTGCCCAAGGCCGACCGGGTCGCCGTCCTGCGGCGGGCCGACGAGGCGGCGCGGGCCGCGGGGCGGGAGATCTCCCAGGTCAGCGCGGGCGTCGGCGGCAGCCGTCGCCGGATCCTCGTGGCCAACTCCGACGGCCTGCTCACCACCGACGACCAGGTCCGCACCTTCTTCTCGGTCAGCGCCGTGGCCACCGGCGACACCGGCATGCAGACCGGTCGCAACACGATCGGGCTGACGATCGGGTGGGAGCTGTTCGACCGGATCGACGTCGAGGCCTTCGCCGCCGTCGCCGCCGAGCAGGCCATCACCAAGCTGCGGGCCCGTCCCGCCCCCGCCGGCCAGCTGCCCGTCGTCATCGGCGCCGGGTCGGGCGGCGTGCTGTTCCACGAGGCGTGCGGCCACGGCCTCGAGAAGGACCTCGTCGACAAGGGTGCCAGCGTCTACGCGAACCGCGTCGGCGAGCAGGTCGCGGCCCGGGGCGTCACGCTCGTGGACGACGGCACGATCGCCGAGGAGTGGGGCGCCTTCGCCGTCGACGACGAGGGCACCCCCGCCCAGCGCAACGTCCTCATCGAGGACGGCGTCCTCACCGACTACATGTGGGACTTCCTGCGCAACCGCAAGGAGGGGCGTGACCTGTCCGGCAACGGCCGCCGCCAGTCCTACCAGCACCTCCCGATGGTCCGGATGACCAACACGTTCCTCGAGAACGGGACCGCGACCCCGGAGGAGGTCATCGCCGGCACGCCGCGGGGCGTCTACGTCGCCAAGCTCGGCGGCGGGCAGGTCAACACGGCGTCGGGCGACTTCGTGTTCGGCATGCAGGAGGCGTACCTGATCGAGGACGGCGAGATCACCGAGCCGATCCGCGAGGGCAACCTCATCGGCAACGGCCCCCAGTGCCTGGCCGACATCGAGGTCATCGCCGACGACTTCGCCTTCGGCGGGCCCGGCACGTGCGGCAAGGACGGCCAGGGCGTGCCCGTCGGCGACGGCTGCCCCACCCTGCGCGTCGCGCAGCTGACCATCGGCGGGACCGCGGCCTGAGCCGCGGCGCAGAGGAGCACGACATGACCACCACCGAACCGATCACCGGCGCCGACGTCGCCTCCCTCCGGGCCCTCGCCGACCGGGTCGCCGCGCAGGCCGCGCCGGGCGAGCAGGTCGAGGCCTACGTGGCCACCGGCACCCGGACCGAGGTCGACGCCTACCAGGGCGAGATCGAGTCCCTCACGCAGGCCGGCTCGGCCGGCATCGGCATCCGCGTCGTCAAGGACGGCCGCACCGGCTTCGCGTGGGCGACCAGCCTCGACGACGCCATCGTGGCCGAGACCCTCGCCGAGGCCCGTGACAACCTGCCCTTCGCCGAGCCCGACGAGTGGGCCGGGCTGGCCGAGCCCGACGGCGTGGCCGCCGTCGACCTCGACCCCTACGACGACGACGTGCTCCGCACGGCGACCGACGAGAAGGTGGCCCGGGCCATCGAGCTCGAGCGGCTGGTGCGGGGCGCCGACCCCCGCGTCCGGGGCGTGCGCGCCGCCAGCTACACCGACGCGGAGTCGGCGTTCGCAGTCGCCACCTCCACGGGCATCTCCGTCGGCGGGCGCCGCACCATCGCCTACTGCTCGGTGTCGGCCCTGGCCGACGACGGGGACGCCTCGGTCATCGCCGGCGGCATGTCGGTGGGCCGCGGCCCGTCGGAGGTCTCGGTCCAGGAGGCGGCCGACGACGCCGTCGAGCGCCTGCTGGCCAAGATCGGCTCGACCAAGCCGGAGTCGGCGACCGTCACCCTGATCCTCGAGCCGCGCCTGACCGCCACGCTGCTCGGCATCGTGTCCGGGATGCTGGGCGGCGAGGCCGTGGCCAAGGGCCGGTCGCCCTTCGCCAACCGCGTGGGGGAGCAGGTCGGCTCGCCGCTGCTCACGATCGTCGACGACCCGACCAACCCGGCGTCGCTCGGCGCCAGCACCCACGACGACGAGGGGCTGGCCTCACGGCGGGTCCCGCTGCTGGCCGACGGGGTCCTCGAGGGCTTCCTCCACAACACGGCGTCGGCCCGGCGGGCCGGCACGACGTCCACCGCGTCGGCGGCCCGGGGCATCTCGTCCCGTCCCTCGATCTCGGCCCGGGCCCTGACCGTGGCCCCGGGCGAGGGCGATCTCGAGTCCCTCCTCGCCACCGTCGAGGACGGCGTGCTCGCCTCCAACCTGGGCGGCCTCCACTCGGGCGTGAACCCGATCTCGGGCGACTTCTCCGTCTCCGTCGAGGGCCTCCGGGTCCGGGGCGGGGAGCGGGCCGAGCCGATCAAGGAGGCCACGCTGGCCTCGACGCTGCAGCGGCTCCTGCTCGACGTGTCCCACGTCGGCGCGGACGTCGAGTGGCAGCCGGGCGGCACCGGCGGCGTCACCCTCCTCATCCCGGGCGTCACCCTCTCCGGGCGCTAGACACCGCAGGGCCGGCGCCCCCGGCGTCCCGCCGCCCGACCCGGACCAGATCCCCGTGCCCATCGTCCACGCCATCGTCCTCGGCATCGTCCAGGGGCTCTCGGAGTTCCTCCCGATCTCGTCCTCGGGGCACCTCGCCCTGGTGCCGTGGATCGCCGGGTGGGACGACTTCGCGGGCGACGACTCGCTGGCCAAGACCTTCGATGTCGCACTGCACCTGGGGACCCTGGCCGGCGCCATCGCCTACTTCGCCGGCGACCTGGTCGTCTACGCCCGCGAGGGCGTGAAGCTGCTCGTGCCCCGCAACCGGATCGGCGCGCCCCCCGAGGGCGCCGTCGCCTGGCTGCTGGTCGTGTCGGCGGTCCCGGCCGGCATCACCGGTGTGGCGCTCGACTCGACCATCGAGCGGCTCGACGACGTGTACTGGCTCATCGGGGCCATGCTCATCGCCGGCGGTCTCCTCCTGGCCGTCGCCGACCGGCTCGGCGGCCCGCGGGAGACGGCGTCGTTCCGCCTGCGCGACGCCCTGCTCATGGGGATCGGTCAGGCGCTCGCCCTCCAGCCCGGGGTGTCCCGCTCGGGCGTGACCATCACCGTGGCCCGGGCGCTGCGCTTCGACCGTGCCGCCGCGGCCCGCCTGTCGTTCCTGATGAGCCTGCCGATCATCGCCGGGGCCGGCGCGTACAAGCTCCTCGACGTGCTCGGCGAGGGCGGCATCCCGTCGGACTTCCTCCTGCCCTTCGCCGTGGGCATCCTGACCTCGGCCCTGACCGGCTACGCCGCGGTGTGGGGCACGATCCGCTTCGTGCAGACCCGGACCTTCGCCCCCTTCGTCGCCTACCGGGTCGTGGTCGGCCTCGGCGTCATCGCCCTGGTGGCCGCAGGCTTCCGGGCCTGAGCCGGGCAGCGGGCGCGCCCACCCCTTGCGCGACGAGCCCCCGGCGAGGAGCATGGGGGCCGTGCAGGACCCGCACGCCCCCCGATCCGGTCGCCTCGGCCAAGGCCGCGACGTCGGCGGCACCGCCCCCGACGAGGTGGAGCGCCGTCGCCTCCGCGCCCTGCGGGCGTGCCACGTGCTCGACACCCCGGCCGAGGACGTCTTCGACGACGCCGTGGCCCTCGCCGCGGAGGTGTGCGGCACCCCCGTCGCGCTGCTCAGCCTGCTGGACGAGCGACGGCAGTGGTTCAAGGCCGCCCACGGCACGGAGCTGCGGGAGACGGCCCGGGAGATCGCCTTCTGCCAGCTCGCCGTCGAGGAGCGCGAGCCCCTCGTCGTCACCGACACCCACGAGGACCACCGCTTCCGCGACAACCCGCTGGTGACCGGGAGCCCGCACCTGCGCGCCTACGCCGGCATCCCCCTCGTGCTCGACGACGGGTCGGCCGTGGGCACCGTGTGCGTGCTCGACACCGAGCCGCACCACTTCACGGAGGCGCAGCTGACGTCGCTCGGCCGGGTCGCCTCCCAGGTCCGGGAGATCCTCGAGCTGCGCCGGCGCAGCGGCGTCGAGCAGGAGCAGGCGAGCTGGTCGGAGTCGGTCGGCGTGGTCAGCGCACCAGGGCGAGGCGGACGACGCCGCTGACGAGGGCGGCGGCCAGGCGGGGGACCGCCCCGGCCGGCACCGCCACGGCCACGGTGGCGTCCTCGGCCACGTGCACCACGACGGCGCCGGCGGCCACGACGACGGCACCACCGCCGCCCGACCCGGCCCCGGGGCCGAGCGCGGCGACGACGTCGACCACGTCGCCCGGCTCGAGGGGCAGGACGCCGTCGTGCTGGGCCACGGCGACGGCCCGCCACCCGTCGGGCACGAGGGCGCCGGGACCGGTCGCCCCGGGCCCGGCCAGGCGGGTGGCGAGCACGACCTCCCCGGCGGCGAGCGCCGCCGTGGCCGTGCGGCCGGTCGGGTCGTCGCCGACGGCGGCGCCCGGCACGGCGGCGCCGGGCCGGTCGACGAGCACGGCGTCGCCCGGGGCGAGCACGTCGCCCGCGTCGAGGTCGACGGTGGCGACCCAGGCGGGCACGCCGGGCCCCCACGCGGCCGCCTCCTGCCGGGCCCGGGTCACGAGCCCGTGGGCGAGGAGGCCGGCGAGCACGGCGAGGAGGCCGGCGGCGAGCGCTCGGCGCGACGGTCGGGCGAGGACGGGGAACCGGGCGGGTGCGGGACGCACGTCCACCTCCAGGGGGCACGGACCCGGGCAGCGGGCCGGCGGAGGGGGAAGCGGTCACGGCCCCGGGGCCGCGGCGCCAGGCTACCGGCCGGGCGCGACCCGGCCGTCCGGTCAGGCGACCCGGGCGCGGCGGGTGGCGTCGATCAGGTCCTGGGGGACGGCGGCGACGGCCCGGAACAGCACCCGGCGCACCGCCTCCAGGTTGGCCCGGAAGAAGGCGAAGACCTCGTCCTGGGTCACCGGGGGCACGGCGGGGTCGTCCTCGAGCCCGGCGTCGAAGTCGGTGATGAGGGCGATCGTCGCGTAGGGCAGGCCCGCCTCGGCGGCGAGGGGGGCCTCGGGGTGCTGGGTCATGTTGACCACCTCCCAGCCCTGCGAGGAGAACCAGCGGGACTCGGCCCGCGTCGAGAACCGGGGGCCCTCGATCACCACGACGGTCCCGGTCTCGTGCACGTCGACGCCCTCGGCCCGGCACGCGTCGATCGCCACCCGGCGCAGCGTCGGGTGGTACGGATCGGCGAAGGGCACGTGGCCCGGCGTCGCGGGGTCGTCGGGGGCGCCCAGGTCCCAGAAGGTGTCGCCCCGGGCCTTGGTCCGGTCGACGAGCTGGTCGGCGACGACGAAGGAGCCGGGGGCCACGTGGGGCTGGAGCGACCCGGAGGCGCAGGGCGCGAACACGGCGCCCACGCCGGCCCGGCGCATCACGTCGACGTTGGCCCGGTACGGGATCCGGTGGGGCGGGAAGCGGTGGTCGGCGCCGTGGCGGGGGAGGAAGGCCACCCGCCGGCCGTCGAGCTCGCCGACGACCAGGGGCGAGGCCGGTTCGCCGAAGGGCGACGCCACGTGCACCTCGCGGGCGCCGTCGAGGAACTCGTAGAAGCCCGAGCCGCCGAAGACGCCGACGTCGGCGATCGGCTCGCCGTCGAGCACGCTCAGTCCGAGGCGGCCGCGGCCGAGCCGGTCGACGAGCTCGACGACGAGTCGCTCTTCGAGGGCGAGTCGCTCTTCGAGGACGACGAGTCGCTCGTCGACGACGTCGAGGACGAGTCGCTCTTCGAGGACGGGGTCGACGTGGTCTTCGACGAGCCGCGGGCGTCGTTCTTGTAGAAGCCCGATCCCTTGAAGGAGATGCCGACGTTGCCGTACACCTTCTTCAGCTGACCCTCGCACTCGGGGCAGGTCTCGAGCGGGTCGTCGCTGAAGGACTGCTGGACCTCGAGCTCGTGGCCGCAGGCCTTGCAGCGGTACTCATAGGTGGGCATCGCGTGCTCCGGGTGTCGTGACGTCGCCGCGTGGCTCCTCCCACGGGCGAGCGGGGTGGCTGGCACTCTCGCCCCGCGAGTGCCAACGATACCGGTCGGGGGCGGGGTGCCGTCCAACCCGGCGGCCGCGGGCTGGGTGCGGGGTCGGGGCCCGGGCCTACGCTCCCGCCATGGACGCCGTCGGAGTGGTCGCCGTGATCGTGGCGTCCTACCTGCTCGGCACCTTCCCGACCGCCGTGCTCGTCGGGCGTCGCCTCGGCTTCGACCCGACGACGACCGGCTCGGGGAACCCGGGCGCCTCGAACAGCACCCGTCTGGGCGGGGTGCGGGCCGGTGCCGTGGTCCTCCTCGGCGACGCCGGCAAGGGCGCGCTCGCCGCCGGGCTCGGCTACGTCGTGGACGGCCGCACGCTGGCCTGGTTCGCCGGTGCCGCCGCCGTCGCCGGCCACCTGTGGCCGGTCACCCGCGGGTTGCGGGGCGGCAAGGGCGTCGCCACCGTCGGCGGGGTCGGCCTGGTGTGCGCGCCGCTCGGTGCGCTGGTGCTGGGGGCCCTGTTCGCCGTGCTGGTCAAGGTGACGGGCAAGGCCGCCGTCGGCTCGATCGTGGCCTGCGCCGCCATCCCGCTCGTGCAGCTGGCGCTCGGCCAGACGGCCTGCGAGGTCGGCGTCGGGGCCGCCCTGGCCGCCGTGATCGTGGTCCGCCACCGCACGAACATCGCCCGCCTGCTGCGGGGCGAGGAGTCCGGCGTGGGGCGCGAGCCCGGCTGAGGTGGGCGTCGCCGGGCCGGTCGTCGTCGCTGGGCGCGTCGGCTAGGAAAGAGCGCATGGCACCCGTGCGCACCGCCGTGATCCCCGCCGCCGGCCTCGGCACCCGCTTCCTGCCCGCCTCCAAGGCCGTGCCCAAGGAGATGGTGCCGGTCGTGGACAAGCCGACGATCCAGTACATCGTCGAGGAGTGCGTGGCCGCCGGCATCGAGGACGTGCTCATCGTCGACAGCGACGGCAAGTCCGCCATCGGCGACCACTTCGACCGCCTCGCCGGCCTCGAGGCCCAGCTCGAGGCCAAGGGCAAGACCGCCGAGCTCGAGCAGGTCCGGGGCCTGGCCGAGCTGTGCGACATCCACTTCGTGCGCCAGGGCGTGGCCAAGGGCCTCGGCCATGCCATCGGCGTCGCCGAGCGCCACGTGGGGGGCGAGCCCTTCGCCGTGCTGCTCGGCGACGACATCCAGGTCGACGGCGGCGCCCTGCTGCGGGGGATGATCGAGACGCACGAGACCTACGCCGGCTCGGTCATCGCCCTGCTCGAGGTCGAGCCGCACGAGATCTCCTCCTACGGCTGCATCCGGCCCGAGCCGATCGCCGACAACCTGTTCGGGTTCACCGAGATCGTCGAGAAGCCCGCACCCGAGGAGGCGCCCTCCAACCTGGCCGTCATCGGGCGCTACGTGTTCACGCCCGAGATCTTCGACGCCATCCGCGAGACGCCTCCGGGCAAGGGCGACGAGATCCAGATCACCGACGCCATCGGCCTGCTCAACCAGACCCAGAAGGTGGTCGGCTACGCCTTCAGCGAGGGCCGCTACGACTGCGGCAAGCCCCTCGACTACCTCAAGGCCACCGTCGAGATCGCCTGCATGCGCGACGACCTCGGCCCCGCCTTCCGCGAGTACCTCAAGGCCTTCGTGGCCACCCTCGACTGACCCGACCTCCCGGGAGCACCCGTGTCGCCCAGCCTCCGCGCCCGCGCCGCACTGCGCATCGCCGCCCGCCTCGTCGACCGCGACGAGACCGACCACCTCGCCGCCCGGCGACGCCTGGACCGGGTGGCCGCCCCGCCGAACCGCCGCGTCCACACCGACCCGGTCGAGCTCGGTGGCGTCCCGTGCTGGCGGGCGGTGCCCAGGGCCGTCACCCCGACTCGCCACCTGCTCCACGTCCACAGCGGCGGCTACGTGATCGGCTCGGCGAAGGGATCCCGGGGCTGGATCGGCGAGCTCGCCGACCGGGTGGGGGCCAGCGTCCACTCCGTGGAGTACCGCCTCGCCCCCGAGCACCCGTTCCCCGCCGCCCTCGACGACTGCGTCGCCGCGTACCGGGGCCTGCTCGAGGTCACCGGCCCCGAGCGCGTCGCCCTCGTGGGCGAGTCGGCCGGCGGCGGCGCGGTCGTGGCCACCTGCCTGGCCGCACGGGAGCAGGGGCTGCCGATGCCCGCCGCGGTCGTGGCCCTGTCCCCGTGGGCCGACCTGACGCTGTCGGGTCCCTCGATGGCGGCGAACGAGGCGAGCGATCCGATCATCGGCGCCAACCTCGCCGCCTGGCGCGACGCCTACGCCGGTGCCGTCGACCCGGCCGACCCGCTCCTGTCGCCCGCGCTCGCCGACCTCGCCGGACTCCCCCCGATGCGGGTCGAGGCCACGTCGACGGAGCGGCTCCTCGACGACGCCCGCACCCTCGCCGAGCGGGCCGAGGCGGCGGGCGTCGCCGTCGACCTCGTCGTCCACGACGGGCTGTGGCACGTGTTCCAGCTGCTCGCCCCCGTCGTGCCCGAGGCCACGGCCGCCGTGGACGCGATCGCGTCCTGGCTCGTCGCCCGCGTCCCCGCCCCCGCCGACGAGAGGGCCTGAGCCGCCGTGTGGGACCTGGGCGACGCTCGCCGCCACGTGCTGGACCGGGTGCCGGACGCGCCCGTGGTCACCGTCCCGACCGCCGAGGCCCTCGGCCTGGTGCTCGCCGCCGACGTCACGACCGACGAGGCCGTCCCGCCCTTCGCCAACACGGCCATGGACGGCTACGCGGTCCGCGCCGCGGACACGGCGGGGGCGCCGGTCACCCTCGAGGTGGTGGAGACGATCGCCGCCGGCCACGCCCCGACCGCTGCGGTCGGGCCCGGGCAGGCCAGCCGGATCTTCACGGGCGCCCCGATGCCCGAGGGCGCCGACGCCGTCGTGATGGTCGAGCGGACCTCGTCCCGGACCTCGGGCGGCGGCGAGGTCGTCGACGTCGAGATCGAGGTCCCGGTCGGCAACCACGTCCGACCGGCGGGCGACGACCTCGTCCCGGGCACGGTCGTGTTCCCCGCCGGGACCGTCGTGCGCCCCGCGCACCTCGGCGTGCTGCTCAGCGTGGGCGCCGACGAGGTCGCCGTCCGGCGCCGCCTGACCGTCGGCGTCTGCTCCACCGGCGACGAGCTCGTCGAGGGCGGCGGGCCGCTCGCCCCGGGCCAGATCCGGGACTCGAACCGGGCGACCCTGCTGGCCCTGGCCGCCGAGGCGGGCTGCGACGTCGTCGACCTCGGCATCGCGCGGGACGAGGAGGGGGCCATCACCGCCGCCATCGAGCGGGGCGTGGCCACGTGCGACGCCGTGCTGACCTCGGGCGGGGTGTCGATGGGCGACATCGACCTCGTGAAGGTGGTCCTCGACCGCATCGGCGACATGACCTGGATGCAGATCGCCATCAAGCCCGCCAAGCCCTTCGCGTTCGGTACCGTGGCCCGCGCCGACGGCACGCCGGTGCCGGTGTTCGGGTTCCCCGGCAACCCGGTGTCCTCGATGGTGTCCTTCGAGCTCCTCGGCCGCCCGGCGCTGCGCCGGGCCATGGGCCACACCTCCATCGACCGCCCCCTGGTCCGGGCCGTGGCCGACGAGGCCCTCGACCGGCGGCCCGACGGCAAGACGCACTTCGCCCGCGTCGCGGCGACCGTCGGCGTGGACGGCCGGGTCCACGTCGCCTCGGCGGGCGGGCAGGGGAGCCACCAGCTGGCGGCCATGGCCGCGGCCCGTGCGCTCGCCGTGCTCCCCGACGGCGACGGCGTCGAGGCCGGCGGCGAGGTCGACGTGCTCGTCCTCGACGAGGTGCCCGCCGGTGCCCCGGACGCGCCCCGGGGCCTCCCGCTCGCCTGACGGACGCGCACCGGTGCCGCGGCAGGGCATGCTGTCCGGGCAGCTCGGCGGGGGAACGTCGGCACCGATCGACGTCATAGTCGCTACTTGTGGTGACGGCTCTTCCCATTCGACATGCTGTGATCACCGGCTCCCCGTCAGGGGACACCTCCGGGGGGAGCGAGCCGGTCCCATCCGACGTCCCGACCCGTAGGAGGACATCCGTGTCCGACAGCCCGACCTTCCGCCCCGAGTGGGGCGCCCGCACGTCGCCCGAGGCCCGAGGCAACGACCAGTGGTGGCCGAACGCACTGAACCTCAGGATCCTCCACCAGAACCACCCGGGCTCCACGCCGCTGGGTGACTTCGACTACGCCGAGGCGTTCGCCACCGTCGACGTCGACGAGCTCGCCCGGGACGTCGACGCCCTGATGACCGACTCGAAGGACTGGTGGCCGGCCGACTGGGGCCACTACGGCGGCTTCTTCATCCGCATGTCGTGGCACGCTGCCGGCACCTACCGCCAGCACGACGGTCGCGGCGGCGGCGGGACCGGTGCCCAGCGCTTCGCCCCCCTGAACTCCTGGCCCGACAACGGCAACCTCGACAAGGCCCGCCGCCTGCTCTGGCCGATCAAGCAGAAGTACGGCGCCGCGGTCTCCTGGGCCGACCTGTTCGTCTTCGTCGGCAACCGCGCCCTGGAGACGATGGGCTTCCGCACGTTCGGCTTCGGCTTCGGACGGCCCGACATCTTCGCCCCCGAGGACGACATCTACTGGGGTCCCGAGGACGAGTGGCTGGACGAGAAGGACCGCTACGCCGGCACCTTCGAGAACGGTGACAGCGAGCTGCTCGGCTCGCTCGCCGCGGTCCAGATGGGCCTCATCTACGTGAACCCCGAGGGCCCCAACGGCGTCCCGGACGCCATGAAGTCGGCCCACGACATCCGCCAGACCTTCGGTCGGATGGCGATGAACGACCGCGAGACCGTCGCCCTGACCGTCGGCGGCCACACCTTCGGCAAGATGCACGGTGCCGGCCCCGAGCCCTCGGTCGAGGCCGAGCCCGAGGGCGCCCCGCTGCACCAGCAGGGCTTCGGCTGGACCAACAGCCACGGCACCGGCATGGGTGCCGACACGACCACGTCGGGCTTCGAGGGTGCCTGGACGCCCACGCCGACGCAGTGGGACAACAAGTACCTCGAGACGATCTTCGCCCACGAGTGGGAGCTGGTCGAGTCCCCGGCGGGCCACAAGCAGTGGCAGCCGGTCGAGGTCAAGGAGGGCTTCATGGTGCCGCCGGTCCAGCCCGGCGCCCCCGAGACCCCGCCGACGATGTCCACGGCCGACATGGCCCTGATCACGGACCCGGCGTACCTCGAGATCTCCAAGGAGTTCCACGAGAACCCCGACGTCCTCGCCGACGAGTTCGCCCGGGCCTGGTTCAAGCTGCTGCACCGCGACATGGGACCCCGCGACCGGTACCTCGGCCCGCAGGTCCCGGACGAGGTCCTCCTCTGGCAGGACCCGGTGCCCGCCCACGAGGGCGAGCTGATCGGCGAGTCCGGCATCGCCACGCTCAAGCAGGCCATCAAGGACTCCGGCCTGTCCGCCGCCGAGCTCGTCTCGGTGGCGTGGGCATCGGCCTCGACCTACCGGCAGACCGACCACCGCGGCGGTGCCAACGGCGCCCGGATCGCCCTGTCGCCCCAGACCGACTGGGACGTCAACATCCGCTCGGGCATCTCGGGGATCGTCGCCAAGCTGCGGGAGGTCAGGGACGCCTCCGGCCTGAACGTGTCGCTCGCCGACACGATCGTGCTGGCCGGCTCCGCCGGCGTCGAGATGGCCGCTGCCGCGGCGGGCAGGGACATCACCGTCCCGTTCCGCCCCGGTCGCACCGACGCCACCCAGGAGATGACCGAGGTCGACACCTTCCAGTACCTGGAGCCCACGGCCGACGGCTTCCGCAACTACCAGCAGAAGGCGGGCGCGGTCCCGGCCGAGCACCTGCTCATCGACAAGGCGTTCATGCTCCGGCTGACCGCCCCGGAGATGACCGCCCTCGTCGGCGGCATGCGGGCCATCGGCGCCAACGCGGGTGGCGACGACACCGGCGTGCTCACCGAGCGCCCCGGCCAGCTCACCAACGACTTCTTCGTCAACCTGCTCGACATGGGCACGGCGTGGGAGCCGGTGGGCGAGGGCGAGGACAGCTTCGTCGGCAAGGACCGGGCCACCGGCGAGCAGCGCTGGACCGGGTCGCGGGTCGACCTGGTGTTCGGCTCGAACAGCCAGCTCCGGGCGATCGCCGAGGAGTACGCCGCCGCCGGCGGCGAGGACCGGATGATCGAGACCTTCGTCGACGCCTTCGTGAAGGTGATGGAGAACGACCGCTTCGACCTGCGGTGACGCCCGACCGGCTCGCCCGCCGAGCCGGATCAGGATGGGAGACCACGCCCGGGGCGCCGTCGGTGCCCCGGGCGTGGCGCGTCCCGGGGCCCGGCGGACCGGACCCCGAGGACCTAGAGGGCGTCGAGGGTCTCGAGGTCGAGGGCCAGGCGGCCGGACCGGTTGGCCATGGCCATGAACATCTCGTCGCCCCGGTCGGTCTGGCCGACCAGCATCGAGGCCAGGATCGCCATGAGCAGCCCGGCGAGCGCGTTGCGCCGGTAGCCCTCCCAGCACCAGTCCAGGCTCACGTCGCGCACGCCGCCGGCCTGCAGGGTCCGGTGGTGCTCCTTGACCAGGTCCCGCTCGACCGAGGCCCGCAGGGCGGGGTCGAGGCTGGTGCCGAGGAAGTAGGCGACGTCGGACATGGCGGGGCCGAGCGACACGGTCTGCCAGTCCACGGTGATCTGGGCCGGGTCGCCCGCCGCGGTGGACTCGGGCGTGCCGTAGAGGATGTTGTCGAGCCGGTAGTCGCCGTGGACCGCGGTGCGGGGCTCGTCGGGGAGGACGAACACGTCGTCGAGGCGCTCCAGGATCTGGCCGACCACGCCGGCGACGTCGTCGTGGAGGCGCCCGGCGTAGCGCTCGAGGAAGCCGGGCACCAGCATCCGCATGAGGTCCTTGTAGCCGGCCACGCCCTCCGGGCTGGACCGGTTCAGCCAGGGGAGCGAGGCCAGGCCCGGCTCGCCCCACACCGGGGCGTGCAGCTTGGCGATCTCCTCCATCGCCAGCGCGGCGGTGTCGGCGTCGCAGCCGGCGATCTGGTCGCCCTGCTCGGCCGGCGCGAGGTCGTCCATGAGCAGCACGAAGTCGTGGGTCGCCGGGTCGAACAGCGCCAGGTGCGGTCGGGGGGTGGTGATGTCCACCCGGTGGCGGAGCTCGACGTAGAAGTGGTGCTCGACCTCGTAGGTGCGCGTCGCGGTGCCAGCGGCCCGCGACGTCTCGTCCTGGGCCGGGAACTTGCCGACCACCGTGGCGGGCGGTGCCGCGTCGCCGGGGCCGGTGGCTGCCTCGTCGTAGGTCAGGTGGAAGCGGATCGAGTCGCCGACCTGGCCCGTGCCCACCGGCTCGGCGGAGACGTCCACCACCGCGCCGCCGGCGAGGGCGCCGGAGCGGCGGAGGGCGGTGGTGAGCCACGCCGGCGTGACGGCGGCGGGGTCGGTGACGAGGGGCGGGAGGGCGGTCTCGGCGGACACGGTGGGCTCCAGGGTCGGCGGGGCTGGGTCGGGCTGGGCTGGGTCTGGCTGGCAGGAGAGGCCCCGGCGGGTCAGGTCTCGTGCTGCACGGCGCTGCGGGCGGCGAGGTGGGGCAGGATCATCTGGATGACCTCGCCGTGGGCCGGGTGGTCCCGGTAGGCGACGTAGTCCTCGGTCGACGCGAAGTCGCCCACGATGGCGAGGCTGGCGTTGCCCTCGGCCACGCCCCGGGCGACGCCGACGTCGGCGCCGACCACGTAGCCCTGGATCTCCGCGATGCGGTCGGGCAGCGCCCGCAGCGCGGCGAGGATCTCCTCCACGGTCGCGTCGGTGGTCTCGTCTCGGAACGTCAGCGTGACGACGTGGCGCAGGCCCACGGCCATCCCCCTCGTGTGTCCCCGGCCCGGTCGGCCCGGTGGTGCGGGGACCGTAGCAACCGGCCCGAGACGGGGGGTCGTGCCCGGTCGGCGGGCCGGGCGCCGCCGGCGGCCCGTAGCCTGCGGGACGTGCCCGAGCCCGACGCCACCGGAACGGACCCCGACGCGCTCGACGTGCCCGCGGTGCGCGCCGCGCTCGAGGCCCACGGCTACCTCCCCGACGAGGGCCTGGCGACCGTGGTGCTGCTCGCCCTGCGCCTGCGCCGCCCGCTGCTGCTCGAGGGCGACGCCGGCGTCGGCAAGACCGAGGTGGCCAAGGTCCTGTCCCGGTGGACCGGGGGAGAGCTGCTCCGGCTCCAGTGCTACGAGGGCCTCGACGTGCGCCAGGCCGTCTACGAGTGGGACCACGCCCGCCAGCTGCTCCACCTGCGTGCCGCCGAGGCGGCCGGCGTGGCTGCCGGTGCCGAGGTCGCCGCCCTCGAGGACGAGCTCTACGACGAGCGGTTCCTCGTGTCCCGCCCGGTGCTCGCCGCCGTCCGGCACCGGGACGGGCCGCCGCCGGTGCTGCTCATCGACGAGGTCGACCGGGCCGACGACGAGTTCGAGGCGTTCCTGCTCGAGATGCTGTCGGACTACACGGTCACCGTGCCCGAGCTCGGCACGTTCCACGCCGAGGTCCCGCCGCTGGTCGTGATCACGTCCAACCGGACCCGCGACGTGCACGACGCCCTCAAGCGGCGCTGCCTCTACCACTGGGTCGACCACCCCGACCTCGAGCGCGAGGTCGCCATCGTCCGCTCCCGGGTGCCGGGGGTGGGGGAGCGGCTGGCGCGGGCGGTGGCCACGGCGACCGCGGAGCTGCGCGGCGCGGGGCTCTACAAGCCCCCGGGCGTGGCCGAGACGATCGACTGGGCCACGGCCCTGCACGTCCTCGGTGCCGCCGACCTCGACCCGGCCACCGTCGACGCCACGCTCGGGACGGTGTGCAAGTACCGCGAGGACGTCGAGCGCATCCGCGCCGCCGGCGTGGACGACCTGATCGCCCGGGTCGCGGCCCGGCTCGGGTGAGCGCGCCCGGCGCACCGGCGCCGGCCGATCCGGTCACGGTCGCGACCGCCTTCGTCGCGGTGCTGCGCCGGACCGGCCTCGTCGTGCCCGTCGACGCGACCGCCACCTACGCCGCCGCCCTCGACGCCGTCGACGTCGCCGACCCGGCGCAGGTGTACTGGGCGGGGCGCACGACCCTGGTCCGCCGGGCCGAGGACGTGCCCGCCCACGACGAGGCCTTCGTGGCCTTCTTCGGCGGCCGGGTCCCGACCCGGGCGCCCGAACCCGAGCCCGAGGTGGTCACCCTCGCCACCGACGACCCCGACGCCGAGCCCGAGGGGGGCGAGGACGTCGCCGACGGCGGCCCGACGATCGAGGTCCGCTTCTCCCGGACCGAGACGCTCCGCCACGCCGACCTGGCCGCCCTCGACGACGACGAGCTGGCCGAGGCCCACGCCCTCCTGGACCGGCTGCGCCTGGCCGGCTCCCCCCGCCGGTCGCGCCGGCAGGTGCCCGTCGCCGGCGGCGGGGGGCGCCTCGACCTGGGCCGCACCGTGGACCGGGCGCTGCGCACCGGCGGCGAGGCCCTCGTCCCGGCCCGGACCGGCCCCGGGGTGCGGCTGCGGCGCGTCGTGCTCCTGCTCGACGTGTCCGGCTCGATGGCCGCGTACAGCAGGGCACTGCTCCGCTTCGCGCACGCCGCCGTCGTCGCCCGACGCCGCGTCGAGGCCTTCGCCCTCGGCACCCGCCTGACCCGGCTCACCCGGGACCTGTCGGGACGCGACCCCGACGCCGCCCTGGCCCGGGCCTCGGCCGCCGTGGCCGACTGGGGCGGCGGGACCCGCCTGGGTGACGCCATCGGCGCGTTCAACGACACGTGGGGCGTGCGCGGCATGGCCCGGGGTGCCGACGTCGTGATCCTCTCCGACGGCTGGGACCGGGGCGACCCGGCCCGCATCGACGAGGAGATGGCCCGCCTCGCCCGGGTCGCCCACAGCGTGACCTGGGTGAACCCGCTCAAGGCGACACCCGGCTACGCCCCCCTGGCCCGGGGCATGGCCGCGGCCCTGCCCCACGTCGACCGCTTCGTCGAGGGCCACTCGATCGCCAGCCTCGAGGACCTCGCCGGCGTGCTCCGGGGCGACGGGCAGGCGCCGGCGCCGACGGCCCGCGGAGCGACTCGGTAGCGTCGGTCCCGTGCGCGAGATCCTCGACGACCTGGACCGGTGGCGGGCCGCGGGGCGGCGCGTCGCGCTGGCCAGGGTCGTGGACGTGGAGGGCTCCGGCCCCCGCCTGCCCGGGGCGGCCATGGCGGTCAACGAGGACGGCGAGGTGGCCGGCTCCGTGTCCGGCGGCTGCGTGGAGGGTGCCGTGGTCACCGAGGCCCTGCAGCTGCTCGAGTCGGGCGACCGCAAGGTCGTGACCTTCGGCTACTCCGACGACGAGGCCTTCGCCGTCGGCCTGACCTGCGGCGGCACGATCCACCTCTTCATCGAGCCGCTCGACTGGTGAACCCGGTCCCCATGAGCCTCTTCGACGTCCTGCGCGACGCGATCGCCGCCGAGGCGCCCGTCGCCCTCGCCACCGTCGTCGACGGCCCGGGCGTGGGAGCCAAGCTGCTCGTGCGGCCCGACGCCGAGCCGCTCGGCTCCCTCGGCGACCCCGACCTCGACCGCGTCGTGGCCCGCGACGCGCTCGGCGAGCTGGCCGCCGGCACCACCGGGGTCCGCCACTACGGCACCCGGGGCCAGGCCAACCCCGACGCCACCACCGGCGACGTGTCGGTCTTCGTCGAGTCCTTCGCCCCGCCGCCCCAGCTGCTCGTGTTCGGTGCCGTCGACTTCACCGGCGCCCTGGCCCGCGTCGGCAAGGTGCTCGGCTACCGGGTCACCGTGTGCGACGCCCGCGAGGTGTTCGCGACCAGGACCCGGTTCCCCCACGCCGACGAGGTGGTGGTCGACTGGCCCCACCGGCTGCTCGAGCGGGTCGGGGACGGCCTGGGGCCCCGCGACGCCGTGTGCGTGCTGACCCACGACCCCAAGTTCGACGTCCCCGCCGTGCTGGCCGCGCTGCGCACCGACGTCGGCTACCTCGGGGCGATGGGGTCGCGCCGCACCACCGAGGACCGCAACCGCCGGCTCCGGGAGGAGGGCGCGACCGAGGCGGAGCTGGCCCGGATCATGGCCCCCATCGGCCTCGACCTCGGCGCACGGACGCCGGAGGAGACCGCGGTGTCGATCCTGGCCGAGGTGATCGCGTCGCGGACCGGGCGGGCGGCGCCGTCGCTGCGCGACGCCGACGGCCCCATCCACTGACGGCCCGATCCACCGGCCGCCCGATCCACCGGCCGCCCGGTCCACCGGCCGCCCGGGGCCGCGGGGTCAGGCCGGGTGGGCGACGTTCTCGTTCGTCGCGGCCACCGAGCCCAGCCAGGTGGCGACCGCGGCGGTGGCGGCGGCGGGGAGCGCAGCCCGCCACGGCAGCGTGCCGCGCAGGCCGGCGGCGAGGGCGGCGACCGTGTCCGCCGCGTCGACGGGCACGGCGCGGCTGGCCAGCTCGGCCTCGTCGAGTCCGGGCGACGGCATCAGGAACGGCGCGGCCATGTAGAGCTCCCGGGCGCCGAAGAGGCGGGCCAGGTACGGCGCGGCCGGGTTGTCGGCGGCGTCGATGCCGAACAGCCTCCCGGTGACGCGAGGGGCGAGCAGGGCGCCGAGGCCGACACCCATGCGGATGCCGGCGAGGGCCTTGCGGGCGGAGACGGGATCCATGCCGGCATGCTGCCACGGTCGCTCGCCGTCGACCGGCCCCCGCTCCCGGGGCACACTGGCCCGGTGCCCGCCGGTCCCGCCGCCGTCCTGCTCGCCGCAGGTGCCGGGTCCCGCTTCGCCGGTCCGGACCACAAGCTGCTCGCGCCCCTCCGCGGCCGGCCCGTGGTCGCCCACGCCCTCGAGGCCGTCTCGGCCGCGGGCCTGCCCGTGTTCGTCGTGACCGGCGCGGTCGACCTGTCCGACCTGCTCGGCGACGACGTCGTCGAGGTCCCGAACCCGGACTGGGCCCGCGGCCAGGCCACCTCGGTGCGGGTCGGCATCGCCGCCGCCTCGGCCGCCGGGCACGACGCCGTGGTCGTCGGCCTCGGCGACCAGCCGGACGTGCCCGCCGACGCGTGGCGGGCCGTGGCCGCGGCGAGCTCGCCCGTCGCCGTCGCCGTGTACGACGACGACCCCGACGGGCCCCCGGGGCACCCCGTCCGACTGGCCGCCGAGGTGTGGGACCTGCTGCCCGTCGAGGGCGACGCCGTCGGTCGTGTCGTCATCAGGGGTCGTCCCGATCTCGTGGCGCGGATACGGTGCCCGACCGGGCACCCCCACGACATCGACACCCTGGAGGATCTCCACCGATGGAGCTGACCAACGACTTCACCGTCCCCGTCCCGCTGGACCGGGCCTGGGAGGTGCTCAACGACGTCGAGCTGATCGCCCCCTGCCTGCCCGGCGCGCAGCTGCAGGAGATCGAGGGCGACGAGTACCGCGGCATCGTCAAGGTCAAGGTCGGCCCGA